>CAZJWO010000108.1:0-12294 GCA_964549735.1 uncultured Fibrobacteraceae bacterium | reverse complement strand
AACCCCCCGGCACGTTGTCCACCACCCCCGCGGTGGCCCGCACCGCGGACTATCTCCCCGGGCGGTTCGGCTAGGCCGCGCGTTCCGCTGGACGCGGCCGCGTCCGGCGGAACGCCGCGCGGCGCTCATGGTTGCACCGTCCGGCAGAGGCGGAAGCCGTGCGCGTAGGCCTGGAAATCCGGCCCGTTGAACGCGCGGAACGCGCTCTGCAGATAGTACGGACCGAGGTTGAGCGGCCCGCCGCGGAACACTCGGCTCTGCCCTTGCTCCGGCCCGATGGGATCGACGACAGCGTCCGAACCCAGCTCCGCATGCACGTCGTTGACCCATTCCTGGATGTTGCCCGCGAGGTCGTAGAAGCCCAGCGCGCTCCGGCCGGCGGGGTAACTGCCGACCGGCGCGGTCCAACCCAGGCAGACGCCGTAGTTCGCCTCGACGCAAGGCGAAGGAGCGGTGTCGCCCCAGGGATAGATCCGTCCGTCCGCATAGCGCGCGGCCCGTTCCCACTCCGCATCGGTCGGCAGGCGGTACCCGATCGCATCGTACGGGTTGTTGGAGGCCGAGGGGTTCCAGTTCCCATCATAGGTCAGCGGCAATCCCTCCATCTGGTTGCGCCAGTCGCAATAGCTGGCCGCACCGTACCAGGTCACGTGCTTGACCGGATGGTCGGCGGGGTCGTAGCCATCCGGATAGGCGTAGCCTGGTCCCCAGCCTTCCTGGCCGATCGTGTCGTCGGTGCCGGCGTGCAGGTAGAAGGTGCCGCTGCTCTCATCGAACAGGATCTCCAGACGGTCCGGCAGCGACAGCGCCACATGGACCAGCATCTGTCCGTGTTGCCACGCGAACGACCCATCGACGGTCACCAGCCCCTGATCGTAGGCCCACTGCAGAGCCTCGAGGTACTGGCCATTCGTCACCTCGTAGATGCCGAGTTCGAAGCTGCGAGTCAGCGTCACCTCGCGCTCAGGCTCGCCGGCGCCGGCGTGGCCCATGGTGAACGTCCCGGCCGGCACCACGATGAACTCCGGCGGTGCGGGCGGCCGCGTGCGGGCGAGGCGAAAACCGATGCCCGACGCCTGCCCTCCGGGGACGGCGTCGAGCCGGCGGGCGCAGAGCAGGTTCGTGGTCTGCCAGTGCTCCCAACTGCCGCCGCGCACGACACGGCTCGAACCAGCGCCGCCGATCGGATCGGTAAGCGGCTGATTGCCGTACAAGCTGTGCCAATCGTTGACCCACTCGAACACGTTGCCGGCCATGTCTTGCAGACCGAGGGCGCTGTCGCCGGCGGGACGGCTGCCGACGGGCAACGTCCAACCGACGCAGTAGGTGTCGCCCGAGCGGTGGTTCGTGCGCTCGCAGGCGATGGCGGTGTCGCCCCACGGATACCAGCGGTCGTCGTTGTACTTGGCCGCGTACTCCCACTCTGCCTCGGTGGGCAGTCGATAGCCCTCGGCCTCGTATGGGTCGGGGAACGGCGGTGGCCATGAGGGCCACACGCCGTTGTAGAACGGCGGCAGGCCTTCCATCTGGCTGCGCCAGTCCGCGTAGCAAGCGGCGCCGTACCAGGTGACGTGCTTGACGGGGTGGTCGGCGGGGTCGTAGCCGTCCGGGTAAGCGACGCCGGGGCCCGTTGCGCCGTCGATGGCGGTGCCGGCGTGCAGGTAGAACTGCTGCAGCGCGGGGTCGAACCGGATCTCGTAGCGGTCATCGGTCTGGCTGATCATCAGGAGGAACTGGCCATATTGCCGCACGCCCTGGCCGGAGCCCCAGCTCGCGATCGTCAGCGAACCCTGGCTCCAGGCCCACTGCAGCGCCTCGAGGTACTCGGCGTTGGTCACCTCGCGGCGTCCGATCAGGAAGTCGCGGGTCAGCGTGACCTCGTGGACCGGGGTGGCGATGTTCACCTGCCCCATCATGAACGTGCCTGCCGGCACCAGCACCATCGCGTCGGCCGGTCCGGCGGCCATGTCGACGGTGAACGTGTTGTAGCCCGCGACGACCTGTTCGGGCTGGACGACCGTGCCGTGATCGACATGGGTGACGATGATGTTGATCGGGTGCGGCTCCCGGGCGGCGGCCTTCTGACCGGCCGGCCGCACTTCGACCCAGCCGGCCGCCGCCGCCTCGGCCGCGCTCAGACGCCGCGCCGAGACCGTTCGGGTCCGGGCGCCGGCGCTGGTGATCCGGTGGGACACCGGCGCCGCGTCGCCGGCGCTAAGGCGGGCGAAGTAGACGCCCGCGGGCAGGCCGGCCGGCACATCCAGCTCGAGGTCGCCCGCGCCGCGGACCTCGGCCAGGCGGCGCCCCCGCAGGTCGAAGAAGCCGAGGCTGGCTTCCTGTTGACCGCCAGGCACGACGAAATCGAACCGGACCTCGGGCGTGCCGACCGCTCCGCGCAGATTGCCCGTCAGGACGCGCCGAGCTTGCCAGTCCGGACCGGGTTCCAGCGGACGGTCATCTGCGGCCCCTTCGCCGATCGCGACCACGTCGGAGAACGAAACGAATCCGTCGCTGCCGGTCCAGGCGGACGGCTCGCCCAGGTGCTCGTCCCAGCCAATGCTGCCGTCGAGGTCGAGCGCGACCCTGGCCGCGGCGAGCGGGGATCCGTCGACGGTGACGACGACGTCCACCTGGGCGACCAGCAGGACGTCTCTCAGTTCCTCGCGCTCGACAGCGGCGGCGACGGACGCCAGACCGGCAGCAGCGAGGGTGATGAAGAACACGACGGACCGGACCATCTCGACCTCCGGGCGGAGCGGGTGTTGCTCGATCATGGCGTCTGCAGCGGGGATTAACGCAGAACGCGAGGAATCGGGATCACTCGAATCGGGATCCGCCCGCGACGGGCGGGTGCGCGGGCGCCGCATCGCCGCGGCGCCCGCTCGCAGCTCACGGCTGGCACAGACAGGACGACGTGGGCCGTATCGTCGCGTCGGTCAGCGCCACCTCCAGGCGCGAACCGGCCTCGACCGCCTGCTGGGTCTTGCCCTGCGCTTCGAGGGCCAGTCGCAACCCGGTGAGCCCCCACATGTTCTCCCGGTTGCGGGCGAGGTCCTCGCGGTAGATCGCCTCGCACTCGGCATACCGTCCGTCGGCCATCATCAGGGCGCCGAGCGCGTGCCGGACCGGCAGCATCCAGCCGGGCGGTTCGTCATAGACCAGACGATCCTCCATCGCGACGCCCTCGCGCAGGATGTCGTAGGCCTCCTCGCGCCGGCCCTCGCGGAAGAGCAACTCGCCGTTGGCCATCGCGCGGGCGATCGGCAGCAGGTCGGACGCCTTGTTCTGCATCACCAGCCAGTCGGCCGGAACCTCGGCGGCGCGGCGTTCGAACTCCGCCAGTTCGGCCCGCGCCTGCTCCGTGCGGCCCAGCGCCGAGCAAGCGACCGAACGGGCGTAGGCGCGGACCACGCGGGACATCAGACGCCACTCGGGATAGTCGGGCTCCCGCAGGATCTCCTCCCAGCGCCCGAAACGGGCCAGCACGTGGAACGTGGTCGGCATGATGCCGTCGATCAGGAAGGCGAACGCTCGCAGCGGCTCCTCGGGGATGTCCGCCTCGAGGTCGCGCGCCGCCTGCATGGCGTCCGCCTCGTTGCCGGACATCATCGACGCGTAGGCCAGGAAGTGGAGGTTGTGCCCGTAGTACATCGCGTAGATGCCCGGCGGAGGCGCCTTGGCGAAGTAGGCGCGGTCGATCGCTACGGCCGCGATGTTCGAGAGCTTGGCGTCGGTGTAGCGGCCGACGCGTACGTAGATGTGCGACGGCATGTGCACCAGGTGGCCCGAGCCGGGCACCAGGTGGGTCAGGCGGTCGGCGGCGGGCACGGCCCGGTCCGGATCCCGGGAGGCCTCGACGGCGTGGATGTAGAAGTGGTTGGCGCCGGGATGGTCGGGATCGATGCGCATGGCATGTTCGAGGACCGCGACGACCTCCTCGATGCGGCCCTTCGGTTCGCCCTCGTGGGTCCAGTAGTCCCAGGGCTGCAGGTTCATCAGCGACTCGGCATAGAGAGCGGCGATGTCGACGTCATCGGCGAACTGCTCGTGGACGCGCTGCATCGCGTCGGCGTAGGCCCGGTCCAGGTGCGTCCGGTCCTCGGGTATGGGCCACGCGTAGCGGGCGGACAGCGCGTCGATCAGCGCGCGTTCGACCGGCGCGGCGCGTCCGATCCTCTTGCGGGCCTCCTGGATGGCGTGCCAGGCGTCGCGCGAGCGCTGCTCGTTCATCTCGGGGTCGTTGATGTTGATGCCGTGACAGTACGCGACTCCCCACCAGGGCATGGGCGCGGCGGGATCCAGCTCCGCGGCGCGATGGTAGGAGCGGATCGCCTCGTCGTGGTTGAAGCCGAAGGTCAGCTGCAGGCCCTGGTCGAAGTAGCGCTGGGCCTCGGCCGAACTGGTGGCGATGGTCCGTGTATGGTCGCCCATGCCGTCGTAGATCAGGGCGGAAAAGGGCGGGGGCGGGGCCTGCCGGGTGGTCTGGCACGCGACCAGCAGGGCGAGCGAAGCGAACAAGGCGAGTCGGGCGACGGCCGCTGGCATTGAAGTACCTCTATTTCGCATGGACGAGCTCCTCGTGGTTCCTGGCATCGGGGTCGCGGAAAGCGGCCGCGAGCGCGTGTTTCGCGTGGATCGGGGAAACCCCCTGCTCAGCATAGTTGATACTGATACTCGTAGTCAACACAATAATCCGGGAACGATGAGCGAAGCGATAAAGCGCTACTCCCAGCGCATCGGACGTCGAGATCAATTCCGTGCCGTCGGTGACGTCCGCGATCCGGCCTGCGGCCGGCGCGGTGGCCGTCCTCGTGCGCTGTCATTCCGCGTCGGGAATGTCGCCCTGGTCCACGGCGGTCTGGAGGCGACGCACTTCCTCGAGAATGCCCATGAAGCGAAGCCCGAACGGCGTCAGCGTGTATTCGACCTCGATCGGCGGCTTCTCGCCGAACACGGTCCGCCGTGCGATGCCGAAGCGCACCATCTTCCGCAATCGTTCGTTCATCACCTTGGTCGAGAGTCCTGGGCTGGCGCGCAGGATGGCGCTGGGCCTCGCGCACCCGTCCGCCAGAAGCCGGAGCAACTGCACGGACCACTTGCAGCCGATGATGCTCTCGACCATCGCCGCGACGGGAATCGAGTCGCGGTCGGCGGCAGCGGACGCGCGTCTCGGGGATGATTCGTTCAGGCCCATCGTCGACCTAGGTTACCAAAAGGTGCCATCTTGGCTCTCTCGTCAGGCGGGTTGATCTTGTCTTGCGAGGTGGCGCTCGACCACCCGCGACAAGGTCAACCTAACCGAAAAGGTGGCTCGATATGAAGAAGAAAGCGGTCTACTACCACGCCGGCTGCCCCGTGTGCATCGCCGCCGAACAATCGGTGATCGGCGCGCTGGACAGGAATCGCGTCGATGTCGAGGTGGTGCACCTCGGCACCGCCAAGGATCGTGTCGCCGAGGCCGAAAAGCTCGGCGTCGTGTCGGTTCCGGCGTTGGCCCTCGACGGAAAGGTGCTCCACATCAATTTCGGAGCTAGCCTGTCCGACCTGAAGTGACCGACGCGGGCCGTGGGATCCCGGAGGGACCGGCGGGTCCCTCCGGATTCTGCGGCCCGCGCCGAGCGATCACGTGGTGGATCTCGATCAGTCCGCGAAACGCTCCGTCAGATGGTGGTCCCAATTGGCGGTGTCCCAGTTCAGGAACTCCGCCTGTTCGATGCCGGGGCCACCTGGCCGCGGCTGATGGAAGCGGTGCCTCACGATCCAGCCCGCCGCGGATGCCGTGGTGGTCGCCGGCCTCTCGACGACGAGTTCACCCAGATTGTTGCGGGTCTTCAGCGGATCGATCATCGACACGACGCGCGGTTCGTAGCGATGGATGAGCCGGAACAGTGGCTGCCTGTTCTCCGGGAGCCGCGCGGGGTCTTCCTCGAGCGCCTCGATCTTGATCTCATTGCCATCGGCGAAGTAGCCGATCGGTACCTGTTCGCGTCCGAACGTCGCGTCCTTGGACTTGCTCATCAGATGGTTCAGTTCGCGCAGGGCCTCCAGCAACGCGCCCTCGGGGTGATTCTTCAGCGAGCTGGAGCAGAGCTGGAGGATCGGCATCGCCTGTTCGCCAATCACTGCCCGCACGGTCATCTCGAAGCCATAGTGGACATCGCCGGACAGGATGATCAGGGGTTCGGGCTTGAAGGCGGCGCAGGCCGTGATCAGGTCCACGACGCTTGTCGGGTTGACGCCGAACGACTCGGCGTCTGTCCATTGCGGACGCACCTCGGTGAGGATCGGCAGCTTCTGCAGCCACTCGATCTGGCTGACGCCGAAGACCGGCGTCGGGGCGACGATGATCAGGGGCCGTTGCACGCCCCCCTGCTGCGTCGCGCGTTCGAGGAGTCGGATCAGGCGTTTGTTCTCGCGGTCGTTCCAGAGCCGGTGGCCGATGTGGTCGCGGAACCAGTCCAGGACCAGCAGGCGGTCGAGACCCGGCAGGCCGGTCGCCTTGATCGGCCGCGGCGACGCGCGCCGCGTGCGCGTGTTAAGGACGATCGTGGGCGGCGAAGTCGGCGCGACGTAGGACCAATCATCGAAATCGGTCCACAGCGCCCGGTCGTATGCCTTGCCGAGTTCCTGCCCCGGGTCGCGCCCGTTGCTCAGCAGCAAGCGGGTGATCGCCTTGACGAATTCCTCCGTGCGCTCCGCGGATTCGAACTGTTCGGGGTCGTTGCCCAGCCCCTGGAACGCCCAATACGCCGCCAGGCCGTTGCTGATGATGCGTCGGCCCGTGGACGTGCTTCTGACCTTGTCTTTCCAGGGGATGTCGAGGAACCAGTCGTCGGTGACCTCGTGGTCGTCGAAGATCATGTACGCGGGAACGTTCGCGAGCACCATCCGCGCGGCTCGCGCGCCGTCCCGTCCCCGGGCCTCGGGGCTGTCGTCGGGCAGCCGGGGCCAGAGCAGGGGGTGCGGATTCCAGGCCAGGATATACGTCGCGGCGTACTCGCCGAACGTGATCAGATGGTTGCCGGCATGGCCCGAGGTGAAGGCGGCGAGGTTCTCGACGAAGCTCTGGCGCGCGCCCGGCGAGAGCTTGTAGGGCAGGATGCTGCCGGCACCGGGGACGAATTCGAAGCCGATCAACGCGCGGCCCAGCTCGGCGATGCGTCTGATCAAGCGATCCGAGACATCGTCGGCGTAGATCTGATCGCCGCCCAGCAGGATGGCATGGGGTCGCGAATCGACTTTGCGGCCGGATCTGAGCAGCGTATCGACGGCCGCGGCCATCATGTCCATCCCCGGGCCGTGCAGCTTGCGGCAGGATCCGTAGAGCAGGTGCAGTCGCTGGTCCTTGGGGGCCTGCAAGACGAAGGTGGGCACGTCGAAACTCTTCAGCGAGATCTCCTCGCGGCAATCGTCCGCATCGAAGATGCTGATCGCGAGTCCGTGCCCGTCGTCCTCGAGGATTTCATAGCCGAGGACCCGCCCGGTGGGGAACTTGCCTTCGAGCTTGAAGAGGTAGACGAAGAGTCGCCGGCCAAGCGTGATGACCGCGAAGTCCTGTACGAAGTCGTCGATCGGTTTGCCGTCGAGGAACTCGCCGCTCAGCGTCATCCGGACCACTGTCGCCGCGGGTTCGTTCAACGGTCGGGACGTCGCCAACCAAAGGTAGACCCTGCGTTTCGTGGCCCGGCGGACGATCGGCCCGGCGAGGATCAGGGGCAATGCGAAGGGGACGGCGGTGTGCGACGTCATGGGACGACCCTCCCGGTCTCTCGGTTCACTGGTGCACGAGCACGGGTTTGACCGAGTCGTGCACGACTTTGATGGCGTCGATGGTCGCGGTGTCGAGCTGCCCATCGACGTGCAGGCCGAACTCCTCGCCGTATTCCCGCTGGAACCGTCGGATGCGGGTCTCCAGATCGAGGGCGTCGGGATAGCCCAGGTTATGCAGGCGCTGTGCCGCCGCCTCGGCGGCCGGTAGGCCGGACTCGGCTTGCAGGTAGAGATCCAGGTTGTACTCGTAGCTGTCGCCCGACGTGTCCGGTTCGGTCGACCACTCGATCTCGCAACGACCCGGCGTCGGCACATCCACCAGCCGCACGAAGCCATTCCGGTTGGCCTTGCCGGTCGCGAAGACCTGGCCGTTCACCGAGACGCGGTACGGCGCCTCGGCGACGAACTGGCGCGCATGGTCGTAGAGCCGGATCTCGACGAGGGACCGTGCTGTCTCGTTGCACGTGCACTCCCGGCAAAGGTCGTCGTAGAAGGCGCACCGGAACGACGCGTTGTGGCGCGGCGTGGTGTCGGCGATCTGCAGCTGGCAAGGCGCGATGTCGGCGTAACGGCAGGGCAGGTCGGGAATCTGGTCCGGTCGGAAGAAGAAGACATGGACCCGGCGATTCGGTTCATGGGCGCCGTCGACCGGCTCGACAGGATTGAATTCGCTGCAGCCCATGTAGCCGGGCGTCACGAAGCGCTCCCGGGGCAGGTCGACATCGTGCTTGGCCGCCTGGAAGTAGGAGCGGAAGAGCCGACTCCGGAACTTCGCGTCGTTTGCCACGGCGGCATCATCGGGCAGGCCGAGCAGGGCGCGCATGGCCGCGCGGGTCCGATCGCCCATGACACCGTCGAGGGGACCCGGGTCGTGGCCCAGATGAGCCAGGATCTCCTGCACGACCTTCAGGCCCCAGCTCTCCTTGTGGTGGTTGTAGAGCGTTTCCCAGGCGTCGGTATCGTCGGTGATGAACGCGACCGTGCTCCAGGCGCGACGTTCGCTCAGCTTCTTGTTGTAGAGGTCGCTATCGACGGCGTCCGTGTGGGCGAAGACCATGATCTTCGCCTCCGGGTAACGGAACGCCAGCGCTTCGATCTCCTTGAGATGTTCCACGACACCTGGTCGGACGAAGGAGCTGTTGAAGGCGAAGGTGACGCCGGGAACGGCGCTGCACGCGAAGATCCGCGAGGGTTCGGGGGTCGGTTCCGCGGGCTGTTCGGCAGGTCGCGTAGGTTCGACCGGTCCGCTGCTCGGGCTCGCGGGGGCCGGCACGGAGGCGGGCATCGGCTTCGTCGCGGGGCTCGGCCGCGGTTCGCCGACGCTCGACGCGATGGGCCCCCGTTCGCGTTCCACCGCGACGGACGACGCGTACGGGATCTCGCCATGGCGGGTCTCGATCTCGAAGCACTGGATCTCACCGCGAAGGATGAGGCCGGCGACGTGATCGATGACATCGTGGTCGCTCAGGAAACAGAGCGGATTCGAGGCTCGCGAGGTGCTGGCCAGCAAGGAGCGCAGTCGCCAGCAGATACCAGCTTCGCGCGCGGCGCGACGCAGTTCGCTGATCACGTCCGCGCGCGTGCTGTGGCCGAAGACCGGCGACGGACCGATGCTGCGCCCCGGAGCCAGCACGGCGATCCGGCCCGGCCTGCAGAGGCCCCTCAAGGGGATGAGATCGAACACGCCCATCCGCCTTCGTACCGGAGGATCCAAGTGGCGGTTGCCCGCCGACACTATAACGGATCATAAAGGTACTCTATAAAGATCGATAACGGTGCGCAACGACATGCAGCCGCGTTGGGCCCCGAAGGTCCGGCACGGAACGAGCGCCCGCGGCCCTCTGCTGTACGCTCGTTCCGGTCCCATGCGGCGGTCAATGTGCGTGCGGTCGGCTCTCGCTGCCGGTCAGGAGCGCGAACTCCGCGCGGTTCCGCTCCGCGAAGGCATGGATCTTGGCGACCATCGCGGGATCTGTCGTCGTGATGAGCGTGACCTCCGCCTGCTCGCCCTGGATCGTCTCCATGTCGACGCCGGACATCAAGAGCTGTCCGAACTCCCGGCAATGGCCGCACATCTTGACCTGTGCCGGATCGACCTTGCCGGTCATCATCTCGGTGCCGAGCTTTTCCATGGCCTGATTCGACTTCTGGTACGCCTCGGCGTAGGCGGGGTCGACGGTCGTGATATGGAGCATGCCGCGCTTGGTGCGGTGGGTTTCCCAGGTGACGTGGCTCAGCATGTCGGGATCTTCGAGCATGAACTTGCAGAAGTCGCAGTTCGACATGTCGAACCAGCCCGAAGGAGTCTTCATCGCCGCGGGATCGACGGCGGAGACTGCACCTGCCACGATCAGCAGGCAGCAAACGAGGGTGGCGGTCTTCATGGGCGATACCTCGTTCGTTGGTGTTGACCCGGATCATTCATGAACGGCCTACTGCGGTAGGCGATATGCTTGCCAGAGATCGCGTTCTCGGTTCGACTCGGTCAACGTACCGCACCGGGTACGCCTCCCTCGTCGACCCTTGCGATCCTGCTCTCTGGTAAGCATGACCCACTTCCTCGCTACGGGCCTTCATGAATAATCCGGGTATAGTGGCCGGTCGCCTCACCGCTGCGTTGCAATGGAGCTCGCGACCAGTCAAGTAATCGGTATGCTAGGCCCAACCCGGCGCGACGGCAATAGTCGCCATACTTCTGCGCCGCCAGAACTTGCTTATTGACAATCGATTCCGCGGGTCGCGCAGCGAACCGCTGCGCGTTGAACCGCTGCGTCGCGTTCATGCGTCGCAGGAGTCTGCCAGCGCTGGAGTCGATCGGCGCCATCATTTGACCAGCATAATCGGCAAGGTCCTCATAACTCGTCCCGTGCGCACTGTGGCCAGGTAGACCCCGGCTGGTGCGCCGTCCGCGCGCCAGGTCACCGCGTGCGATCCGGCACTCAACTCTCCTCTGTGCACGCGCGCCACCAGGGTGCCACGCAGATCGTACACGACGATCTCGACGTCGCCCCCGTGGCCCAGGGTGAATGCCAGAGTGGTCGCCGGGTTGAAGGGGTTCGGGTAAACCGAGACTCCGGTCAGCAACCCGGGGATATTGCCGCCGGCGACGTCGCTCGCGGTCGCGTCTCCCTCCAGCACGCCGATGAAGTTCCAGTGGTCGCCGAGTGGGCCGCCGCCCAGATCGAGGTCGGGTGACGCGCTGGCCTGGAGCAGGATCGCGCCGCCGGCGTTGGCGCGCGAGACCAGTCCATACGCAGCTCCGGACGCCTGGTACGCCGTGCTGAACTCATGGCCTCCAGACGCGTTCAGACGGGCCAGGAAGAGCTCGGCCGTGTCACTGCTGGCGCTGAGAGGACCGCCCCCGAAATCCAGATCGTTCACGAAGTTGCCGCTGAGCAGGATCGCGCCGCTCGGCAGGAGGGACACGCTGTGAACGACCTGATAGCTGGTCGATCCGTAGCTCTGGCTGAAGCGGTGGCTCCCGTCGGTGTCGAAGGCAGCCACGTAGACGTCGGTGCCGCCCGCTGAGTACAGCGCGCCGCCGCCGAAGTCCGCGGCGCCATGCAGGCTGCCTGCGACGACGAAGCCCCCCGCGACGTCGACGTCGAGATGCGTGTTGTAGGTGATCCCGGAGGTGAAGTCCCCCTCGATCAGCGTGCTGCGGATGTGCGCTCCCATCTCATCGAGAGCGACCAGCGCGAGGCCGAAGCCGCTGGGCGAGAGGGAGCCGCCGCCGAAATCGGTGTCGCCGGCGATCTGCACCGCCATGATCGGCCTGCCGGCGCCATCGGTGCCGACGGCCCAGGCGTACTGGTAGTACTGATCGCCGTAGATCGCGCTGAATACGTGGTTGCCCGCGCCATCGAGCCTGGCGATCAAGGCATCGGCGTCGCCGGCGGTCGTCAAGGGACCGCCGCCGAAATCGGCCGTCGATCGCGTGGCGCCGACGATCACCAGACCCTGGCCATCGGCCTCGGCGTCGGCCATCTCGACATCGCCGTGAAGACCGCTGAAGACGTGCGCACCTGATGCGTCGTAGCGCACGACGAAGAACGAACTCGCGGCGGCGAGCGGACCACCGCCGAAATCGACCGATCCGGCGAAGATCCGGCCCATCACGTACACGCCACCGGCGCCGTCCGCTCGCACGGCTTGGACCTGGTGGCTCTGGCCTCCCTCGATCGCGAAGCTGAAGACGTGGTTTCCCGCCGCGTCGTACTTGACAACGTACATATCGGCCCCGAAAGCTGACGTCGGAGTCAACGGTCCACCGCCGAAGTCGATGGTCGAATAGAACATCTCGGCCCCGATGACGCCGCCATCCGGCGTGATCCCAGTCTGGATATCGTGGTCGAATCCCCGGCTCCAGACATGGTCGCCGGGGGCTGCGCCGACCGCTCCGGCGGCAATCAGCATCAGGAGCACGGTGAGCGTCGCGACAGTGGCCGGTTGCGTGCGTTTCATGGCATTATCTCCTTTCCGTTCATCGAGTCGGGTCCGGCAAGGACCAGCGTTCAGAAGAGA
>CAZJWO010000107.1:0-12410 GCA_964549735.1 uncultured Fibrobacteraceae bacterium | reverse complement strand
ACCGAGATCTCCACCCTATCCTACACTCTTTCCCTACATGACGCTCTTCCGATCTCGCCTGCATCTGGTGATCGATCCGCCCGGTCGGCGCACCGCGTGGCGCCTGCGCGCGCTGCGCGCGTTCCTGACGCGTGCCGCCGGTCCAGTTGCCGCCCGTGCGCTCGGCCGTTGGCCAGGATCCAGAGCGCGCCCGTGGCTGACGGGCCTGTACAGCCGCCTGATGGACTGCGCCGTGCTAAGCGCGTACTGCCAAGGGCTGGCCGCGATGAGGCGCGATACTGCCAGATAGGCGGTCCAGCGGCCATAATGGCAGCAACGGCGTGTGGGCCGATTGGCGGCTGGTTTTTCAAATCATTTAATTGCAATAATTTGAGCTCGATCCGCGGCGCGCGCGACGACGGCACGACTCTTGTATTGTCCTCGCCTGCACAACAAACCTGGGCCGCATGGCCGAAACGGAAAGGAAGCCTGCCGTGGGCAAGATCATCGGCATCGATCTGGGGACGACCAACAGCGTGGTCGCCATCATGGAGGGCGGCGAGCCCAAGGTCATCCCGAACAAGGAAGGCAACCGGACTACGCCTTCGGTCGTGGCCTGGAACAAGAACGGCGAACGATTGGTCGGACTGCTCGCGAAACGCCAGGCCGTGACCAACCCGACGGATACCGTGTACTCGATCAAGCGGTTCATGGGCCGCGTCTACGACGAGGTGTCCGCCGAGATGGACACCGTACCTTACAAGGTCACGAAAGGTCCCGGCGGCGTCGTCCGCGTCAAGACGAGCCATGGCGAGTTCACGCCGCCGGAGATCTCGGCGCAGATCCTGCGCAACCTGAAGGAGATCGCGGAAGGGCATCTCGGTGAAGAGATCACCGAAGCGGTCATCACGGTGCCGGCCTATTTCAACGACAGCCAGCGGCAGGCGACCAAGGATGCCGGCAAGATCGCCGGCCTCGAGGTCAAGCGAATCGTCAACGAGCCGACCGCCGCGGCGATGGCCTACGGTCTCGAGAAGAAGAAGGACGAAGTCGTCGCGGTCTTCGACCTGGGCGGCGGCACCTTCGACATCTCCATCCTAGAGATCGCCGAAGGGGTGTTCCAGGTCAAGGCGACGAACGGCGATACGCATCTCGGCGGCGACGATTTCGACCAGCGCGTCATCGATCATCTCGTGGAGACCTTCATCCAGCAGGAAGGCATCGACCTGAGCAAGGACCCGATGGCGCTGCAGCGTCTGAAAGAGGCCGCCGAACGGGCGAAATGCGAGCTGAGCAGCTCGACGCAGACCGAGATCAATCTGCCGTTCATCACTGCCGATCAGAGCGGCCCGAAGCACATGGCGTTGACCTTGACGCGTGCCAAATTCGAGCAGCTCGTCGCCGATCTCGTCGCGCGGACCGTGCAGCCCTGCCTGCGCGCCATGAAGGACGCCGAGCTGACGCCCGCGGACATCGACGAGGTGATCCTGGTCGGCGGAGCGACGCGCATGCCGGCGATCCAGGCCAAGGTCAAGGAGATCTTCAAGCGCGAACCCAATCGCTCCGTCAATCCCGACGAGGTCGTGGCGATGGGGGCGGCGATCCAGGCCGGCGTGCTCGCCGGCGACGATCTCGGCGACATCGTCCTGCTCGACGTCACGCCGCTCAGCCTGGGCATCGAGACGCTCGGCGGCGTCATGACCCGGCTCATCGAGCGCAACACGACCATCCCGACGCGCAAGAGCCAGGTCTTCAGCACGGCGGCGGACAACCAGGACAAGGTCGACATCCATGTGCTCCAGGGCGAACGCGAGATGGCGCTCGACAACAAGTCGATCGGGAAGTTCCAGCTCACCGGCATCCCGCCGGCGCCGCGCGGCATCCCGCAGATCGAGGTGACGTTCGACATCGATGCCAACGGGATCCTCTCGGTCGCCG
Organism: uncultured Fibrobacteraceae bacterium; assembly: GCA_964549735.1. GTDB lineage: Bacteria > Krumholzibacteriota > Krumholzibacteriia > LZORAL124-64-63 > LZORAL124-64-63 > Glo-17. Next base: position 10,493 of record CAZJWO010000107.1, on the reverse strand, counting down.
CGGTCGACAAGGCCACCGGCAAGCAGCAGTCGATCCGCATCCAGGCCTCGAGCGGACTCAGCGAGCAGGAGATCGACCGCATGCTCAAGGACGCCGAGGAGCACGCCGGCGAGGACAAGAAGCGCCGGGAGCTCGTCGATGCCCGCAATGAGGCCGAAAGCCTCGTCCATCAGGCGCGCAAGGCGTTGGACGATCTCGGCGGCGACCTGGCGGACGCCCAGAAGAAGGATGTCGAAGTCAAGATCAAGGCCCTCCAGGAAGCGGCCACCGGTGAGGATGTCGCGATCATCCACACCGCCCGGGACGCGCTCATGAGGGCGGTGCAAGAGGTGACCACCAAGGCCTACGATAAGGCCTCCCAAGCGCAAGATGGCGCCAAGACGAAAGCCGGCGAGGACCGCGCCGAGGGCGGGGCCGATGGGAGTTCTGTCGAGGCGGATTTCGAAGTCGTAGACGACTGACGGTGTCGCTGTGGCGCGGCGGCACGCAACTGTGCCGCCGCGTTGCGCACCCGGCGCAGAGGCCCAACTGCGGGAAAGCACGAATTTTTATTGATTGACAAATTTCGACTTGAAATCTAGGATACTGCTGACGATAATAGTACCAAAGTAGTCCAGTTATGCTGGAACTCGGCAGCCCCGGAATGCGTTTGAACACGACGAGCAAGTTCAGGGCCGGCCGTGCAGGGCACCCGGAGGCGCACGGCGACGGCGGCGCAAGCTACCGGCCGGAAGGCCGCTCGTTCCAACCAGGCCGCTCGGCGGCTCCCAGATGAGAGGGAGGCCCCATGTACGAAGTAGAATTGAGCAGCGACCGGCGCGAAGACGCCAGCCTGCAGCACTATTTGCAGATGATCGGCAGGCACGATCTGCTGACGAAGGAAGAGGAGTTCGAGCTCGCGCGTCGGATCCGCGACGGCGACAAGGATGCCCTCGACCAATTGGTCAACGCCAACTTGCGGTTCGTGGTCAGCGTCGCCAAGAAGTTCCTCAATCAGGGCCTGAGCTACATGGACCTGATCGCGGAGGGCAACATCGGCTTGATCACGGCTGCCAAGAGATTCGACGAACGCCGGGACTTTCGTTTCATCAGCTACGCCGTGTGGTGGATCCGCCAGGCCATCCAGAAAGCGATCGCTGAGCAGACGAACACCGTCCGCTTGCCGATCAATCGGTCGCAGCAGGCGCAGAAGATCAAGCGCACCGCCTTATTGCTCGAACAGAAGCACGGGCGTCCGGTGCAGGAGGACGAGATCGCCGAGAAGCTGCAGCTGTCGACGCGCAAGATGGGCCAGATCAGGGCCGCCAGCCGGCCCATGGTCAGTTTGGACCAGGGCATGTTCGACGACGACGTCTCGCTGGCCGAAACGCTTGTCGATCCCGAGGATCTGAACCCCGAGGAGGGCTTCGTCCAGGACGAGCTGCAGAAGGAGATGGCCGAGGCGCTCGATCTCCTGTCGCCGCGCGAGCGGGACATCGTCATGCGGTATTACGGGCTCGGCGACCAGGAGACGTCCTCGCTCGAAGCCATCGGCCAGGACATCCACCTTTCGCGAGAGCGGGTGCGGCAGATACGGAACCAGGCCCTCAAGAAGATGCGCCAGGCCGTCGGCGGCGACAAACTCGTAGATTTCCTGGGCTGACGTCCGTCTGCGGCAAGCGTACCTGTGCGCGGTGGCCGGGCAAGCCGACGGGGCCCACGGCGGCCGCCCGCGGCACGCGGGAGTTGACTTTCCCGAGGCCGCTGCTAGATTTCTGGTCGCGGTGGGCGATTAGCTCAGTTTTGGTTAGAGCGCTTGTTTGACAGACAAGAGGCCACTGGTTCGAATCCAGTATCGCCCACCACCACGCCTCGGCGGGCCGCGCTACATGAGCGCGGCCCTTTGCTTCCGCCTCCGATCGCCCCATGCTGCGCCGCTGGGCGCCGACGACGAGGTCGCGGCGGCAGTTGCTCTTTGCGGATTGCCTACCGGGCCCGTTATCTTGTCGTGGTTTCTTCGCGATCGGGAACCTGGCGGAGCACGCCGCCATGCTCTGGCGCGCGATCAAGGGTGGAGGCGTTATGTCCCAGGTCACCTTCAACCTGCCCGACGGCGGCAGTGTAACTATCGAGTCCGGTAGGCCTTACGAAGAGGCTGTGCGCAGCGTCGGCGAGGGCCTGTTGCGCAACGCCCTCGCCGTTCGCGTGGACGGCGTCAACCACGCGCTGCACGAGCCGGCTCGGGCGGGCGGTCGCTTGCACGTCATCACCCGCGGCACGGACGACGGCTACGAGACGCTGCGCCACTCGACGGCGCACCTGATGGCCTGGGCCGTGCAGGAGCTGTATCCCGGCGTGAAGTTCGCGTTCGGCCCGAGCATCGAGAACGGCTTCTACTACGATTTCGACCGTCGGGAGCCTTTCGGCGAGGACGATTTGGCGCGCATCGAGGCGAAGATGCGGGAACTGGCCCGCGCTGATCTGCCGATCACGCGGGAAGTGATCACGCCCCAGCGAGCCCGGGAGATCTTCGCCGACCAGCCGTACAAGCTCGACCAGATCCGCGAGCTGGGCGACGGCGTCGAATTGAGCATCTACCGGCTGGGCGACTTCGTCGACCTCTGCGAAGGCCCACACGTGCAGAGCACGAAGGAGCTCAAGGCCTTCAAGCTGCTCAGCCTGGCCGGCGCCTACTGGCGAGGCGACAGCTCGCAGCCCATGCTGCAGCGGATCTACGGCACGAGCTGGTTCAAACAGAAAGAGCTGGCCGATCATCTGCATATGCTCGAGGAAGCCAAGAAGCGCGATCATCGCAAGCTCGGCCGCGAACTCGACCTGTTCGGAATCATGGACGACGCGGGTCCCGGCTTGAGCTTCTGGTTCCCGCGCGGCGACGTGCTGCGGACCCAGGTCACCCAGTACCTGCTCGGCGTGCTGCGCCGCTACGGCTACAAGACGGTCACGACTCCGCATATCTCGCAGGCCTCGCTGTGGGAGACCTCGGGGCATATGCACTTCTATCGCGACAACATGTACGTCTTCGAGCAGGACGAACGGCCCTACGTCGTCAAACCGATGAATTGCCCCGGCCACATCCTGATGTACGGCCGCAAAACCCGCAGCTACAGGCACTTGCCTGTTCGCTACGCGGAGCTGGGCACCGTCTATCGGGCAGAACTCAAGGGCACCCTGCACGGACTGATGCGCGTGCGCGGATTCACGCAGGACGACGCTCACATCTTCTGCACGCCGGAGCAGCTCGAGGACGAGGTCGCCACCTGCCTGGCACTCGTCAAGGAGGTCCTCGGCACCTTCGGCTTCACGCAGTTCAAGGTGGAACTGTCGGTGCGCGATCCGCAGAATACGCAGAAGTACGCCGGTGTGGACGAGCAATGGGAAGCCGCCGAGAAGAGCCTCGTCAAGGCGATCGCCCGGCACGGCTTCGATTACACGCGCGAAGAGGGCGAAGCCGTCTTCTACGGACCGAAGATCGACGTCAAGCTGATCGACGCGATCGGGCGCAAGTGGCAAGTCTCGACCGTGCAGTTCGACTTCAACCTGCCGCAGCGCTTCGGCGTCGTCTACACCGATCGCGATGGTCAGGAGCGATATGCGTACATGGTTCACCGGGCCATCCTGGGTTCGATCGAACGTTTCATCGGGATCCTGACCGAGCACTATGCAGGCGATTTTCCGCTCTGGCTTGCGCCGGAGCAGGCACGTGTGCTGTCCGTCAGCCGCGACCAGCAGGCTTACGCCGCGCAAGTCGCGGAGCGGCTGCGCGACCGGGGCCTACGCGTGGAGGCCGACTTGCGCGACGAGAAGATCGGGTTCAAGATCCGCGAGGCCGAGACCATGCGCGTGCCGCTCATGCTGGTCGTCGGCGGGCAGGAGCAAGACAGCGGTCAGGTAGCTCTGCGCCGGCGGCACGTGGCGGACAAGCGAGTGATCGCGGTCGACGCGCTGGCGCAGGAAATGCTTGACGAAATCGCACGCAAAGCCTAAATTGGTCGATCTGTAAACGTGCGCCCGGGTCGGGAACGATGCCCGGGCGCACTGGCAAGCAGAGGTCCGCCTCTCACCGTGACTGGCTCCGCGGTCCCTGACCGCGATGTGGACGGCACGGTCGATGTATCCCGAGGCGGGCCATTGTGCCCGCCTTTCGTCTTGCGGCGGGCGGGCGCCGGTGTCTCGCGTGACCACGAGGAGGTTCGCCATCAAGGCCAACAAGACGACCCGCGTCAACCGCATGATCAGGATCCCCACGGTTCTAGTGGTGGACGAGGAAGGGACGCAGCTCGGCCAAATGGACACGCGCGATGCGCTGGCTCTCGCGGAGCAGAAGGGACTCGATCTGGTCGAGGTGGCGCCGATGGCGCGGCCGCCGGTCTGCCGGATCATGGATTACGGCAAGTTCCGCTACGAACAGAGCAAGAAGGCGCGCAAGGCGCGGCAGACGTCGCACACGGTCAAGATCAAGACGATCAAATTCCGGCCCAAGACCGACGACCATGACTACGATTTCAAGCGCAAGCATATCATCGGCTTCCTCGAAACGGGGAACAAGGTCAAGGTCGTCATGCAGTTCCGGGGTCGCGAGATCACGCACATCGATCTGGGCATGGAGTTCCTCCAGCACCTCATCGATGAGGTTTCGCCTTACGGCGCGCCGGAATCGACGCCGCAGCGCGAGGGCAAGTTGATCAGCTTCATACTGGCCCCGCGCAAGGCGCGTTGAAGCAGCCGGCGCCGCCCGCTGGCGGGCAGCGGCCGCGGACGGGCCGTCGCCGACACAAAAGGGAGAGACAGAGATGGGTTCGAGCAAGATGAAGACCAACAAGTCGGCCGCCAAGCGCTTCAAACTGAGCGGTAGCGGGCGCGTCAAACGCGGCAAGGCCTATCACGGCCATCTCTTCACTGCCAAGAGTCCGAAGCGGCTGCGGAATCTGCGCCAATCGGCCATGATTGCGCCAAGCGACGAGAAGCGGACCAAGAAGATGCTCGGCTGCGGCTAGCCGCCGGACCAGCGCACACCCACAGATCGCATATCAGGAGGCAGACATGCCCAGGGCGACAAACAATCCGGCCGGCAAACAGCGGCGCAAGCGTATCCTCAAGCGCGCCAAGGGGTTTTTCGGCGGCAAGAAAGTGCAGATTCGCGAGGGGCGGCACGCCGTCGAGCGCGCCATGGCCTTCGCGTACCGCGATCGCAAGCGGCGCAAACGCGATTTTCGGCGGCTCTGGATCACCCGGATCAATGCGGCGGCGCGATTGAACGGCTTGAGCTACAGCGCGTTCATCGACGGCTTGAAGAAGGCCAGCATCGATATCGATCGTAAAGTGCTGGCTGACCTTGCCGTTCACGACAGCCAGGGTTTCGCCAGATTGGCGAACGTCGCCCGCAACGCGCGCTGACCTCGCGGCGTGCGGCAGGCGGTGGGTACGGACTGCAGAAAGGCCGGCCGGCATGCTTGAATCGATCGCACGGTTGCGTAGGGCCGGGTTGGCCAGTATCGAGCAGGCGGACACGGCCGAGGCGCTCGCCGCCGTGCGCGTCCGGCTGCTGGGCCGCAAAGGCGAGTTGACGGCCCTGCTGCGCGCCCTGAAGGACGCGCCCGCGGATGTGCGACCCGGCTTCGGTGCCGCGCTCAACGAGCTCAAGGAGCAGCTCAGCCAGGCCATCGCGGCGCGAGAGGCGGCTTGCCAGGTCGGCGGCGAGGCCGCACCGGTGCGCGATCTGACTCTTCCCGGGCGGCCGCCCGCTGTTCTGGGCACGGCCCATCCGCTGCTCTGCGTGCTGGAGGAGATCTGCGACATCTTCTACGGGCTCGGCTACGATCGCGGCGAGGGCCCGGAGGTGGAACTGGACTACTACAACTTCACCGCCCTGAACTTCCCTGCCGACCACCCGGCGCGCGATAGCCAGGACACGTTCTTCCTGGGCGAAGAGATCCTCTTGCGCACCCAGACCTCGCCGGTGCAGGTGCGCACGATGGAACGGGTCCAGCCGCCGCTCGCTTACGTCTTTCCCGGGCGCGTCTATCGCAACGAGAACGCGGATGCTTCCCATTCCGCCGAGTTCTATCAGATCGAAGGTTTGCGCGTCGACCGCGACATCAGCCTCGTGGATCTCCGGCAGACCGTCGAAGCGTTCGTCGCCAGCTTCTTCGACGGCGCGCGCCAGACCAGGTTCCGCCCGCACTATTTCCCGTTCACCGAGCCGTCGGTGGAGGTGGATATGCAGTGCGTGAAGTGCGCCGGTCGCGGTTGCAGCGTCTGCGGTCAGAGCGGCTGGCTGGAGATCATGGGGGCGGGGATGGTCCATCCGAACGTCTTCCGGGCGGCGGGGTATCCGGACGATGCCTACACCGGCTTCGCCTTCGGAATGGGCATCGACCGCCTGGCGATGCTCAAGTACGGCATCGGCGACATCCGGCTGTTCTACGAGAATGACCTGCGATTCCTGCAACAGTTCCGAGGTGTCCTGTGAAGATCAGCCTGCAGTGGCTCGGCGATCTCGTGACCTGGGACGACACGCCGCAGGGGCTGGCCGATCGGCTGACGGCTGCCGGCTTGAACGTCGAGCGGCTGGCGGAGTTCGCGCTTTCCTGGCCAGGAGTGCGGGTCGCGCGGGTCCTGGCCTGCGAGAAACACCCGCACGCGGACAAGCTCACGGTCTGCCGGGTCGAGACCGGCGCTGGCGAGCCGGTGCAGATCGTCTGCGGAGCGCCGAACGTGCGCGCCGGCCTGCACGTCTTGCTGGCGGCGCCCGGCGCCGTGCTGCCCGGCGGCGTGCAGATCAAGCCCGCCAAGATACGCGGGATCGAGAGCCAAGGCATGATCTGCTCGGCGGCAGAGCTCGAACTGGGACGAGATGCCGCCGGCATCATGGAACTCGCGGATGAGCCCGACCTCGGGACGCCGGCCGATGAGCTGTACGGCTATCGTGACGTCGTCCTGGATATCGAGGTGACGCCCAATCGTCCCGATCTACTCAGCCACCTGGGCGTCGCCCGCGAAGTCGCGGCGATCTACGCAACGAAGCTGAATCCGCCGCGAGTCCTCAAGCCGGCGGCGGCCGGCGGCCTCGGTTGGAAGATCGAGATCGAGAGCTTCGCCGACTGCCCGCGCTACACGGCGCACGGCGCCGACGGCGTCGTTGTCAAGCCGTCGCCGCGCTGGCTGCAGAATCGCCTGCGCGCGATCGGACAGCGTCCCATCAACAACGTGGTCGACATCACGAACTACGTGCTCTTCGAGCTCGGGCAGCCTCTGCACGCCTTCGACCGCGACCGCCTCAGCGGCGGCGTGATCAGTGTCCGCCGCGCCGGCAGAAAGCAGATGGTGACGACGCTCGATGACGTATCGCGACAGATCCAGGCCGACGATCTGATCATCGCCGACGGCGACGGTCCGGTGGCTCTCGCTGGAGTCATGGGGCTGGCGAGCAGCCAGGTCTACGAAGGCACCACGAGCTTGCTCCTCGAGAGCGCGTTCTTCGCCCCGCGGCTGGTCCGTGGCTGCAGCCGGCGTCTCGGCCTGGTCAGCGAGAGCTCCTACCGTTTCGAACGCGAAGCAGACTGGAGCATGGTGCGTTTCGCTGCTCACCGAGCGCTCTTCCTGCTGCAGGAGCACTGCGGGGCGGCGATCATCGGCGATGCGGTAGATCGCGCCGATCCTGACCATCAGAACCAGGCCGACCTGCCACTGCGTCTGCACCACGTCAACCGCGTGCTCGGCACCGAACTGGATCTCGAACGGGCCGCCGATATCCTGCAGTCGCTCGGCCTCAAGGTACAGCCGCTCAGCGGGCAGATCGAGGCCAAGACGGTCAATCTCATGGTCCAGATTCCGTCGTTCCGGCGGGATCTCAAGCAGGAGATCGATCTCGTCGAGGAGATCGCCCGGCGCCACGGTTACGACAAGGGCGCGCGGATGGGCCACGCGCCTGCACTCGCGAGCAGACGACGGTCGCGGCCGGACGAGGTCGGCCGCCTGCTGCGCACGTGGCTTCCGTCGCTCGGGTACCATGAGATCGTCACCAGCTCGTTCTTCACGCGGCAGCAGCTCGAAAGCCTGGCGCTGCCCGCGGAGGATCCGCGACGCGAATGCCTGCGAGTCCTGAATCCGCACCACGGACGCGAGACGCTGCTGCGCACGAGCATGGTGCCGGCTTTCGCCGACGTCGCCCGCCACAACGTGCATGCCGGCGCGCGGTCGCCCGTACGCTTGTTCCAGCTCGGCCGCGTGTACTGGCCGGCGGGCGCCACGACTGCGGACCGCGGCTGCGCCCGCAACAGCTTGTTGCCGGAGGAACCCTGGCTCCTGCAGTGCGGGATGGCGGGGGCCGCCGCAGAAGGCCTCGGCGGTATGCCGGTCGACCTGCTCGAACTCAAGGGCATCGGCGAGCAGATCGGCAGTCTCCTGCGGACGCCGTTGGCGCTCGCCGCCGGCGACGTCGAGCCTTTCCTCGCCGCGGGGCTGCAGTGGCGGATCTTGGATGCAGGGGGGGGATGCATCGGCTGGCTCGGGAGGCTCGCCCCGGAGGCAGCCGCTCGGTTTGATCTGGATTGTCCGGCCTCCCTCCTCGAGCTGCGCCTCGATCGCCTCGCTGCCACGCCCGCGGACGTGCAGTTCCAGGAGTTCGCGCGATTTCCCGCCGCACGCCGGGATCTGTCGTTGCTGGTGCCGGACGGAGTGACGTACGAAGGTATCGCGAGTACTGTCCAGAAGGCCGCTGGCGAGTTGCTGGAGAGCGTGGAACTATTTGATATATATACGGGTCGGGAGCTGGCGGCCGGCGTTGCCGCGTATGGAATTCGCTTGAAGTTCCGGTCGTCGCGCAGTAGCCTGACCGGTGGTGTCGTTGACGAAGCAGTCGCGCGTTGCCTGGCTGCGCTCTCGGATCAGTGGCGGGTGCTGCCGCGCACCGCGTGAAATGATGAGTTCGCGAACTGCGAAGGAAGACAACCGAATCATGGAAGAGCAGCTCACGCGTCTTGAGAACAAGATCTTGGAAACGATTGACCGGATGCAAGAACTGCGGCGAGACAACGAGCGGCTCGGTGCGAAGTGCGCAACGATGCAGGAACGTCTGCGCGCCATCGAGAGCGAAAACGAGGGCTTGCGGCAGCAGGTGGATGCGGCGCGCGAGGCCGCGAGTCAGTTTGACGACCTGGAAGCAAAAAAGCGTCTGATAGAGCAGAAAGTTGGCGGTCTCATCGCCAAGTTGGAAGCGATGGGTTGATTCGGTGCGCAGGTATCGATGCGTGCGGGTCAGGCGGCGACGGCGGCGGGTATGGCGATGGCTGAATTGCGGGACGTCACGGTCAGCATCTTCGGGAGCGCCTACACGTTGCGCAGCGAAGCAGACCCGGATTATCTGCAATCGCTTGCGGATCAGATCGACACTCGCATGCGGGAAGCGGCGCGGGGATGCGGGCCGATCGCGGCGGATCGTCTCGCTGTGCTCGTGGCGCTGAACCTCGCCGATGACCTCGCCCGTGCGGGTCTGCACGCGGGTCCACAGGGCGCCCGGGAGGCCCCCCAGCGGCGTCTGGAGCGCCTGATCGCCATGCTCGCCGAAGAGGTTGGCAGCGAAGGGGTCCAGGGGGTATAATGATAGCAGAAGGTTTCCCTGCTTGGCCCGTGATGCGTCATTCAAGTGAGCCAACACTCTCTCGTAGGGATTCCGGGGTCTCCTGTCGGCGGTCGCGCCCTGCGCGGCGCAGACTCAAGGCAGGAGCAGGAAACCCACCTGGTGCAACCCGGTTCAGTTGCATCTGACGCACACGGCCCGGTGGGGAACTTTCTTTTTCGCGTCGCTGCAGACCCGCCCCGCGCCCGCCTCCGCTAGTGAAAGAAAGGAGACGCCATGGCTGACGTGCCGGCGTTTATCTATATATCCGCGCTCGCCTGCCTGGCCTTTCTGGCCGGCTGGCTCGGCCACCGGTTGCGCTACACCCGGCTGCACGGCCTCGCGAAGGAATTGCGCGCCCAGCTCTTGACCGACGCCAGGCGCGAGGCTGCCGATCTGATCAAGGCAGCCCGCCTCGACGTGCAAGAGCAGCAGTTGCAGGGACGCCAGCAGCTGGAGGCCGAAGCGACGCGGGTGCGCGGCGAGCTGGCCCGCCGGCAGGAGATCCTCGATCGGCGTGAGGCCAGTTCGACCCGCAAGGCCGAGTTCCTGGATCAGAAGGAAAGCCGGCTCGATACGATGGAGCAGGAACTGCGCCAGCAGCACGGCGAGTTGGCCAAGCGCGTGCTGGAGGTCGAACAGCTCAAGATCCAGCAGCACCTGCGTCTCGAGGAGACCGCCGGATTGACGGCGGAGGAGGCGCAGCGACGCCTGGCCGAGGAGATGATCGACAAGGCGCGCGAGCGCGCCGCCCGGGCCGTCAAGCATCTACACGAAGAGACCGAACATGCCGCCAAGCGCCAGGCGCAGAAGATCCTCGCGCTCGCGGTGCAGCGCTACGCGGCCCAGCACGTGGCCGAGGAATGCGTTTCCGTCA
>CAZJWO010000106.1:0-12513 GCA_964549735.1 uncultured Fibrobacteraceae bacterium | reverse complement strand
CCCCCCACCCCCACCCTATCCTACACTCTTTCCCAACACGACGCTCTTCCGATCTCGAGCTGCGCCTGCAGACCCTGGACGGCGCGACGCTGGCGACCGCCGCGCCGCGCCTGCTGCCCGGCTGGACCGCGGTGATCCCGCCGCTGATGGCGATCCTGCTCGCGCTGTGCACGCGGCAGGTCCTCGTGTCGCTCGTCCTGGGCGGCTGGTTCGGCTGCCTGCTGCTGGTCGGCTGGCAGCCGCTGGTCGCGCTGCTGCGCCTGGGCGACCGTTTCCTGGTCGAGGCGCTGGCCACGCCCGAACACGCGAGCATCGTGCTGTTCACGACCATCCTCGGCGGCATGGTCGGCGTCATGGCGCGCGGCGGCCTGACGGAGGGGCTGGTGCAGGCGCTGGTCCGCCGCGTGCGCGGCCGCCGCGGCGGCCAACTCACGACGACGGCCATGGGCACGGTCATCTTCTTCGACGACTACGCGAACACGCTGCTCGTCGGCACGACGATGCGGCCGTTGACCGACCGGCTGCGCATCAGCCGGGAGAAGCTGGCCTACCTCGTCGACTCGACGGCCGCCCCGATCGCGACGCTCGCCGTGATCTCGACCTGGGTCGGATTCGAGGTCGGCCTCATCCAGGCGGCTCTGAGCGCTCGTGGCGACGATCCCGCGACGGCCTACACGTTCTTCCTGCGCAGCCTGCCATATGGCTTCTACCCGTGGCTGACCCTGGTCTGCGTCTACGTCGTGTCGGCCAGCGGACGTGATTTCGGCGCCATGCTGGCCGCGGAACGACGCACCCAGACCACGGGGCAGGTGCTGCGGCCCGGCGCCCGGCCGGCCAGCGAGACCCTGGGCAGCGATCGCCCCGACGCCGAGGCGCGCCCGCGGCCGATCACGCCGCTGCTGGGGCTGCTGCCGGTGGCGACCGTGATCGCGACGACGGCGGCCGGGCTGGTGCTCGGCGGCCAGCAGGCCGCGCGCGACGCCGGCGTCGTGCAGCCGGGGCTGCGTCAGGCGCTCGACCACGCGGACAGCTTCGCGGTGTTGATGTGGGCCGCGCTCCTGGGCACGCTGGTGGCGATCGTCGTCGTCGTGGGGCTGCGCCGGCTCGATCTGCGCGGCGCGGTCGACGGATTCGCCGACGGCTGCCGGGCCATGCTCGTGGCCGTCGCCATCCTGCTGCTCGCGTGGAGCCTCAGCGCGGTGTGCGAGCAGCTGCACACGGCCCCGTATCTGGTCGAGATCTGCCGGGGGGCCCTGTCGGCGCGCCTGCTGCCGGCGATCACGTTCGTGCTGGCCGCCGCCGTCAGCTTCGCCACCGGCACCAGCTGGGGCACCATGGCGATCCTCATGCCATTGGTCTTCCCGCTGGGCGCGGTCCTGCCGGCCGCCGAGGGCTTGCCGGCCGCGACGGCGACGGGCATCCATCTGGCCGCGGTCAGCGCGGTCCTGGCTGGCGCCGTCTTCGGCGACCACTGCTCGCCGATCTCCGACACGACGATCATGTCCTCGCTCGCCTGCGGCAGCGATCACATCGACCACGTGCGCACGCAGCTGCCGTACGCCTTGCTCGTCGGCTCGATCGCCCTGATCTGCGGCTACCTGCCGACGGGCTGGGGAGCGCCGTCGTGGGCGAGCCTGCTGGCCGGAGGGGGGATGGTCGCCGCGTTCGTCCTGCTGCGCGGCCGGCGCGCCGACGCCGGCGAGCCGGAGGCGCGGCCGTGAGCCTGGTCGCGCTGCTCAGCGACTTCGGCCTGGCCGATCCCTACGTCGCGGAGATGAAGCTGCAGCTGCTGCGGCTGGGTCCGCCCGACCTGCGGTTGCTGGACATCTCGCACGCCATCGCGCCGGGCGACATCGAGGCGGCGGCGTGGGTCGTCCGACGCTGCTGGCCGCAGCTGCCGCCTGGCGGCGTCCTGCTGGCGGTCGTCGATCCGGGCGTGGGCGGCGCGCGGCCGGCGATCGCCGCCGCCGGCGAGGGCCGGTACTTCGTCGGTCCCGGCAACGGCCTGGCGGCGAGCCTCGACCGCGGGGGCGGTCTGCAGGTCGTGCGGCTGGGCGATGTCGACCCGCCCGCCGGGCTGGCGGCAGCCACGACGTTCGCCGGTCGCGACCTCTTCGCGCCGGCGGCCGCCCGCCTGGCCGCCGGAGAGCCGCTGACCACGCTGGGCGAGACGGGAACCACGGCCGACCTCGGCCCGCCGCTCGCGCCGGCAGATGCCTTGGCCGTCGTCTGGATCGATCGGTTCGGCAACCTCGTCACGGGTCTGACGCCGACCAGCCGCGATGGCCGCCTGCTGGCCGCGGGCGCGGCGCGCCTGTCGGTAGCCGGCCGGCCGGTCCGCGGACCGCTGCGCGCGTACTGCGAGGCGTCGCCCGGGGAGCTGATCTGCTACTGGGGAAGCGGCGGCACGCTGGAGATCGCGCGGCGCGATGGCAGCGCCGCGGACCTGGTCGCGGCGCGCGTGGGACTGGTTGCTGTCCTCGAAAATCCGTAAGTTTGGGCGACGGCACCGACGAAGAGGAGACGGCTCATGGTTCGCTGCAGGCGTGGGTTCTCGGCTTGCGGGCTGTTGCTGGCAGCTCTGGCGGTCCTGCTCGTGTCGGCATGCGGCGGTTCGCGCGTGCGGTTCAACTACCCGAGCGAGAGCTTGGTCTATCCGCGTTTGGGAGCGGAGACGCCGCGGCTGTTCGTCGAACTGGTCAACGATCTGCGGCCCGACACGCAGCGCGGCGGCGTCGGTCGTTTCGCGACGGTCCGCTTCCCCGCCGACGAGAACTGGGAAGCGCCCGTCAACCAGATCTACTATCAGGCGCTGGTGCAGGATCTGACGCAGACCGACCTCGTCGAAGTGGTGCCGCTGCGCAGCCAGGCCGACTATGTCCTGGAGGTCGATCTGCAACACCTCGGCTGCCGGGTCTCGCGCAGCGTGGGCGGTTTCGCGCTGGCTGGCCTGATCGGCGCCGGCCTGGGCTACGTCATCAGCCCCGGCTCGGGCGCGATGATCGTCGGGGCCGTGCTGGGCATCGGCGCGGTCCCGGTTCCGACGCAGATCCGAGCCGTCAGCCAGGTCAAGCTGCGCGTCTACGATCAGAACGACGAGCTGTTCTTCGAACGCACGTGCCTCGGCGAGATCACCAGGCAGGTCTGGGAGGGATTGACGTCCCGCAAGGACCAGCAATGGGTCGACGACTACCTGACCGTGGCGGTCAAGCGCTGCAACGCGTGCCTGCTGGGCCAGCTGCGGCAAGCCATGGTCGACGCCGGCGAGGTGCCGTGACCGCGCCGCCCGGCCGCGCCGCGCTCTCTGGCAAGCATTTCGCCTTCCGCAGTAGGCCCTTCATGAATTATCCGGGCTAGAGCAGTTCCGCCGCGAGGCTCGCCAGCCGGCTGCGCTCGCTCTTGGCCAGCGTGATGTGCCCGTAGATCGGCTGTTCCTTGAAACGTTCGACGACGTAGGTCAACCCGTTGCTCGAGGCGTCGAGGTACGGGTTGTCGATCTGGTAGGCGTCGCCGGCCAGGACGACCTTCGAGCCTTCGCCGGCCCGGCTGACGACGGTCTTGATCTCGTGCGGCGTGAGGTTCTGGGCCTCGTCGATGATGATGAACAGGCGCGGCAGGCTGCGCCCGCGGATGTAGGTGACGGCCTCCATCTCCAGGATGCCGGTGTCGAAGAGATAGTCGACCTTGTCGCCGGTCTGCTCCAGCTTGGGGTCGACGAGGTACTGCAAGTTGTCGAGGATCGGCTCCATCCAGTTCTCGAGCTTCTCCTCCTTGGTGCCCGGCAGGTAGCCGATGTCCTTGCCCAGCGGCATGATCGGGCGCGAGACCATGATCCGGCGGAAGAGCTTCTCCTCGGCCACCAGCTGCAGGCCGACCGCCAGCGCGAGCAGGGTCTTGCCGGTGCCGGCCTGCCCCAGCATGGTCACCAGCTGGATGTCCTGGCGCAGCAGGAGCTCGAGCGCGAACTGCTGCTGCAGATTGCGCGCGCTCAGGCCCCAGGGACGGGCGTCGCCGAACTGCAGCGGCTCGATCTTGCCGGCCTCGGGCCGCCAGATGCCGCGCGCGGTCTTCTTGGGCTTGCTGCTGGACTTCAGCAGCAGGCATTCGTTGGGGCGCAGCGCGGCCGTCAGCCGCGGCGGCTGCCCGGCGTAGAAGGCGTCGATCGCCTCGTCGTCGACCTCGTGCTCCGACCAGCCGCCGTAGAGCTCGTCGACGTTGACGCGCTGGTTGCGGTAGTCCTCGGCCTTGATGCCCAGCGCATCGGCCTTGCAGCGCGCGTTGATGTCCTTGGAGATGAAGATGATCTCGTGCCCGCGCCGATGCAGCGCCAGCGCGGCCGCCAGGATCCGATTGTCCGGCACCGCGCGGTCCATGCCGGCGGGCAGCTGCGCGGCGAAGCTCGCGACCAGCACGTAGAGCGCGCCGCCGCCGGCGAGCTCGACGCCCTGGCTGAGCGAACGGCCGTCCCGCAGTCCGTCGAGGGTGCGCGCGACGCGCCGGGCGTTGCGCGCGCGCTCGTCGTTGCCGCGCTTGAAGCGGTCGAGCTCCTCGAGCACGTCGACCGTCAGGATCACGTTGTGTTCGGAGAAGGCGTGCAGAGCATCGGCGTCGTGGACCAGGACGTTGGTGTCCAGGAGGTAGGAGCGCCCCCGGATCTCGGGCACGGTCCCTTCACCCAGGGTTGCGGCCGCATCGTCTCTCATCTGGCCTCCTGCTGGCTGTGGCGGACTCCGTGTCCCTTATCGTCGCGGGCGCGGCCATCTTAACGCGGGTTTCGGCGCGCCGCCGGCCAGCCCGGGCGCGCGACGGGTTGCCGGCGCTGCGCGCCGCCGGTAGCATGGCCGGTACATGGAGGTGTCTCGGTGATGATCCTCGTCCTGCTGCTGCTGCTCTGCGTCCGCGCGCCGGCGCAGACGCCGTGCTGGCCGCTGGAGATGCCGTCGCGCTACCTGACCGGCAACTTCATGGAGCCGCGCGATGGCCGCTTCCACGCCGGCCTCGATTTCAAGACCGCCAGCCGCACCGGTTTTCCCGTCCTGGCCGCGCAGGATGGCCATGTCCAGCGGATCCGCATGTCGGCGACCGGCTACGGGATCGCCGTCTACCTGGCCGGCGCCGACGGCAAGACGTACGTGTACGGGCACCTCGAGCGCCTGCGCGACGATCTGCGCGAGCACGTCCAGGCGCGCCAGCGCGCCAGCGGCGGCTACGAGGTCGATCTCTGGTTCGGACCGCACGATTGGCCGGTGCAGCGCTGCGACGTGCTGGCGCTATCGGGGCAGTCGGCCACCCTCGGCCCGCACCTGCACTTCGAGGTGCGGGGGACGGACGGCCGGGCGCTCGATCCCCTGGCGCACGGGTTCGCGGTGGACGACCGCATCGCTCCGCAGATCCTGGCGGTTCGCGCCGTGCGCGACGGCGGCGTGCTGCCGCCGAGCCTGCGTTTCGGCGACGGCACGGCCGCGCTCGGCGGACGCCTGCCCGACCTGGCGCTGGCCCCCGGGCCGCTCTACTTCAGCGCGCTGATCATCGAACGCAGCGATCGCCAGAACCACCGCCTCGGCCCGTGGCGCGTGCGGCTGCTGGTCGACGGGCACGAAGTCTACGCCGCGGTCAACGACAGTCTGCATTGGGACCTCGCCCATCATCAGGTTCTGGAGTTCCGGAGGACGCCGCTCGGGCTGGAGCAGTTGCTGCGGGTCGATGATCGCAACCGCCTCGCCGGCCGGCGCACGGCGCCGTGGCTCTCGGCCGGCCAGTGGGCGCCCGGCGCCTACGACGTGCAGCTCGTGGCGGAGGACCGGGCCGGCAACGCCACCGCCGTGTCGTGGCGCGTCGTCATAGCCGACGAACCACCGCCGCCAGACGCGACGGGCTGGCGATCCGACGGCGATGTGCTGCGCGATGCGTGGCTCGTCGCGGCCGAGGCGCCGGATGCCGCGGCGGGCCGGCTGCCCGCGGCGGGCCTCGCCTGGGCCGCGGCGCCGCTGCGCGAACGGGTGCCGCCGCGTTTCTGGCGGCTCTCGGGGCTGCGGGAGGTCGGCCTGCCGATCCAGGACCGGCTGGAGCAGGATTGGGCGCTGCTGGAAGCGCTCCGCGTGGTCCTGCCGCCGGAGGCGCTGCCGGCCGGCCCGGTGGCGGGCGATCCCGCACTCGGCGTCTACCGCCTGCGACGCCAGGCCTGGACCTACGTCGCGCCGTTGACCGACGCCGCGGGAGGCGCCGGATTCGCTCTGCGGCAGCCGGGCGTCTACCAGGTCCTGCGCGATGTCTCGCCGCCGGTCATCGCCACGGCGGGCGTCGCGACGCAGCTCGAACGGCAACCGGCGCGCCAGCGCGGCGGGATCACCCTGCCCGCGTGGCCGGTGCTCAAGATCCCGGTCGGCGATCCCGGCAGCGGCATCGAATGGCGCAGCCTCGCGACGCGGCTCGACGGCGAGCCGTTGATCGTCGAGCCCGATCCGCCGCGCGACCGCGTCCTGGTCGAACTGCCTGCGCAGCTGCCGCCCGGCTCGTACCGCCTGGCGATCGAGGTCGGCGATCGCGCGGGCCACCTAGCGCGCGCGACGCTGTCCTTGACGCTGAGCGATCCGGCCGTGCCGGCTGCCACGCAAACCCCTGACGGCAAAGGCGTTGCCGTCCAAGAGCCGTAGGCCGGCGAGCCGCTGGTTTACGCGCCGCCGAGAGCCTGCTATGGTGCCGCACAACGAGGTCGATCAGCCCGGCGGACGTCGGTCCGCGTGAGATGAGCGGTTCATGTCAGAGCAAGCGTTCGTCCATCTGCATAATCATTCCGACTACAGCCTGCTCGACGGCGCGATGAAGATCGACGCCATGGTCGCGAAGGCGGCGCGCTGCGGCATGTCCGCCCTGGCGCTCACGGACCACGGCAATCTTTTCGGCGCCATCGAATTCTATCTGGCCTGCCGCAAGGCGGGCATCAAGCCGATCCTCGGCATGGAGGCCTACGTCGCCGCCGATCGGCTCGACCGCTCCGGCAAGGACGCGCCCCGCAACCATCATACCGTGCTGCTGGCCCAGAACCAGATCGGGTGGCGCAACCTGATCAAGCTGGCGAGCGAAGCCTACCTTACCGGCTTCTACTACAAGCCGCGCATCGATCTGCCGCTGCTGGCCGCGCACAGCGAGGGCCTCGTCGCCCTGAGCGCCTGCCTCGGCGGCGCGCCGAGCAGCGCGCTGGTGCGCGAGGACGTCGCCGCGGCGACGCGGGCGGCCGCCGCCTACCGCGAGATCTTCGGGCGCGATCGCTACTTCCTGGAGATCCAGAACCACGGCCTGCCCGAACAGGAGCGGGTGCGGCGGCTGGCGCCGGACGTCGCGCGCTCACTGGGCCTGGAGCTGGTCGCCACGAACGACAACCATTTCCTCGAGCGCGAGCATCACGAGGCCCACGACATCCTGCTCGCGATCCAGACCGGCAAGACGCTCGACGACCCGGCGCGCTGGCGCTCCGCGACGCCGGAGGTGTACTTCAAATCGACCGCGGAAATGGCGGCGCTGTTCGCCGACTGGCCGGCGGCCGTGGCCAACACCGCGCACATCGCCGCGGGCGTCGACCTGGAACTGGAGCTGGGCAAGACGCTGCTGCCGGACTTTCCGCTGCCGGCGGGCTTCAGCGACCTGGCCGCGTACCTCGCGCACCTGGCCCGCCGCGGTCTGCACGAGCGGTATGCGCAGGTCACGCCGGAACTCGAACGGCGCCTCGAGTACGAGCTCGACATCATCCGCAAGACGGGCTACGCGGGCTATTTCCTGATCGTCGGCGACTTCATCGCCGCGGCGAGGCGGCTCGACATCCCCGTCGGACCGGGCCGCGGTTCGGCGGCCGGCAGCCTGGTCTGCTACTGCACGGGCATCACGGACATCGATCCCATCCGGCACCAGCTGCTCTTCGAGCGTTTCTTGAACCCCGATCGCGTCTCCATGCCGGACATCGACGTCGACTTCTGTTTCGAGAAGCGCGGCGAGATCATCCGTTACGTCGAGCAGAAGTACGGGCGCGACAACGTCTCGCAGATCATCACCTTCGGCACCATGGCGGCGCGCGCGGTGCTCAAGGACGTGGCCCGCGTGCTGGGCGTGGGGTTCCGCGAGGCCGACCGCATCGCCAAGCTCGTGCCCGAAGAGATCGGCATCACCCTCGAGCGCGCGCTCGCCGAGGCGCCCGGTCTGAAGGAACTGGCCGCCGAATCGCCACTCTACGCCAAGCTGCTGCGCAACGCGCGCATCCTCGAGGGTCTGAACCGGCAGCCGGGCATCCATGCCGCCGGGGTCCTCATCACGCCGTCGCCGCTGGTCGAGCATGCGCCGCTCTACAAGAGCTCCAAGGGCGACATCACGACCCAGTTCGACATGCGCATGAGCGAGGAGCTGGGGCTGCTGAAGATGGATTTCCTCGGGCTGCGCACGCTGACGGTCATCGACCGCGCCCTGCGGCTGATCCGCGAGCGCCGCGGCGAGGCCCCCCTGGCGAGCGAGATCCCGACCGACGATGCGGCCACCTTCGCCCTGCTGCAGCAGGGGCGCACCGTCGGCGTGTTCCAGCTCGAGAGCAGCGGCATGCAGGAGCTCGTGCGCAAGATGCAGCCGACGTGCTACGAGGACATCACGGCGATCAACGCGCTGTACCGGCCGGGGCCCCTCAAGGCGGGCATGGATCAGGTCTACGTCGATCGCAAGCACGGCCGCAAGCGCATCGAGTACAAGCATCCCGATCTCGAGCCGATCCTGCGCGACACCTATGGCGTGATCCTGTACCAGGAGCAGGTCATGCAGATCGCCTCGCGGCTGGGAGGGTTCACGCTGGGCCAGGCCGACAAGCTGCGCAAGGCGATGGGCAAGAAGAAGGCCGACATCATGGCCGGCATGCGGGCGCAGTTCCTCGACGGCGCGCGCGCACGCGGCTACGACGTGCAGATCGCCGGCGCCGTCTTCGAGGAGATGGAGTTCTTCGCCCAGTACGGCTTCAACAAGAGCCACTCGGCGGCCTACGCGCTGCTGTCGATCCAGACGGCCTGGTTGAAGGCGAACCATCCGGCGGAGTTCATGGCCGCCACGATGAGCAGCGAGATGCGCAAGGCCGAACGCATCATCCAGCTCATCGACGAATGCAAGGCGCTGGGCCTGGTCATCAAGCCGCCGAACATCAACCAGCCGCGCGTCGAGTTCGGGGTCGACCCGCAAGGCGCGATCCTCTTCGGCCTCGGCGCGGTCAAGGGCGTCGGCGCGGCGGCCATCGAGCAGGTCATCCAGGCCGCGGCCCCGTTGCAGCGGCCCTTCGGCGACCTCTTCGACCTCTGCGCGCACCTCGATCTGCAGAAGGTCAACCGCAAGGTGCTCGAGGCGCTCATCCATGCGGGCGCGCTGGACGATCTGCCGGGCGACCGCGCGACGCAGATGGCCAACCTGGACCGCGCGATGGCCTACGGACAGAAGGCGGCCCGGGATCGCGAGGGCGGTCAGGCCAGCCTCTTCGGCGGCGATTCGGTCGCCGTCACGTTGAAACCCGCCCTGCAGCCGGCGGCGCCGTACGATCCCCTCGTGCAGCTCTCGCTCGAACGGCGATCCGTCGGCTTCTTCCTCTCGGGGCACCCGTTCACCGAATACCGCGAGGTCATCGCGGGCCTGCCGGTGGCGACGGCCCGCGAAGCCTCCGGCCGCGGCGAAGGCGTCTGGGTGGACCTCGCCGGCGTGGTGACGAGCTTCCGCAACGCGCGCGACAAGCACAAGCGCCTGTACGCGCGCCTGCATTTCGAGGACCGCAGCGGCATCGTCGAGGTCGTGGTCTATGCCCGCCTGTACGCCGAGACCGCCGATCTCGTCGCCAGCGACGAGATCCTCGTCGTCGGGGGGCGCATCCAGCTGCGCAGCGACGGCACGCGCGAGGTCGTCGCCGAACGCATCACGCGCATCGACGAGGTGCTCGGCGGCTGGACGCGGGAGGTCCTGCTGGACGTCGACCTGGACGCGATGGGGGCCCACGGGCTCGACCGCCTCGGCGAATTGCTGGCGCAACATGGAGATGAGCAGCTTCGGGGCGCCGCGCAGCCGCCGGGGCATCTCGCCGCCGGCGGCGGCGGCGACGAGGCGCCGGCCTGGCGGCCAGGCGACGGCGCGCTGCTGGCCGCGGCGGCGCCGGATGAGCCCTTGCCGGCGAACGGCGCGGTGTCTGGTTCGCAGACGGCCGATCCGGTCCGGCGCGTCGCCGTGCCCGTGCCGGTGTTCCTCGACGTGCGCCGCGGCCAGCAGCGCTGGTTGCTGCGCTGCGGTCGTCAGGTCGCCTTGACCCTCGCCTGTCTGCGCGGCTTGCGGCAGGTGGCGGGATTGCGCGACCTGAAGCTTGATGTGGGGTTGCCGGCGCCCAGCCGTCGCGCCAACGGCCGGGGATGGTCCGAAACCAGCAAGGGATGAGGCATATGGCGGAGATCAGCCGAGGCCCCTGGCTCGATTTCGAGCGACCGATCGTGGAACTGGAGGAGCGCATCCGCACGCTCGAAGCTTCCGCGGCCGTGGGCGGGGTCGACGTCGCCGAGGAGGTGAACCATCTGCGACGCAAGGCGGCGCGCCTGAGCCGCGATATCTTCTCGCGCCTGGAGCCCTGGCAGCGGGTCCTGCTGGCGCGGCACGCCCGCCGGCCCACGACCCTCGATCTCGTCGAGATGATCTTCACGGATTTCCTACCGCTGCACGGCGATCGCCAGTTCCGCGACGATCCGGCGATCGTCGGCGGTCTGGCCCGCCTCGACGGCCGGCCGGTGTTGGTCGTCGGGCATCAGAAGGGACGCGACACCCGCAGCAACCTGCAGCGCAATTTCGGCATGGCCCATCCCGAGGGATACCGTAAATCGTTGCGTTTGATGAAATTAGCCGAACGGTTCGGCCGCCCCGTCGTCACCCTGATCGACACGCCGGGCGCGTATCCGGGCGTCGGCGCCGAAGAGCGCGGCCAGGCCGAAGCGATCGCCCGCAACCTGCGCGAGATGGCGGCCATGAAGGTGCCGACCGTCGCCGTCGTCACCGGCGAGGGCGGTTCGGGCGGGGCGCTGGCCCTCGGCGTCGCCGATCGCATCTACATGCTCGAGAACGCCATCTACAGCGTCATCAGCCCGGAAGGCTGCGCCGCGATCCTCTGGCGCGACGCCACCAAGGCTCCGGAAGCGGCGCAAGCGATGCGTTTGACGGCAGCCGACGCGCTGGCCTTCCGGCTCATCGACGGCATCGTCGCCGAACCGGTCGGCGGCGCGCACCGCGACCACGGCGGCGCGGCGCAGGCGGTGAAGGCTCAACTGTCGAGCGCGCTGTCCGAACTTGAGCGTCTGGAGCCGGCCGACCTGCGCGGAAAGCGGCTGGCGAAGTACCTGGCGATGGGGCAATGGACCGAGCCCCGTTGACACGCGGCGGGATATCCGCTATCATGAGCTTTGCCAACCACTGTGAGGTTCTCCCCTTCCACCGGCCCAGATCACTGGGGCGATGCTTTTTTATGTGTCGCCCCGGCAGGTCCTCGCTTACCGTTCCCGGAGCGCGCCGCCGGCGCGTCGACGGCGGCATTCGCGCGGAGGCCGGCGGTAGAAGGCCAGGGAGGTTCTCGTGCTCGACCCGAAACTGCTGGAGATCCTGGCCTGCCCGCAGTGCAAGGGCAGCCTCGCCGCGGCGGCCGACCACGCGTACCTGGATTGCCACGCGTGCCGACTCCGTTTCCGGGTCGAGGACGACATCCCGATCATGCTCATCGAGGAAGCCGAACCGTTGCCGGGGGTTTCGCCGGATGGCGCGTAGCATCGCGAGGAACGCGGGGCGCCTGCTGGCGCTGGCGACGCTGCTCTTGCCGGCGATCGCCGCCGCCGCCGCGCCGGACGCCGTCATCGGCGAGCCGGTGCGCACGGTGCTCGCGTCCGAGACGGACCGCACGGTCGTGCAGATCACGTTTCCGGTGCTCGCGGCGCCGTCGGATTGGGCCAGCGCCGGCGCCGTCGCCTGGACGGGGCTGTCGACGGAGCATCTCGATCGCGCGACCGGACAGATCGAGAAGGTGCCGGCCGCCCTGGGCCTGCAGGTGGCGGTCGGCGGTCGCGCCGCGCCGACGTGGCGGCTGGCCGCGCAGCAGTGGTACCGGCAACCCGCAGACGCCACGGCGCCGAGCGTCGAGGTCGGCGGACCGCTCATCCATCGCGGCGTGCCGCTGGCGCCGGTCATGGTCTACCCCGAAGCCGGCGGGGGCATCCTGGCCGGCGTCATCATCGAGATCCAGCATCCGCTGCCGCGGGACCTGGCCAAGGGCCTGGACGACCCTCAACTGAGCCGACGCGCCGCCGCCGAGCCCGTGCCCGGCGCGATCGTCAATGCGGAGCACTACCGGCGGCTGCGGGCGGCGTCGATGGCGACCGGAGCCCCGGCCAAGGCGACGCTTCCGGATCATTTCGCCCTCAGCCGCAACTGGGTACGCCTAGATCGGAAGAGCACACGTCTGAACTCCAGTCACCGCTCATTATC
>CAZJWO010000105.1:0-12690 GCA_964549735.1 uncultured Fibrobacteraceae bacterium | reverse complement strand
CCCCAACTACACCCTACCCTACACTCTTTCCCTACACGACGCTCTTCCGATCTGATCACCGGCCTGCAGACGGGCGACGAGGTGCGCGCCAGCGTCATGACGCTGGACCAGTCCATCGACGCGAGCCCGTCGCTGCGCATCTGGGGCCACTGGACCCAGGCCGGCGGGACCCCCGACGACGTCGTCGCCAACGCGTTCGGCAATCCGGCGTTCAGCGGCGGCGCGGACTGGGTCGAGCTGAGCCATGCGTGGACCGTCGGCGCCGAGCAGAACGGCATGGGCCTGCTCGTCGAGATCATCCCCTTCAACGCGGCGCCGTTCCAGGGGTCGAACTGGGTCGATTACGTGTGCGTGAGCGCCCCCGACCACGCGACCATCGCCTTTCCCGGCGACCAGGTGATCGAGCCGGAGCGGGAATTGAAGATCCTGTCGGCCAGCGTGTCGAACACGACGGCGGGCGCCGACCTCACGGTGCGCGCGCGCGTCGAACTGGGCGATGACCCGCTCAGCGCAGTGACCGTCTTCTTCACCGTCGACGGCGGCGCGCAGCAGAGCCAGGTGGCCAGCAACACCAGCGGCGACTTCTGGGACGCGGTGCTCGGGCAGTTCGCCGCGGGCAACGTCATCGCCTGGCGCGTGGTGGCCGCCGATACGGGCGGGGGTGAAGCGGTCTGGCCAGAAGGCGGCGGCACGCAGTCCGTCACGATCGCGGCGCCGTACGTGCCCGGCGTGGCGCACAAGCTGCTGATCACCGAGGTCGCCACCCAGGGGACCGAAGACGAATTCATCGAGATCTACAACCCCAATGATGTCGACGTCGATCTCAGCGATTACTACCTGACCGACGCGATCCACGCGCCGGGCAGCCAGTACTACTGGCGTATCACGGAGGGGAACCCCTCGCAGACGACGGTCGGCGGCGGCCTGTTCAACGATTTCCACGCGCGCTTCCCGGACGGGTATACGTTGGCTGCCGGCGACACGCTCGTCGTTTCGATCGCGGGATCGCAGGCCTTCTTCAACCGTTTCGGCTTCGTGCCGCATCTGGAATTATGGGGCACCGGACCGGCGCCGCGCATGCGCCCGGTATTCGGCGATCCGAATGGCAACAACAGCATCGTGGGCGGGACGACGCCGACGCTGTCCAACGCGTCGGAATGCGTCGTTCTATACTACTGGGACGGCGTGAGCAATCTGGTCACCGACATCGACATGTTCTTCTGGGGGACCAGCACGAGCACCCGGTTCAGCAAGACGGGCGTTTCGGTGGGCGGAGAGTCCTACCAGTCCGAGACCGCGGTCCCAGATCAGAGACCATTCCCGGGGGAGGCCACGTTCGATTTCTCCTACCACCGCATCGACCCCGAAGAGAACGGCCAGCCCGGTCCGCCGGGCAATGGCGTCGACGGCCGCGACGAGGTGGGCGAGCCGTTCGACCTGAACTTCGCGGTCCGGGCCTACGATCCGGCGCGCCCCAGCGCCGGCGACGGCGAGATCGGCGAGGTCGTGCTCAATGTGCCGCCGCAGACCTTCGTGCCGGATCTCGAGACGTTCGTCTTCGATTTCCGGACCAAGCCGGGCAGCGAGACCAAGGTGCGCGTCCTGGACCTCGAGGGTCGCCTGGTCAAGACCCTCTTCGACAGCCGTTTCGACGGTCCGGCGCCGCTGCAGGTCGTCTGGGACGGCCGCGACGCGACGTTCGAGCGCGTACGTGCCGGCATGTACGTCATCCATCTGCAAGTGGTGGAACGCGCCACCGGCAAGAGAACCATCAAGACCGCGCCCGTGGTCGTGGCCACGCGCCTGAAGTAGCGAGGGACGCATGATGGACCGCAAACTAGCATCGATCCTGATGATGGCGGCGCTCCTGCTCGGCGGCGCGCCCGCCTGGGCCGCCTTCGAGAACATCATGGTCAGCCCGCGCGCCCGCGCCATGGGCGAGGCCGGCGTCGCGGTGCCCGACGCGCCCTTCGCGGCCTTCCTCAATCCGGCCGGGCTCGCCGAGATGCCCGCGCGCACCGGCCACGCGGGCCTGAGCTACGTGCAGCCCTTCGGCCTGGACTTCAACCGGCTCGCCTATCTCGGCGCCGCGCAGCGGTTGCCGGGGCGGCTGGGGAGCGTGGGCTTCGGCCTGCGGCAGTTCTCGGTCGACTATCAGGACGTCGACCTGCTCAAGGAGCTGACCTTAACATTCTCGCACGGCCTCTACCTGTTCCAGGACCTGCACTCCTCGGTCGCCATCGGCTACGGCGTGAATCTCTACCGCCTCGAGTTCGCCGAGACAATCGGCGGCTTCGCTCCGGGCAGCGGCACGGCCGCGGGCGTGGACCTCGGCATGCTCGTCGTCCTGCACGACCGCACCCGTCTGGGCCTGATGGTGCACAACCTCAACGCGGCGAAGATCGGCCGGGACGAGGAAGAGATCCCGCAGCGCATCCACATGGGGGCCTCCTATCAACCCTACAGCGGGGTCGTGACCACCTTCGAGGCGCAAGTCATGCAGGGCGAGGCGACCCAGTGGCGCGGCGGCCTGGAGCTCGCCGTCGTCGACGGGTTCCACCTGCGGGCGGGCATCATGACCGATCCGAGCAAGCTCGGCGCCGGCTTCGGCTACACGTTCCGCGGCTTCGCGATCGATTACGGGTTCGCGACGGGCGGCGGCGTGCTCGACAGTTCCCATCAGTTCGGCCTGCGGGCAACCTGGGGTGGTGAGGCGAAGTGAGACCACGCGTGAATCAAGGCGTCGCGCCGCCTCGGCGCCGCTGGCGGGCGCCGCTGGTGCTGCTGGCGCTCGGCTGCCTGCTGCTCGGCGGGACGCGGGCCGCCCCCGCGCAGGAGGCCGGCAAGGCGCCCCCGGCCGGGCGCTCCTACCTGTCCCAGGGCAAGCTCGACCTCAACAGCGCGCCCCTGGAGGAGATCCTGGCCCTGCCGATCCCCGAGACGGTGGCCCGCGCCATCTACGAACATCGCACCTACGTGCGCTTCTTCACCGACCTCTACGACCTGAACGAGGTCGAGGGGATCACGCCGCAGATCCTCGGCCAGCTGCGGCCGCTGGTGGCGGTGCTGCCGCCCCCGCCGGGCGATCAGGCCATCGCGCGCATGACGGCCAGCTACCGCCAGGTGCGCAACTACCTGGACCAGGAAGGGTCGAACGAGGGTCTGGTCGACGACTACCTCGACCTGCTCCAGGAGCCGATGAACGTCAACAACCTGGATCTCTTCGACCTCATGAGCTTCCAGAACGTCTCGCCGGTCGACGCGGCGGCGATCCTGGGTTCGCGCGAACGCCTGGGCGGCTTCACGGACGGCCGGCAGCTGCGGCGCAGCGACGGGTTGAACTACTACGCCTTCCGCAACCTCCGCGACTTCGTGGTCTACGACGATCAGCACCTCGAGGACGATCAGCGGGTGCGCGCGGACTACCAGCTGCGCTACTACGACACGCCGATCTACACCGGCGACGACGACAACGCCGCCCTCGGCGAGCTGCAGATCAAGTCCGGAGTGCAGCTCCTGCGCCCCGCCATGTCGCACAAGCTGCGCGTCATGATTCCCGGCGGCTGGCGGGCCGGCGTGCGCACCTACCGCGGACTGGGCGAGCGCGACTGGGACGAGACGGCCAAGTTCTACTTCGAGGCGCGCCGGCAGGATCTCGGCGGCTTCCATCTCAAGCGCGCCGTGGTCGGCAACTTCCGGGCCTCGTTCGGCCTGGGCCTGATCATGGACAACACCGACTTCATCCACTTCCGCAAGACCGGCTACGGTTGGAACAAGCGGCCGCTCGGCATCCGCAGCGACCTCAGCCGCACCCACCAGTACGCCCTGACCGGCGCGGCCGCCGAGGGGCGCGCGGGCAACCTGCACGTGGCGGCCTTCATCTCTTCGGACGAGCGCGACGCGATCGTCAATCCCGACGGCACGATCAACCGTTACGTGACGATGAACCCGCGCCTGGAACAGAGCTGGCTCGACGAGCGATCGACCGCCAGCGGCCGGCCGACCGGACTGCGCCGCAACGCGTTCCGCGAGAACCTCTACGGCGCCAACGTGAAGTACCTGCTGGGGCACGGCACGTACATCGGCGTGACGGGCCTGCACAGCGCCTACGACCGCGCGTTCGATCCCCAGCCGACGACCTTGATCAGCGGCGGCACATCCTCCCAGTACTGGGAGGCGCGCGACAGCGACATCGCGGCGGGCTACCGCAGCGTGTTCGACGACCCCGGCGCCGGCACGCGCAGCGAGTACAAATGGCGGCGCATCTACGGCGCCGAGGCGCAGGCCGTGGTCGGCAACGTGGCCGTGCAGGGAGAGTACGCCTGGCTGCAGGATCCGCGCGTCTCGTTCCTGTCGAGCGACAATCCGCAGGCCTGGATCCTCAACGCCTACGCCCAATGGGAGAACCTCTACCTGCTGGCGATCTACCGCGACTATGATCTGGGATTCGACAACCCCTACATGCGCTCGTTCAGCAACGACAGCCGGTACGAGCAGACCGTGCTCGACAATTCCTACCGGCTCGACGACGAGCTCTACGGCTGGCTGAGCACCGAGAACCCCCAGCCCAAGGGCGAGCAGGGGTTGTTCCTGGACATGCGCTACCGCATCAGCCGGCAGTTCATCATCAACGGCCTGCAGTTCGACCAGTGGGAGCGCAAGTCCGACGGCGCCGAGCTCATGCGCTACACGGCGCGGCTCGAGTACCAGCCGAAGTTCAACCTGCGCCTGCGCCTGCGGCACCGCCTCTCCAGCCGCACGGACGCCAATCCCGAGGACGTGCGCAGCTTCACGAGCTGGGAGAACCGGCTGCAGCTGATCGCGCTGCTGTCGCACTACAATCGCTTCATGCTGACCTACTCCCAGAGCAACGTGAATTTCGTCGCCCGCCAGCGGCTGGCATTTCCGGCCGATCCGACCGACGGCGCTCAGAGCGCCGTCGGTTCGGCCGCCAGTCCCGGCCACGCCTTCGAAGCGCGCTACGAGCACAACCTGACGCCGTGGCTACGGCTGACGTACGCCACGTCCATCTATGACGGCTTCTGGTGGAACTTCGAGGGCACCGAGTTCGTGCTGCTGGACGGCGCCGGCTTCCGGAACTGGCTGCAGATCGAGAGCCGGATCTCGGAGCGCATGCTGACCCAGCTCAAGGTGACGAAGGATCACGGTCTGCCCGGCACCTACTACGACGTGCGCCGCTTCGGTGTCGCGGTGCCGCCGACGCCGGACGCCACGTATGTCCCGCGAGACGACCTGCACGTCCGCTTGCAGATCGATTACAGCTTCTGACGGCTCCGCCTGCGAGGAGAAACGAGTGATGAGCACGAGAGCGAACCGGATCGAGCGTCTGGCGATCGCCGCCCTGATTGCGGGGCTGCTGCCCGCATTGCTGTGCCTGCCCGCGGTCGCGGTGCCGCAGATCGAAACGTACCTCGGCGGCCAGAGTCCCTGGTATTCGGCGGAGCTGAACGCTCAGGGCAACACGGGGGCCGCCATCGGGCGCGGCGGCTTCTCGAACATCCTGAATCCCGCCGGCCTGGCCTGGGCCGCCGGCTGGCGCATGGATGTCGGGGCTTTCCTGGTGCGCCACGAAGAGGACCGCTTCATGCCGGTCTTCGACACCTTCGAGACGCGCGTCACCGACATGGTCATCGCCAGCAATCAGAAGAGCTGGCTGGGCGGCAGCCTGGCCGCGGCGATGCCGCTCGACGTGGTGTCGGACGCGCTGCGCGGCGGCGTGGTCGGCTTCTCGCTGGTCGAGCGCTACCCGTTCCGCTATCTCTTCGAGGAGGAGATCCGCGACCCGAGCCCGTTCTCCAGCCCGCGCGACCGCATCCTGTCGCAGCGCCGCTACGAGGTGACCGGCGTGCTGCGCACGGCGAGCCTCGGCCTGGCGGGCGCCCTGCTCGACGACCGCCTCGCCGCGGGCGCGTCGCTGCACTACGCGTTCGGCGGCCGGGACGAGCGCCGGCTCGTGCGCGACAACGATCTGCGCGATGGCGACCAGAGCTTCGACGAGCGCCACGAGTGGGAGCCGACCGGCCTGCACGCGACCTTCGGCGTCCAGGGCCGCCTCAGCGATCGTCTCACCCTGGGCCTGGCGTACGAAACGCGCCTGGAGGTCGACGGCGACGGCCTGACTGTCCGCTACGCGGCCGACATGGATGAACTGGCCCAGGAGTCCTTCGCGCACGCCTTGCGCTACCCGGCCTACTGGCGCGGCGGCATGGCCTTCTATCCGCGCAGCGATCCGCGCACGATCTTCACCGCCGATGTCGTCTACGCCGACTGGTCGCAGACCGAAGGCAGCCGGTTGGCCGCGACGGGCCTGACCATGCTGCAGGAGGTCTTCGACGTCCGGCTCGGCGTCGAGCACATCTTCTACAACCAGGCCCGCCTGCGCTTCGGCTTCCGCCGCTACGACAGCTACGGCGACCGCGACGGCGGCAACTCCGTCTTCTCGGCTGGCGCCGGCTGGCCGTGGGCCGACGGGCAGCTGTCCGTGTCGCTGGAACTCAACAAGCTGCAGAGCGTTCTGCCGCATATCTTCGAGTACCCCTCGGGCTACTACGCCGAGGACGTGACGCGGGTGGACGACCGCCGCCTGCGCCTCGGCTTCAGCTGGTCGCGCAGCTTCTAGGCCCGCGCGGGCCGCTGCCGCCGCCGCCGGGCACGATCCCGGAAGGAGAGCAGGCCATGCCGACGATCAACCTACCGGGCGCGCCGCGCCAGCGGCTGTTCGGCCCCGGCGCGATGCGCTGGGCGCTCTGGCTGGCTCTGGCCGCCGCGCTGCCGCTGGCGGCCAGCGCCCAGGACGACCTGCTGCGTCTGCACCTCATGTGGACCAACGACCTGCACGGGCACATCGCGCCGGAGCCGGCCCGCTTCATGAATCCCGAGTTCCCGCCGCCGCTCGGCGGTGCGGCCAGCGCCGCCGGCTACATCAAGCGCGTGCGCGAACAGGCCGCCGCGGCCGGCGAAGCGGTTCTCCTGGTCGACGTCGGCGACATGTTCCAGGGCACGCCGATCGGCGCCAAGACCGAGGGCCGCGCCGTCATCGACTACTTCAACGCGATCGGGTACGACCTCGCCGTGCCCGGCAACCACGACTTCGACCTCGGCCGCGAGACCACCCGCATGCTCGCCGAACGCTCCAACTTCCCCTGGGTCGCGGCGAACCTCGTCGAGGAGGAGACGGGCGAGGTCGTGCCGTGGGCCGTGCCGACGCTGATGCTCGACATCCAGGGCGTCAAGATCGGCGTCATCGGCATCATCACGACCGGCACCGCGATCATGAGCTTCCCCGACCACATCGCGGGGCTCGAGTTCCTGCCCATGGCGCCGGCGATCGCGAAGTACCGCGACGAGCTGCGGGCCCAGGGTGCCGATCTCATCTTCCTGGCCATCCACGAGGGGCTGCCGTTCGATCCGGCCGAAGGCTGGCGGCGCATCGCCGGCGCCGAGCCGACCGAGACCGAAGGCGAGCTGCAGGGGCGGTACGGATCCGACTATTCGGGCGGCGCGCCCAACCTCATGGAGCTGGTGAACATGGTGCCAGGCATCGACTTCGCCGTCGGCGGCCACACCCACCGCGGCTACGACGAGCCGTGGATCGACCCCGTCAACCACACGATGTGCTTCGAGACGTTCGGCAACGGGTCGAGCCTGGGCCACGCGATCCTGCTGATCGATCGCCAGACCCGGCAGCTCGTGGGCTGGGAGCGCAGCCACGATCGCGGCACCATCGTGACGCTCTTCGAGGACCAGCTGTGGCCCGACGCGGAGATCGCGGCCGTCATCGCGCCGTACAAGGAAGAGACCGAGCGCGAGATGGCCCGCGTCGTCGGCCGCGCGGCGGTGGGCCTGACCCGCGGCGGGGCCGGCAACAGCCTCATGGGCAACCTGGTCGCCGACGCGATGCGCGAGCGGTTCGACGCCGACTTCTCGTTCCAGAACCTCGGCGGCGTGCGCGCCGACCTGCCGGCCGGTCCGATCACCGCCGGCGACATCTTCAGCGTGCTGCCCTTCGGCAACGAGCTGATGGTCGTCCAGATGGACGGCCGCATGGTGCGCTGGATCATCGAGCGCCGCATCGCCGGCCGCAGCGCGGGGCTCTACGTCTCGGGCGTGCGCCTGGAGTACGACCCCGATCGCCCCGACTACGATCGCGTCGTCTCGCTCGAGGTGGCCGGCCAGCCCTGGGACCCCGACCGGATCTACCGGGTCGTCGTGACCAACTTCCTGCTCGAGGGCAACAGCGGCCTCGACTTCCTGACCACGATTCCGGCCGCGGCCGTCATGCCGACCTCGGTGACCACCGCCGAAGCCATGGAGTGGTACGTGCAGCGACACGGCACGGTGCGGCCGCGCATCGACGACCGCTGGGTCGAGGTCAGCGGCAAGCGGCAGGCGCCCTACCTGCAGGCGCCGTACCTGCCGTAGCTCCGCCGCGCCGAGCCGGTTCGGCGGCGGCCTTCTGGCCGCCGCCGCTGCCTCGGCAAATCGATCGGTGCCGGCAGCGGCGGCACGATCCCTGATAACTTGATATCTAACATCAAGTTGTCGCCCCGCGCGCGCAAACTCCCTCTCAAGCCGGCGCTACGCCGGCCGATCCCTGCTGCACGAGCCGGCGTCGGACTCGCGGTCAGCCGCGGGACAGCCGCGCCGGTGCACGACGGACAAGGATGTCCCTGGCGCCGCAGGATGCGAGGTCTGGATCGTGAAAACCTTGTTGCTCGACAAGCAGAACGAACAGTTGGTGCGTTTCGCGAGCCGCATGCGCAAGATGGTCGTGGGCCAGCCGACCGCCATCGAAAAAGTCACCGACAGCTTCAGCCGACTCATCGCCGGTATCCACGATCCCGAGAGTCCGCTCCTGACGATGCTGTTCATGGGGCCGACCGGCGTCGGCAAGACCGAGACGGTGCGCGTCCTGGCCGAGGCGATCTTCGGCAATCGGCGCGCCTTCACGCGGATCAATTGCCAGGAGTATTCCGCGCACTACAACATCAGCAAGCTGCTCGGCTCGCCGCCGGGCTACGTCGGCGGCGAGATCCGGCCGCTGCTCGCGCAGGAGAACATCGACCGCCACCACCGCAAGGCGCTGGAGAACCAGACCGGCCTGATCACCGAGCCCGGCGGCAAGCTTTCGCGCCTGTTCTCGCCCGAGAGCGAGCGCAACCTCAGCATCCTGCTCTTCGACGAGATCGAGAAGGCGCATCCCAAGCTCTGGAACCTGCTGCTCGGCGTCCTGGAGGACGGCACGGTCGTGCTCGGCAACAACGAAGAGGTCGACTTCCGGCAGTCGATCATCATCCTGACCACCAACGTCGGCAGCGCCGCCATGGGACAGCACCTGGCGCGCGGCAGCATCGGCTTCGATCCCGGCGTCAGCGTCGAGCGCCTGGACCGCGACCTCGAGGAAGCGGCCCTGCGCGAGGCGAAGAAGGTCTTCCCCTACGAGTTCCTCAACCGCTTCGACGAGATCGTCACCTTCCAGACGCTCAAGGAGCCGCACCTCTACGAGATCCTCGACATCCTGCTGACCCAGATCCACCACCGCAGCCTGCGCTGCTTCGAGCCCTTCCTGCTCGACGTCACGCCGCGGGCCAAGACCTGGCTCGTCGAGCACGGGACCGACGTGCAGTACGGCGCGCGGCCGCTCAAGCGGCTGGTCGAGAAGGAAGTGGTCACCCGCATCAGCCACCTGATCTGCAGCGAGCAGATCCGCAAGGGCGACCTCATCACGGTGGACTTCGCCGACGGCGAACTGGTCTTCCAGAAGGAGACCGGCGGCGCGGACTGGGACGAACTCGAAGCGCTGGGGCCCTTCCCGCAGGAGAAATGGGGCGGCAGCGATCTGGGCGTCAAGGACGACGGGGGCGAGAAGAAGCGGGTCAAGGAGGAGGCGGCCAGCATCCTGGCGGCTACGAGCGCGCCCGTCGGGTGACGCCGGCCGGCCGGGCGCCGGTCTGCTGTCGGCCCGCCGCCGGCGCTACGGCCAGTAGAGGATGCGGCCGCAGCTCTCGCACTTCTGCAGCTTGTTCTCGTTCGTCGCCGAGACGAAGCTGGCCGGGATGTTGGCGAAGCAGCCCGTGCAGAGATTGCCGACCACGGGCACCACGGCGTGCCCGAACCGCTTGGTGAGCCGCCGGTAGTAGTTCAGATGTTTCAGCTCGATCTCGCGCGCCAGCTGCGCCGATCTCTCCCGGAGCGCTTCCAGGCCGTTCAGATTGAATCCCATGCCGGCCAGCGCGTCGCCCTGTTCCTGAGCCTCGGCGATCATCTGCTCGATATCCTGCAGCGCGACGAGCTTCTGCAATTGCGGATGCATGTCACTCCCCCTTCAGGGCGGCGCAGAAGGACTCGAAATCCTCGGCTGCCATGAGCTGCTTGCGCAGGGCCGCATCCTGCAGCTTGTCCGTCAGCGCGGCGAGGCTCTTGATGTACTTGTGGCCGCTGTCCTGGGGCGGAGCGACGAGCACGAAGAAGAGGTGGGTCGGCTTGCCGTCGACGGAGTCGAAATCGACGCCCGGGCGGGAGCGGGCGCAGAGCACGGTGAGCTTCTGGACGGCCAGCGTGCGGCCGTGCGGGAACGCCACGCCCGGACCGACCGCGGTGCTGCCGAGGGCCTCGCGGCTCTCGAGCATCTGCAGGACGGCGTCGGGCCTGGTCATGGTCCTGCTGCCGGCGACGAGCTTGGCGACCAGTTCGGCCAACACGCCCTGCTTGTCGCCGGCAGCGAGGTCCGGCAGGAAGAGCTCCGGGGATGTATGCTGGAGAACCTCGGCGATGTCCATGATGTTCCACCACCTCGCGATTACAGTGTATCCCTAGGGACCTGTGCGCTGGTAACCTAGACAAACGCCCGGGCAAGGGCAAGAACGGATCACGATCGCGGGCGAAAGGCCGGCCGTGGCGAACGCGCGTGACGCAGCGCAGGTGGTGGACGGCGTGGTGATCCGCGCCGGCGCCGGCGCCTGCCGCGTGGCGGTCGACCAGACGATCTACCGCTGCCAGCTGCGGGGGCGGCTCAAGCATGGTCCGCAGACCGCGCAGAACGTGGT
Organism: uncultured Fibrobacteraceae bacterium; assembly: GCA_964549735.1. Lineage (GTDB taxonomy): Bacteria > Krumholzibacteriota > Krumholzibacteriia > LZORAL124-64-63 > LZORAL124-64-63 > Glo-17. The sequence continues at coordinate 1,624 of CAZJWO010000105.1, read as the reverse complement.
GGCCGTCGGCGACCGCGCGCGCCTGCGCGTGCTGCCCGCGGCGGCCGCCGGGGCCGAGCCCGCCGGGATCGTCGAGGAGGTGCTGCCGCGCCGCAACTGGCTGTCCCGGCAGGCCGCGCGGCGCAGCGGCGGCAAGGTCGAGCAGGTGTTGATGGCGAACCTGGACCAGGTGGTCGCGGTGCAGTCCGTCGCGGCGCCGGCGCCGCAGGGCTGCCTCGTCGACCGCCTGCTCGTGACCGCGGCGCGTTACGAGGTCCCGTCCGTGCTCTGCCTCAACAAGGTCGACCTCGATCCGGCGGCGGCAGACGATCCGCGCTGGTCGTACTACCAGAGCCTCGGCCTCGAGGTGGTCTGCACCTCGGCTGCGGACGGGACCGGCCTGGATCGCTTGCGAAGCCTGCTGCAGGATCGCATCTCGATCCTGTTGGGATCATCGGGCGTGGGCAAGAGCAGCCTGCTCAACCGTATCCATCCCGGCCTGCGCCTGCGCACCGGCAACGTCACGCCGAAGACCGGTCTGGGCCGCCACGTCACGACCCATACCGAACTGTTTCCTCTGCCCGGCGGAGGTTTCGTCGCCGATTCGCCCGGGCTGCGGGGCTTCGATCCGTGGCGCATGCCGCCGCACGAGTTGCGGGACTACTGGCCCGATCTGTGCGAACTGGCGGCGGCGTGCCGCTTCCGCACCTGCTTGCATCGCGACGAACCGGATTGCGCGGTCAAGGGCGGCGTGGCGGCCGGCGTCGTGCCGTCCTGGCGCTACGAGGCGTACCTGAACATCTTACGGGATCTCGAGGACCGGCAGCCGGTCCTCTACGAATAGCCCGGGCTAGCCGCCGGTGCGCGTCAGCAGCTCCCGGTAGTAGACGAGGGCCTCTTGACCTTCGTGCAGCAACCGATCGATCGGCGCGACGCCGGTGTGGGCGCGGAAGCGGACCGCCTTGTCGGCGCGGGCGGCCGCCGCCGAGCTCGGCAACGGCCCCAGCGCGGTGCTCGGCGCCTTGTGCGCCAGCTCGTAGTGCAGCAGCGCCACGAAGGCGAGCCAGCAGAGCAGCAGTCCGAGGTTGCGCAGGCGATGCATGGCTCCAGTATCGGTCCGACGTGGCCGCGTCATGGCGGCCGGCAGAACGCGCGGGACGTCCGGCGGTCTCCTCGTGAGCATCGGCCGCGGCGCGCCGGGACTTGAGCGGAGGCGAGGCGAGCGGTGTCCGGCCGGCTCAAACGACTGGCGACCGGATGGGTCGCGTCCCGATGGCGGCGCCCCGCGTTGACGCCGGACGAGCTGCGGGCGCTGCGGCCGCGGCGCGTCCTCGTCGTGCGCCAGCACAACCAGATGGGCGACATGGTCTGCGCCACGCCCTGCTTCCGCGCGTTGAAGGAGACCTGGCCGGCGGCGGACCTCGCCCTGGTCACCGCGCCGGTGAACCGGCAGGTCGTGGCGAACAATCCCCACCTGGCGCGCATCTTCCTCTTCGAGCAGAGCCTCTGGCGGCGGCCGGCCGCGCTGGCCGGTCTCCTGCGCGAACTGCGCGGTTACGGCGCCGAGCTGGCCGTCGTGCTCAACAGCGTCTCGTTCTCGAGATCGGAAGAGCACACGTCTGAACTCCAGTCACCGCTCATTATC
>CAZJWO010000104.1:0-12755 GCA_964549735.1 uncultured Fibrobacteraceae bacterium | reverse complement strand
CCCCCCCCCCCCCCCCACCACTCCCCCCCCCCCCCCCCCCTACCCTTACCGTACCCCGTGGGCGGGCGGGGGCCCCCCCCGCGCAAAACACCGGCCCCCCCCCCTCGGGCCCCCCCCGGCCGGGGCTGATTGCGAGTCCGTTCGCGACCCCGTCAGCTGCAGCCGGTGGTGGCGCCGCAGTTGAGGCACTTGTAGCAGGCGCCGCTGCGAACGGTCACCGTACCGCACTCCGGGCACGGCGGACTGTCCGCCTGGGTTGCGAAGATGTGGCGCTCCTGAGCGATCACGCCGCCGGCTGCGGCCGCCATGGCCAGCCTGCCCGCCGCGACGGCGGTCGGCCGGGCTTCTTCCTCGGCGCAGGCGCCGGCGACCGGCGGTGTGTCCGGTGCCGCCGCAACCGCCTGGCCGGCCTCATCGCCGAACTTCTGGTCCAACCAGCGGAAGATATAGTCGAGCACTGATTTGGCCAGCGGCAGCTGCGGGTTCGTCGTCATGCCGCTGGGTTCGAAGCGCATGTGGCTGAACTTGTTGACCAGCACCTTCAGCGGCACGCCGTACTGCAGCATGATCGAAACCGCGGTGGCGAAGCTGTCCATCAGACCGGAGATGGTCGAGCCCTCCTTGGCCATGCTGATGAACATCTCGCCCGGCTTGCCGTTGGGGTACAGGCCCACCGTGATGTAGCCTTCGTGCCCCGCGATCGAGAACTTGTGGGTGACCGCCTGGCGCTCATCCGGCAGCCGCACGCGATGCGGTTCCGGCGGCGACAGCAGCGGCGCCGGCTCCTGCTTGCGCTTCGCGCCGACGCGCGCGGCGTCGCGGCCCGTATTGAGCGGCTGCAGCCGCTTCGAGCCGTCGCGGTAGATGGCCACCGCCTTGAGCCCCAGCTTCCAGGCCTCCAGGTACGTCTGCATGATCTCCTCGACGGTCGCCTCCTGGGGCATGTTGACCGTCTTGGAGATGGCGCCGGACAGGAACGGCTGCACCGCCGCCATCATGCGGACGTGTCCCATGTAGGGGATCGAGCGCTGGCCGTGCAGCGGCTTGAACGCGCAATCGAAGATCGGCAAGTGCCCCTCGGCGAGATGCGGCGCGCCTTCGATCGTCTCGCGCTCGTCGATGTGGCGCAAGATCTCGCCGACCTGGTCGTCGGCATAGCCGAGGCGCTTGAGAGCGACCGGTACGGTCTGGTTGACGATCTTCAGCAGGCCGCCGTCGACGAGCTTCTTGTACTTGACCAGCGCGATGTCCGGTTCGACGCCGGTCGTGTCGCAATCCATCATGAAGCCTATGGTGCCGGTCGGCGCCAGCACCGTGACCTGGCTGTTGCGGTAGCCGTAGTCGTGGCCGACGACGAAGGCCTGGCGCCAGGCTTCGTCGGCGGCGCCGAGCAGATCCTTGGGCACGCGGTTGCGGTTGATGCCCCCGAGCGCCGCGCGGTGCTTGCGGATCACTTCGAGCATCGGCTCGCGGTTGACCTCGTAGCCGCCGAAGGGCCCGAGTTCGCGGGCGATCTCGGCCGACGTCAGATAGCCCTGGCCGCACATCAGCGCCGTGATCGTCGCCGCGTAGTCGCGGCCTTCGTCGCTGTCGTAGGCCAGGCCGCGACTCATCAACAGCGCGCCGAGGTTGGCGTAGCCGAGGCCGAGCGGCCGGAAGCGGCGGCTGTTCTGGGCGATCTCCTCGCGGGGGTAGCTGCTGTTGTCGACGATGATCTCCATCGCCGTCAGCACGACCCTCACCGCATGGCGGAAATCATCGATCGCGAACTCGCCGTCGGGCCGGCGGAATTTCAAGAGGTTCAGCGAGGCGAGATTGCACGCCGAGTTGTCCAGGAACATGTACTCGCTGCACGGATTCGACGCGTGGATGCGGTCGGTGTTCTTGCAGGTGTGCCACTCGTTGATCGTCGTGTCGAACTGCAGGCCGGGATCGCCGCAGACGTGCGTGCCTTCGGCGATCTTGCGCATCAGGTGACGGGCGCGGAAGGTGCCCATCGGCCGGCCGTCGGTCACCGCGCGGGTCGTCCAGCTGCCGTCGTCGATGACCGCGCGCATGAACTCGTCGGTCACCCGCACGGAGTTGTTGCTGTTCTGGAAGAAGACGGAGCTATAGGCCTCGCCGTTGAACGACCCGTCATAGCCCTGGTCGATGAGCGCCCAGGCCTTGCGCTCCTCGTTGACCTTGCAGTCGATGAATTCCTCGATGTCGGGGTGGTCGGCGTTCAGGATGACCATCTTGGCGGCGCGGCGCGTCTTGCCGCCGGACTTGATCACGCCGGCGAACGCGTCGAAGCCGCGCATGAAGCTGACCGGCCCGGAAGCCTGGCCGCCCGTCGAGAGCGTCTCCTTGCTCGAACGCAGGGTCGACAGATTGCTGCCCGTGCCGCTGCCGTACTTGAAGAGCAGTCCCTCGGTCTTGGCGAGGTCCAGGATGCTGGCCATGCTGTCGTTGACCGCGTTGATGAAGCAGGCGGAGCACTGGGGCTTCCTCTCCACACCTACGTTGAACCAGACCGGACTGTTGAACGCGGCGTACTGGTGCAGGAGCAGGTGCTTGAGCTCGGCGCCGAACGCTTCGCACGCCTCGACCGAGGCGAAATAGCCGTCGGCCAGCCCCCACCCGGTGATGGTGTCTGCCACGCGGCCGATGAGCTGGCGCACCGACCGCTCACGGTCCGGTTGGCCCAGTCCGCCGCGGAAGTACTTGCTGACCACCACGTTCGTGGCCATCTGGCTCCAGGTCGCCGGCACCTCGATATCGTCCTGCCGGAAGATGATCTCGCCCTTGTCGCTGGTGATCGTGGCGCTGCGGCGTTCCCACTGCACCTGGTCGAACGGATCCTGGCCGGCGACGGTGAACCGGCGCTCCATCGCCAGGCCCTGGACCGTATCCGTCTCCGCGCGGGAGCCGAGTCCAACGAGATCCGACGGCGGACTGCCGCCGAACAGGACGTTGTCGCCCGCGGGGCTCAGTTGCTTCTTGCTGAAACGTTCCTTCATGGGGCGTCTGCTCCTTCCCTGTTTCGCCGGATACGGTCGCGCGATCCCTCGCTACCATGGCGGCGCCACGGCCCGTTCCGGAAATGCTTGCCGGAAAACGGCGGTCGGCTTGGTTGTATCGCTGCACTCATGCAAAAGCGTGGAGAACCTATCAGACCCAAGATGTTGGGGCGGATATCGCGTCCCAACACATCCCCTGGGGGAGTGTCAATATCTCGCAAGACCGCAGGCTCGCCAAAACCATTTTTTTCGCCGCGCGGCCCGCCCGCAGAGATCCAGTGTTCGGGATCGTGTTAATGCTGGGAAAACGGCCCCTTCGCCACGCGAGGGGCGGGGCGAAAAAAAAGCCGCGACCATTTCCTGTCGAGGCACCGCAACCCTGCCGGACCGACGTCGCCGCCGACCACCACCCGGCCGAGATCACGTTAGTGACTTGCTAGACAACATCTTATGAAGATCTCACTCGGAGGTCGAAAGCGGCGCCGCGCCGCCGCGATCGCCACGCCCGCGCAGGACGTCTTCGACGATGGCCCGCGCCTGGTCGCGACCGGCGCGGAAGGCCGCCCGCACGGCTTCGGCCGCGCCCTCGGCCCCCATCGGGTCCGCGATCGGACGAGCCCAGTGCCGTCCCGGCTCGCGCAGGCGCGGCAGGTAGCGGCCGGCGTCATCGCTCAACGTCACGACCAGATCGAAGCTGTCCAGATCGACCTCGTCGATGGTCTTCGGCCGCTGCCCGGCCATGTCCAGGCCTACCTCCTGCATGACGGCCCGGGTGCGGCTGCTGATCGGATAGGTCAACAGGCCGGCGCTGGCGGCCTGCCAGTCCGGCGGGAATAGATGGCGCGCCCAGGCCTCGGCCATCTGGCTGCGGCAGGAGTTGGCGGTGCAGACGAAGAGAACCCTCACCGGCCCGCTCCCAGGATCGTCACCATGGCTTCGAGGTCGCGCAGAGCTTGCGCCAAGCCCGTGGCCGCGGCGGCGTCGTCCAATCCGGCGGCGGCCAGGCCGCCGGCCAGCGTCTGCTCGTCGACGGACGGCGCGCCGCCGTCGTACCCCTGCCGCGACGCGAGCTGATCGGCGACCGCGACCACCGCCGCGGCCTGGCTGACCGGCGGGTCGGTATGGTGCTGCGCAATCGTCGCCGCCAGTTCGACCGGGAAATTCCAGCTCTCGGCCAGGGCCGCGCCGGCCTGGGCATGGTCGAAGCCGAGAAGCTCCCTTTCGGCCTGGCAGAGCCTGCGACTGTCCAGGCCGGCCGGCAGCTGCTCCAGCCGCTGCCGCAGCGGCCGATCCAGCAGGAGCTTGCCGAGGTCGTGCACCAGCCCGGCCGTGAAGGCGCGGTTGCGGGCGACGGCGTCGCTTTCCGGCGGCACGAGCCGCGCGGCCAGCAATCCGACGGCCAGCGCGTGGCGCCACAGCTGACCGCGCGGCAGGCGGTAGGCCGTCACCGGCACCTGCAGCAACCGGCCCATGCTCGCGGCGAAGGCCAACGTCACGACGGTCTGGTTGCCGAGCCGCACGAGCGCCTCGCGGACGCTGCCGACCTCGCGGCGCAGGCCGTAATAGGCCGAATTGCAGAGCTTCAGCACGTTGGCCGTCAGCCCGGGATCCTTCTCGATGACCGCGACGAGCTCGTCGACAGGGGCATCGGGATCCTCCAGCATGGCCAGCAGGCGCGTGCTGGTGGCGGGCATCGCGGCCAGTTCGGGCGTGGCGGCGACCAGGACGGCGAGTTGTTCGGACATGGTCAAGCTCCGCTCTGAAGTTCGCCGCCGCGAAGGCGGCTGCCACGGCGCTGCGCGCCGAATGTCGTCCAGGCGCGCCGGCTTCGCCAGCCGCCGGCCGTCACCGGTCGAAGACGCGGTGGCTGGCGAACGTCCATTCGCCGCGCCGGACGACCACCGCCGGGACGACCGCCGTACCGATCGTGCGGCCGGCGTCGTCTTGCAATTCCAGCGCCAGATCGTGCGCGCCGGCCGGCAGACGCAAGCGGATCAGGTGGATCTGCTCGGGCAACGTCAGCCAGCTGCGCGTATCGGCGACCTCGGTCGCCGCACCGAAGATGTTCGCAAGGATGCCGAAGGCCCGGTCCTGTTTGTCGGCTTGGCGGGTCGCGAAATACTTGGCCAGGCCGCGCATGGCCGTCTTGAAGATGATCATCGGCTGTTCGGCCGCGAACGTGATCTGCGCGGCGGCCGCCGGATGGTGCGCCCGCGCGCCGAAACCGGCGGCGCCGGCGGCGGCGGCCCGCAGGTGCCGGGCGACCGCCGGCGTGCTCTGGAGCCGCGGCACGGCCACCGTGAGCCAGTAGCGCACCCTCGCCGCGTCGGCCCGCACGTACGCGCCGTCGGCGCGCGCCGCCAGCGCCCACGCCAAGGCGACCTGATTGCCGGCGGCGTCGGACGCCAGAACGGGCAGGTGCAGCTTGCTCTCGCGCTTGATCGGCGCGTAGCCCGTCTCGACCAGCAGCACGACCTCGCCCTCGCCGGCCGGCGGCCTGCCGGTGGCCGGGGACGGATCGGCCGCCGCCAGCGCCGACGCGGCGGCGAAGACCGCGGGGCAGCTCTCGCGCAGCTGCAGCAACTCGTCGCCGAATCCCAGCCGGCCGCCGGTGCGCTCGAGATCCCAGCCCAGCCAGCCGGGGATCTCCAGTTCCAGCAACCCGTGCAGATCTTCATAGGCCGCGGCCGCGTTGCGGTAGGCGATGAACGCATCGTTCAGCTCGCCGTCGCTGTCGTACAGCATGCCCGCGAAATAGAGCATGAACGGGTCGTTGCGGATCCGCTGCAGATCGGCGACCGGACCACGCTCGATGCCGGCGACGGTCGCGTCGACGTAACGCGCCAGCAGCAGGCTGGTCTTGCGCGCCTCGACCATGGCGCTCTCGCGGTCGCCGAGCGCGAGGTAGTTGAGCGCCCGGTAGTAGGGCACCATCGCCATCTCGAACGGACGGGCGCGGTAGCTGATGGCGAGGTCGTTGGTGAACAGCGAGATCGCGCCTTCGCTGAGGCTGGTGGCGTAGAGTTCCTCGGTGGTGCGCTCGGCCGCGGCGAACGCCTCGTTGCTCTCGGCGTAGAGCCGCGCCCGGTGCAGGATCAGCCCGCGTTCGAGAAAGGCCAGCGGCACGTCCTTGCCGCCGGTCCCCTTCGCGACGGCGGCCAGCGCCTCGTCGTGCGCGCCGCGGCTCACGAGCGGCCGCAGGTCGGCGAGCTTCTGCGAATACGTCGCGCAGCCGGCGAACGATAACGCCAGCAGACATGCCGCCGGCAGCCGGAGCGCCCTCCACCGCCGGCGCGGCCGACGCCGCTGCGCCATCGACCGCTCCTAGCCCCGGAACTTGCGGTTGCTGATGAACTTCTTGGTCTTGGTCTGCCCGGCCCAGACCTTGATGTTGGTCTCCAGGTCCACCAGGTAGGTGTCGCTCTGGTAGAACTTGACCTGCTGCTTGCCCTCCTGGTCGATGATCGTGTTCAGCTCGCCCAGCAGCATGTAATCGGCACCGTGTTCGCGTCCCCAGTTGGCCATCGTTTCCGGCGAGGCGAAATCCTGCTGCTCGGCGCGTTCCTGACGCACCTGCTCACGCTCGTCGGGGCTGGCCACGACCTGCACGCGGCCGCTGTTGATGAACGTCCGCTCGAGATCTGCGGTCAGCGTCTTCATCGGGATGTGCTCGACCGTGCGATTGCGGATCGCCCCGACGATCAGCGTCGGACGCTTGCCGGTCTTCGCGATGTGATTCTCGACCCAGGCGGCCGTGGTGATCTGGGACACCAGGTCGGCGGCCACGTTCTGGCTGTCGACATCGTTCCAGTTGCCGCTGAGATCGACCTGTTCGCCCGGATCGATACGGGTGACGGTCTTGCCCCCGCAGCCGCCGAACGCCGCCAGCGCCAACATCGCCAGGGCCGCCAGCGCCGGCAGCGCGATCGATCGTCCAGGTAGAGACTTGCGCACGTTCCTGCCTCCTTGGTGGATCCCGACTCCGCCGCCGCGGCTGCGGACAGCCGCCGGCGCGCCGAAAGCGACCCGATCATGCCACCGGCCGGCGAATCGTCAATACTCTTCCGGCGCCGGCGAGGTTCCCGGCGGCACCGCCGGCTTGACCTTGATGACGATCTCGCGCCGGACCTCGACGGTGCCGGGCGGCGCGCCGCGCGGCTTGGATACGTGGCGCGCCCGCGCCGCCGTGACGGCGACCTGCCGTGCCGCGCGCAGCTTGCTGTGCCAGGCGGCCACGGCCGCCGCCGCGCGCACCACGTCGCGATCCGGCTCGCTGCCCGCGGGCACCTGCAGCACGACGTGGCTGCCGGGCTGGCCGCGCACGTGGAACCACCAATCGTTCGCGCGCGCGATCTTCAGGCTCAAGCGATCGTTGTCGCGGTCCGTCTTGCCCGCCAGAACCGTCCAACCGCCAGGCAGCACGTAACGATGCAGGCTTGCCGGCGGGTCGCGGTCCGGGATCCTGTCGGGGTCCATCGCGCCTCGCTCGCCGCCGCTCGGCAGCGCCCATCACGGTTCGGAAACCTGGAACTGCTCGCCGGTCTTGCCGTTTACAATCGACCGCGCATATTCTATGCGCGGGAGGCCGGCGCGCCAAGCTGCCGGTTTCTTGGTGTTATGATCGCGAACCACGAAACGATCACCCGACCTGCAAGGAGAGCTTCGCCGATGATCGAAGTACGCGACGTCACGAAGCGCTTCGGGAACACGGTCGCGCTCGACCGGGTGTCGTTCGAGGTCGGCCAGGGCAAGATCCTCGGCTTCCTCGGACCCAACGGCGCCGGCAAGAGCACGGCCATGAAGATCATCACCACCTTCCTGGCGCCGGACGGCGGCGGGGTCAAGGTGGCGGGGATCGACGTCCTGGAGCACCCGCTCGCCGTCCGCAGCCGGATCGGCTACCTACCGGAGAACGTGCCCCTCTACCACGACATGAACGTGCACGAGTACCTGGACTTCGTGGGACGCGCCCGCGGGCTCGCCGGTCCCCGCCTGCGCGAGCGCCTCGCCTGGTGCGTCGAAGCCTGCGGCCTGCGCTCGGAGTACAAGAAGCGGATCCAGGAGCTGTCCAAGGGCTACCGGCAGCGCACCGGCCTCGCCCAGGCGCTGATCCACGACCCGGACATCCTGATCCTCGACGAGCCGACCAGCGGCCTCGATCCGCTGCAGATCATCGGCATCCGTACGCTGATCTCCAGCTTGGCCGGGCAGAAGACCGTCATCTTCTCGACGCACATCTTGCAGGAAGTCGGCCCGGTGACCGAACGCGTCGTCATCATCAACGAAGGCCGCCTGGTCGCCGACGGCCGCATCAGCGAATTGACGGAGAAGGCCATGGGCCACAACCGGATGTTCATCGGCGTGCGGCGGCCGGCGGCCGAGGTCGAACACGCCTTGCGCGAACTGCCCGGCGTCGCGGATCTGCGCCCGCTGCCCGCGCCGCCGGGGGGCGGCAGCCGCTTCGAGCTGCGCGCCCCCTTCGCGCACGACCTCGCCGGCGCGGTCGCCGGACTGGCGATCAGCCGCGGCTGGCAGCTGGCCGAGCTGCACGAGTCGCGCTTCTCGCTCGAGGATACCTTCATCGCCTTGACGCGCGCCGCCGCGACCCGCCGGGAGGTGGCCTGAGATGCGCAACACGAACGTCATCTTCCGCCGCGAGTTCGGCAGCTATTTCAACAGCCCCATCGCCTACATCTTCATCATCGTCTTCCTGCTGCTGACGGGGCTGCTCTACATGCTCAACTTCTTCCTGGTCGGGCAGGCGGACATGCGCGGCTTCTTCGGCTCGCTGCCCCTGCTGCTGACCTTCTTCGTGCCCGCGATCAGCATGCGCCTGTGGGCGGAGGACCGGCGCCAGGGCACCTTCGAGCTGCTGATGACCCTGCCCATGCGGCCGTACGAGGTCATGCTCGGCAAGTACCTGGCGGCGCTCGCGTTCTTCGCCCTGGCCCTGGTCGGCTCGCTGCCGATCCCGATCATGCTCAACGCGCTCGGCAACCCCGACAACGGGACCCTGGTCAGCGGCTATCTCGGCGCCTTGTTGATGGGCGCGCTCTACCTGAGCGTGGGGATCTTCACGAGCGGCCTGATGCGCGACCAGATCTCGGCGTTCATCCTCGGCGTCATGGCCTGCCTCATCATGTGGCTGCTGGGACAGACCTTCGTCGCCGCCGTCTTCGACGGCTGGTTGGACGGCCTCGGCCGCCTGCTGCAGCAGTACCTGGGCATGACCGCGCACTATGAGCCCATGCTGCGCGGCGTCGTCGCCCTCGGCGATCTGGTCTACTTCCTGGCCTTGACGGCATTCTTCTTGGTCCTCAACGCGCTCTGGCTGGAAGGGAGGAAGTATTGATGAGTGACAAGCGACGCAACTTCCGCGTGACCTTCGCCGCGGCGACGATCCTCCTGGCGGCGGTCGCCGCGCTGCTGATCGCGGTGCTCGGCAACCTGCCGGGCGCGCGGCTCGATCTGACCGAGGACCGCCTGTTCACGATGTCCCCCGCGGCGGCGCGGATCCTAGGCGATCTGCAGGTGCCGGTCCAGGTCCGGCTGTTCATCTCGCCGTCCTCGCGCATGCCGACCGAGTTCAAGAACCTCGAGCGGGATGTCTCCGAGCAGCTGCGCAACTACGAGCGCGTTTCGGACGGCATGCTGCAGTTCTCCGTCCACAATCCGCAGGACGACGAGCAGATGCAGCAGGATCTGGTGCAGAAGGGCATCCAACCGTTCCAGGTCCAGTCGGTCGAGAAGGACGAGATCGGCGTCAAGCTGATCTGGAGCGGGCTGACGATCGCCTACAAGGACAGGCCGGAGGAGGTCATCCCCCGGCTCCTGCCGCAGTCGTTGCCGAATCTCGAGACGCTGGTCATCGCGCCGGTGCATCGGCTGACGCGCGAGCGCAATCCCAAGGTCGCGCTCTACGGACCCAAGCGAGAGGTCGACCGCCAGCTGGCGATGATGTACCTGCAGCAGGGCATGCAGCCGCCGGCGCCGCAGGAACGGTTCTCCCTGGTCAAGCAGCTGCTCGAGCAGGAGCACTACCAGGTCCAGGAGATCCAACTCACCGCGGACAGTCCGATCCCCGCCGACGCCGACCTGCTGCTCGTCATGGGACCGCAGGACCTGCAGCCGCGGCAGGCCTGGGAGATCAACCGCGCGCTGAGCAACGGCTTGCCGGTGCTCATCGCGGTGCAGGCGCACGAGTACTCCTACCAGCCCGGCCAGCGCGGCGGCTGGACCATCAGCGGCAATGCGACCGAGAGCGGCCTCGCGGAGATGCTGGCGGGCGTCGGCTTGACCGTCGTCTCGGACCACTTCCTGGATCAGAACAGTCAGATGCTCGAGCTGCCCCGCGAGGTGAACCTCGGCGGCCTGCGCATGCAGGTGCGCGAGCCGGTCGAGGCGCCCGTGCAGATCCGCGTGACCCAGGACCAGGTCAATCGCGACCAGCCGGTGACCAATCACATCGGCCAGCTCCTGTACCTCTGGGGCACGCCCATCGAATTCGACCAGGCCCGCCTCACGGAGCACGGCTTGAGCGTCGAGACCTTGTTCTCTTCGAGCTCTCGGAGCTGGCGCTCGGCCTTCGGCACCGGCACGCTCTCGGCGCCGCAGATCGACCCGTCCGGCAAACAGATGCTCGGGCCGCAGCCGCTGGCCGTGCTGGTCGAGGGGCAGTTCCCCGACTCCTTCGACGCGAGCGGGCCGCCCGCCTGGACGTCCGGCGGCATGGACGAGGACGCCGAGGAGGCCGGCGATCAGGCCGGCCCGCTATCCGTGGCGCCGCTCCTGCCGCGTCCGGCCCAGCTGGTGCTCGTCGGCAGCGCCAAGATGTTCGAAGACATGGTGCTGCAGGCGGCGCAGAACGCCCTGCTGCTGCTGAACGCCGTCGATTACCTGTCGGGCAGCCGGGATCTCTTGACGATCCGCAGCAAGCAGCTCACGCAGCGCACGATCCGGCCCGTGGCGGCCGGAGAGAAGATCGTCTGGCAGATCTTCGTCCTGGCGCTGATGCCCATCGCCTTCATCCTCGTCGGTGTGGTCCGTTCGGCGAAGCGACGCGGCGAAGCCGCCCGCTACCGCCGCGAACTGCACGGCGGCGCCTAGCCGGGAGGTCGCCATGCTGACACGCAAGCATCTGCTCTGGATCGCGGCGATCCTGATCATCCTGATCGTGGTTGCGACCGCGCAGAAGACGAGCCACCAGCGCGCGACCGGGCGCGCCAGCAGCGAGATCCTCCTGCCGGGCGAGTTCACGCGCGCCGACCTCGGCCGCGTGACCGTCGGCTATGGGCGCGAGGACGACGTGGTCGTGCTCGTCCGCGGACCTCAAGATTGGTATCTGGCGTCCGCGTGGAACGCGCAGGCCAGCGAGCAGCGTCTGGACACCCTGTTGCGCGGCCTCAGCAATCTGCGCGGCGAGTTCCGCAGCGACAGCGCCGACGTGCTCGGCGACTACGGCTTCACCGACACGACCGCGGTGACCATCGCGGGCTTCGGCCCGGACGACCGCGAGGTCTTCCGGCTCGTGATCGGCGGGAGGCCCGAGGGCGGCATGGGCAACTTCGTCAAACGCGTCGATGGCAACGAGGTGTACCTCACCAGCCAGAACCTGCTGAGCAACCTCGGCCTCTGGGGCGGCCCCGATCGGCCTCAGAGCCGCCACTTCCTGGAGTTGCAGGCCCTGAGCGTCGAGCGGCAGGACATCGACGCCGTCAGGCTCGAGGGCGAGGTGGCGTTGACCCTGACCAAGGAGCACGTCATGATCGAACCGGCGGCGTCCGACACCGTCCATGCCGAGCCGTTCGCCGACCGCAGCCAGTGGGAATGGCGTCTCGACGGCGGTCAGCGCGCCGTCAAGACCAAGGCCGACGGCGTGCTCAACGCGGCGGCCAATCTGCGCGCCCAGGACGTGGCCGACCCGGCGGCCGGGCTGGCGGCCTACGGCCTGGACCGCCCCGCGCGGCGCGCCGTCCTGGCGCATGCCGACGGCCGCGAGACGGTGCTCGCCTTCGGCGCGAAGCGCGACGCCGAGGGCGCGGCGCCCGGCGGGTACTACGCGCTCCTGGGAGATGAACCGACGATCTGGATCGTCGGGGAATTCAATGTCGACAACATCTTCAAGACACGCGCCGAACTGCTGCCGGAGAACTGAACGCGACTCGGCGGCGGCCTCGCCCGCCGCCCCTGGCTCGCGTCGCGAAGGAGCCCCCCGCCGGCGAAGCGGGGGGCTCTTCTTCACCCGCCGCTCAGCCCAGCGGCGTCAGGCCGTAGACGCCCCGCGCCGCGAGCCGGCGGCGCAGCCGCCAGCGCACCCCCAGCAGCAGGAGCGCGAGCAGGATGCACGTCACCGGCCAACCGGAGCCGGTCGCGCCGAGCACCAGCCGCGACCAGAGTTCATGCAGCGGCCAGATGAGCACGACCAGCCAGAAATACGGGCGGCCGACGGCCTGCTCCCCCCGCCGCCAGGCGCGGCTGAACGGCGCCGCGGGCAGCGCGTACTGGGCGGCGGCCACCCCCAGCTCCGCCGCCAGGAGCGCCGGGATCGCGGTCGCGAGCAGGCCGGACCAGACCGCGGGCGTGCGCGCGATCAGGAGGCCGAGCGCCGCGACGAGGAACGGTCCGACGACGAGCAGCCGCACGAGCCTGCGGTGCAGAGCCAGCAGGCGCCGGCCGTCGCCGACCGCCTGCCGCAGGATCCACGCTGAGATCGGAAGAGCGTCGTGTAGGGAAAGAGTGTAGGATAGGGGGGGG
>CAZJWO010000103.1:0-13024 GCA_964549735.1 uncultured Fibrobacteraceae bacterium | reverse complement strand
AAACTGGCTGTAAAATGTCCAGTTCTGCATACAGTATGACGCCAAGGCCCCAAACGCCGAACCGTTCCCCGGCTCGGCAACGACAATGTCCCCTTCCTGAAAATAACATACATGTAAAATAGCCTTGACTAGTCCATATTATGCCCATATTATGTCCAACAAGGACCTCTTCTAGATAGGGCGAGAATCATGCAACGCCATGCCATGAAAAGACTTGAATCATGGATCGCGGCCCCGACCCGCAAACCCCTCCTCATCCGTGGTGCTCGCCAGGTCGGCAAATCCACGCTCGTCCGCCTTTTCACCGAACGGTCAGGGCGGAAACTGCACGAGGTCGATCTCGAACGACGCCCGGAACTGGACGAGATCTTCGCCACGCGGGACACCTCGCGGATCCTGTCGGAGCTGGAATACTTGATCGACAAAGGCCCCATCGACGACCATGCGTCCCTTCTCTTCCTGGACGAGATCCAAGCCGCACCGTCCGCCGTTGCGGCCCTGCGCTCCCTGCACGAGGACCGGCCGTACCTGCCGATCATCGCCGCCGGTTCGCTGCTCGAGTTCGTCCTCACCGACCACGCCTTCTCCATGCCCGTGGGGCGCATCGAATACCTTTTCCTGGAGCCCATGGGCTTCGAGGAGTTCCTCGCGGCGCTCGAAGAGACGTCGCTGCTGGAACTGCTGCGGAAATACCGGCTCGCCGACGATTTTCCGCGGACAGCCCATATGCGGCTTCTGGGAAGGCTTCGCGACTACCTCCTGGTCGGAGGCATGCCCGAAGCCGTCCGCGTCTTTGCCGAGACGGGATCGTTCGCAGCCGCGGGCTCCGTCCACGCTTCGATCCTCGAGACCTACCGCGACGACTTTACGAAGTACGGCACCCGCTCCGAGATCGCCCAGCTGCGCCGCGTCTGCGGTTTCGTCCCGGGCGCGGTCGGCGAGAAGTTCAAGTACTCCCGCGTGGACTCGGACGCCAGGTCGCGGGTTGTCAAGCGGGCCCTCGAACTGCTGGTCATGGCGCGGGTCGTCCGCCGCGTGACCCACACCGATGCGGCCGGCCTCCCGCTCGGCGCGACCCTCAAGGAATCGGCCTTCAAGACCTATTTCCTGGACGTCGGCCTGGTGAACGCGGCCTGCGGCATCGACCGCCTGACGCCGGAGCAGGTGGCCGACGCGCGCTTCGTCAACGAAGGCGCCATGGCCGAGCAGTTCATCGCCCAGCACCTGCCCCTGCTCGCCCCCGACGACCGCGTCTATACGCCCACCTACTGGCTGCGGGAAGGCCGCGCCAACAACGCCGAGGTCGACTTCGTGCAACAGATCGGCCCGGACGTGGCTCCCATCGAGGTGAAAGCTGGCAAGAGCGGATCGCTGAAGTCCCTGCTCGAACTGGTGGCGGCGCGGCATATCGAGAGGGCGCTGCGCTTCGACACGGATCCGCCGCTGCGGCAGCGCGTGGCCCACACGCGATCCCACAGCGACGACGTCGTCGAGTTCACGCTGCTGTCGTTGCCGCTCTACATGGTCGAGCAGACCGCCCGGCTCTGGCGAGACCTATGATGGATCACGTCACCCCCACAAACGCCAACCCCGTTCCCTCCCCCGCGAAACGAAACGGAATCACCTCGATCTCCCGCGTCCGATCCCTCTGTCGGTCTTCACAACGGACCCCCGCGATCAGTCTTCAGGCCCGGCGCGACGCCGGGCCTTTCGCTTGTCCGGCGGCGTGGACGGATCATGACAGCGCAGTTTGAGTCGCCCTTGTTCGCCGCGGTCGATGTCGGCAGCCACTCGGTCAAGCTGCGCCTCGCGCGCCGCGATCCGGCCGCCGGCTGGCGGACCGCATGCGAGCAGGTGGTCATCACGAAGCTCGGCTGCCGCGAACTCGGGCGGAGCGGCCTGTCGCCGGCGGGTCGCGCCCGCACCCTGGCCGCCCTGCAGGGTTTCGCCGCTCTCGCTACTGAACGCGGCGTCACCGCCGTGGCCGCCGTCGCGACGATGGTCCTGCGCCAGAGCCCCGACGCCGGCGCGTTCGTGGCCGAGGTCCATCGCTCGACGGGCATCGACCTCGAGGTGATCAGCGGCCAGGAGGAAGCGCGCCTCGGCTACCTGGGCGCGTTCATGAGCCAGCCGCCGACGCGCGGCGAGACGATCCTCGTGGTCGACATCGGCGGGGCGAGCACCGAACTGGCCTGGGGCCGCCGGCCGCGGCCGGAGGGCTGCTGCAGCCTCGAACTCGGCACGATCACGCTGACCGAGGCCCACGCGCTGGACCGGATCGCCGCGACGCGGGTCGCCGCCGCGCGCGCGCAGGTGGCCGCAGCGCTCGCGGCCGTGCCGGCTGTGGACGCGATCGAGCGCATCCTGGCGATCGGCGCCACGCCGGCGAGCCTGCTGTCGCTGCACGACGGGCTCGACCTCGCCGACAGCGCGCGCGGACATGGCCGAGAGCTCGCCCGCGACGCGGTCCGTGCGCAGATCGAGCGCTTGCAACGGCTGCCGGCCGCCGCGCGGCGCGATCTGCCGGGTCTGCACCCGGACCGCGCCGAGGTGATCCTCGCCGGCGCCATCATCACGGCTGAGATCGGCCGTCGCTGGCCGCGCGCCCCGATGATCGTCAGCGCGGGCGGCCTGCGCCTCGGCCTGCTCGAGGACCGCTTCGGACCCCGCCCGGACGGCGGCGCGCGCGGCTGAACTCGATCCGCGCGGCGTCCCGCGCGGCGTCCCGCGCCGCGCTTGCAGTCGCGCGCCGGTTGTCCTACCCTCGGCGGCGCCGGCGCGCGGAATCACGTCGCGGCCGGCAAGCTGTCCTTCGCCAAAGCGAGAACTCATGCAGGAACGAGGCGAATGGAGCGGGAGGTTGGGGTTCATCCTGGCCGCGGCGGGCAGCGCCATCGGGCTGGGCAACCTGTGGAAGTTCCCGTACATGACGCATCAGAACGAGGGCGGCGCGTTCGTTCTGATCTACCTGGCGGCCGTCGTGCTCGTCGGCATGCCCATCATGGCCGCGGAGATCCTCATGGGACGGCGGGCGCGGCGCAACCCGGTCGGCGCGTTCGCGCTGCTGGCCACCGGCCGCGCGGGCGGCAAGGCGTGGACCTGCGTCGGATTCCTCGGCGTGGCCGCGGGCTTCATCATCCTCTCTTACTACTGCGTGGTCGCCGGTTGGACGCTGCACTACATCGTGCTCGCGCTGCAGGGCAAGCTCGGCGCCCTGGCCCGCGACGCGGGCGCGCTGCAAACGTACTTCGGGCAGGAGTTCCTGGCCGACGGCGCGCAGCAGGTCGGCTACCACGTGGCCTTCATGACCGCGACCATGGCGGCCGTCTTCTTCGGCGTCAAACAGGGCATCGAGAGAGTCGCCAGGGTGCTCATGCCGCTGCTGCTGGCGATCCTGCTCTTCCTGGTCGCCTATGCCGCGACGATGAACGGTTTCGGATCGGCGCTGCAGTTCCTCTTCCGGCCCGATTTCGCGGCGGTCAAGCCCAGCGCCGTGCTCGAAGCCGTCGGCCAGGCCTTCTTCTCGCTCAGCCTGGGCATGGGCGCCATGCTCACCTACGGCAGCTACATGCGCCGCCAGAGCAGCATCCCGCGGTCGGTCCTGGAGATCTCGCTCCTGGACTCGCTCATCGGCATCCTGGCCTGCGTCATCATGTTCTCGATCATCTTCACCTTCGACCTGACCGTGACCGAAAGCGCGACGATCCTCTTCACGACCCTGCCGACGGTGCTGGCGCAACTGCCGCTCGGCAACCTGGTCAGCGGGCTCTTCTTCCTGCTGATCGCGTTCGCGGCGTTGACCTCCACGGTCAGCCTCATGGAAGTGGTGTCGAGCTACGCGATCGACGAGATCGGCTGGGGGCGCCGCCGCGCAACGCTGACCATGGGACTGGCGATCACCGTCTTCGGCGCGCTGAACGCCCTGAGCGTCGGCAGCAGCGAGACGCTCTCGCGCCTGAATCTCTTCGGCCGCAGTTCCACCGCCGGCATGTTCGCCTCGCTCGACTACCTCTCCGCCAACTGGCTGTTGCCGATCGGCGGCCTGCTGATCGCCGTCTTCGTGGGCTGGGTGCTCGATCCGCGCATCGTGGGCGACGAGTTGGCGGCCGGCGACGCGCGGCCGGCCCGCGGCGTCGCCTTCCTGCGGTTCGCGCTGCGCTTCGTGGCGCCGATCGCGGTCGGCGCGATCCTGTTCTCGATCGTCTTCCTCGGTGCGGAGTACCAGTAAGCGATGGACGGCGCCGACCAGGCCGGCCGGGCGCGGCTCGAGCGGGTGCGGACCGGCTACTACCATTCTGCCGCGGCCATGGACGGCGGCTTCTTCCTGATCATGGCCGCCATGCCGTTCCGGGTGCTGGACCTCGGCGGCGACGCGCTGGCGCTGGGACTGGCGGCGGCGATCGGCGCGGTGACCTACATCGTCGGCGCACCGGTCGCTGGCCGGTGGAGCGACCGCGCCGACCGCAATCTGCTCTGCCTCGGCGGCGCCGTCCTGCTGGTCGCCGCGGCCGTGCTCGCCTGGCTCGCGCGCCGGCTCGACATCCTGCTGGCGCTGCAGGCCCTGGTCGGGATCGGCAAGGCGTTGTACTGGCCGGCCGTGCAGGCCACGCTCGGCGACCTGAGCCCTGGCCAGGTCCGGGTCGGCGCGCTGGGACGCTTCAACGTCGCCTGGTCCGCCGGCAAGACGGCGGGGTTCCTGCTCGGGGGGCTGCTGCTGAGCCGTCTGGGTTTCGGCGCCGTCTATCTGGCGGGCGCCGCCGCGGTGGTCACGGCGTTCCTGCTCCTGCCGCGCAAGCGCCACGTCGCCGCGGCGCGCGACGCGGTCCGCGCGGCGGCGGCCAGCGACGCGCCGCGGGCGCGCGATGCGCGCGAGTCGGCGCGGCTGCGCACATTCCTTGCCATGGCCTGGACGGCCAACACGGCTGCGTATGGAGTGTTCGGCATCTTGCACTACCATCTGCCGCAGTGGTTCGTGCACCGCGGCTGGGACCCCGAACACTACGGTTGGTTCCTCGGCGCGGTGCTCGCCAGCCAGACGGCCGTCTTCGTGCTGCTGGGCGGGCGCGTGCGGCTCGCCTGGTCGGCCCGGCGGCTCTGGCTGCCGCAGGCCGCCGGGCTCGCGGCGGTCTGCACGATCCCCGCGCTCGCCGATTTCCGCTGGCTGCTGGTCGTCGCGCCGATGCTCGGACTGGCCTGCGGCGTCAGCTATGCGGCCTCGATCTTCTACAGCCTCGAGGTGCCCGCCGTGCGCGGGCGCAACGCCGGAATGCACGAGAGCCTCATCGGCGCCGGCGGCTTCCTGCCGCCGCTCGTCGCGGGTCTGTTGATCCGCGGCGGCCTGGGCCTGGCCGCGCCCTACCTGCTCGCCGGTGTCCTCCAGGCCGCGGCGCTGGCCCTGCAGATCGGCTTCATCCGCCGCCAGCGGCGCCTCTAGCGAGACCCGACGGGCCGCCCGCTCCTATCGTATATATCCTGGGGCACGACGACCCCAGTCCGGAAAGGTCAACGCGATGCCGCACAGCCCTGCGACCGACAGCTGCTTCCTCGCGGCGCTACGGCGAGAGCCCGCCGCGCGCCGCCCCATCTGGATCATGCGGCAGGCGGGACGCTACCTGCCGGAGTACCGCGCGGTCCGCGAACGCGTCAGCTTCCACCAGCTCTGCACGACGCCGGAACTCGCCTGCGAGGTCACGTTGCAGCCGCTGGCGCGCTTCGATCTGGACGCGGGCATCATCTTCAGCGACATCCTGACCCCGCTCGAACCGATGGGCGCCGCCTTCGACTTCAGCGACGGCGCGCCGCGCCTGGCCGCGCCGCTGCGCGACGAGCGCCAGTTCGCCGGCCTGCGGCTCGTCGACCCGCGCGAAGAGCTCGGTTTCGTGGCCGAGGCGATCAAGCTCGTGCGCGCGGCGCGACCGGACATCCCGCTCATCGGTTTCGCCGGCGCGCCGCTGACGCTGGCCGCGTACCTCGTCGAGGGCGGCGGCAGCCAGGACTTCCGGCACTTCAAGAGCCTGCTCTACACCCGTCCGGACCTCGCCCACCGCCTGCTCGACCTGCTGGCCGATCAGGTCGCGCGCCATCTGGCCATGCAGGTCGCGGCGGGCTGCGCGGCGGTCCAAGTCTTCGACAGCTGGGCCAGCATCCTGCATCCCACCGACTACCACGACTTCGCGCTGCCGCCCTTGCAGCGCATCATGACCGCGCTGGCGCCGCTCGGCGTGCCGCGCATCCTGTTCAGCAAGGGCGGCGCCGGCAACCTCGCCGCGCTGCGCGAAGTGGGCGCCGATTGCCTGTCCCTGGACTGGACCTGCGACCTGGCCGCCGTCGCCGCGCAGGCGCCCGACCTCGCGCTGCAGGGCAATCTGGATCCGGTCGTGCTGTTCGGCAGCGAGCAGGAGATCGAGCGCCGCGCGCGGGCCGTCTGCCGCGCCGGCGACGGCGCCGCCGGACACGTCTTCAACCTCGGCCACGGCATCCTGCCGCCGACGCCGCCGGAGGCGGTCTCGCTGCTCATCGAGACGGTGCACGCGCACCTTGAACGGGAGGCCTGAGCCCGTGCGCGTCGAGATCGCACCGGATCTGTTGCAGCGCCTGGACCGCCCGGGGCCGCGTTACACGAGCTACCCCACGGTGCCCATGTGGTCCGAGTCCTTCGGCGCGGCGGACTGGCGCGCGGCGCTGCAGGAACTCGCGGCGCTGCCGCAGCGCGAGGTCAGCCTCTACGTCCATCTGCCGTATTGCGTCAAGCGCTGCCACTACTGCGGCTGCAACGCCGAGATCCCGCACTGCCGCCAGGACGTGGACCGCTACCTGGACCATCTGGAGCGCGAGCTGGATCTGGTGGTCGCCGCGACGGGCCGGCGCCGCGTCGTGCAGATGCACTGGGGCGGCGGCACGCCGAATTACCAGACCGACCAGCAGCTGCGCCGCACGTGGTCCCTGCTCGCCGACCGCTTCGACCTCGCCGGCGAATGCTCGCTGGAATGCGACCCGCGCGCCGGCCGCAGCGAGCAGCCCCACCTGCTGCGCGAGCTGGGCTTCGACCGCATCAGCCTGGGCGTGCAGGACTTCTCGCCGCTCGTGCAGGACGCGATCGGACGGCGCCAGCCGGAGCAGGTCACGCGGCGCTTCGTCGCCGCCGCGCGCGCGGCCGGCTTCACGAGCGTCAATCTCGATCTGGTCTACGGCCTGCCGCACCAGACGGCGGCCATCTTCGCCGCTTCGCTGCAGAAGGTGCTGGAGCTGGAGCCCGACCGCCTGGCCGTCTTCGGCTACGCGCACGTGCCATGGGTCAAGCCGCACCAGGCGGCCATCGACGAGACGGCCCTGCCGAGCGGACCGGAGCGCTTCGCCCTCTACCAGCAAGCGGTCGAGACGCTGACCGCCGCCGGCTACGTCTGGATCGGCCTGGACCACTTCGCGCGGCCGGACGACGAACTCGCGGTGGCCCTGCAGCAACGGCGCCTGCATCGCAACTTCATGGGTTACACGACGCGGCCGGGCCTGGACATGCTGGCCGTCGGCAGCAGCGCCATCGGCGAGGTCCGCGATCGCTTCGCCCAGAACGCCGGCGAGGTGGCCGCGTACGAGACGTCCCTCGCCGCCGGCGAACTGCCGGTCGTGCGCGGCCTGCGTCTGAGCGAGGACGACCGGCTGCGGCGGATGGTGATCCTGCATCTGATGTGCAACCTGGAACTGCCGTGGCGGCTGACCGTGCCCGACCATGGCGAGCCCGTCGACGTGCTGCTGCCCGGCTGCCGGGAGGCGCTCGATGCGCTGGCGGCCGAGGGCCTCGTCGCGCTCGACGACGCGGGCCTGCGCGTGACCGGACTGGGACGCTTCTTCCTGCGCAACGTGGCGATGGTCTTCGACGCGTACCTGCGCGATGGCGGGCACGGTCCGCGCTATTCGCGCACGGTCTAGCGGCGCTTGCGAGGAGAACCGTGCGCTATACGCCTCCGCTTCAGCCCGCCCGCCGCCTGGACGCGTCGCTGCCGACCGGCCTCCTCCTGCTGGGCATGGGCGGTCCGGACGGTCCCGACTCGATCGCGCCGTTTCTGGCCAACCTCTTCGCCGACCCCCGGGTGCTGCCGGTGCCGGCCCCGCTGCGCCGAGTCGTCGGCAGCCTCATCGTGCGGCGCCGCCTCGACGACGTGCGCGCGAAGTACGCGCGGCTCGGCCATGGCGGCGGTTCGCCCCAGCTGGACTGGACGCGCCGGCAGGCCGATGCCCTGGCCGCCGGGCTGCGCTCCTGCGGGTTGAGCGTCGAGGCGGCGGTCGCGATGCGCTACTGGCACCCGACGACGCGCGAGGCCCTCGTCGGGCTGCGCGACGGCGGCGCGCGGCAGCTGCTCGTCGTGCCCACCTATCCGCAGTACAGCGTCGCGACGACCGGCTCGAGCCTGGCCGAGCTGCAGAAGACGCTCGCCGAGCTGCGCTGGGATCCGCCGCGCCACGTGCTGCGCGAGTGGCCGCTCCTGCCGGGCTACGTCGAATTGCTCGCGCGCCAGGCCGCCGCCGTCCTCGACGGCTGGCGCCGGGCCGGCAAGCGGCCGGATCGCTGCGCGCTGGTGTTCACGGCGCACGCTTTGCCGGAGCGTTTCGTCCGGCACGGCGACCCGTACCTGCGGCAGACGCGGGCGACCGTCCGCAGCGTGCATGCGCGCCTGCGGCAGATCGTCGCCGCGCCAGACTGGCTGGCCGCGTTGGCGGCGGGCGGCGCCCAGCCGCTGCTCGCGTTCCAGAGCAAGGTGGGGCCCGTGCGCTGGGTCGGCCCGGCCACGGAGACGACGTGCCGGGACCTCGCCCGCGCCGGGATCGCGCATCTGGCGGTGGTCCCGGTCAGCTTCCATTGCGAACACATCGAGACCCTCGACGAGCTGGATCGTGAACTCGGCGAGGTCGTGCGCGCGGCCGGCGTGGCGGATTTCGCGCGCACCCCGGCCCTGAACCTCGATCCGCGCTGGTTGGACTCGCTGACCGCGCGGCTCGCCTGGCGCGCGTTCGCGATCGACCTGCCGCGACGGAAGGAGGACCATGCCTGAACGTGTTCCCCACGTGGCCGTGATCGGCGGCGGCGTCGCCGGACTGGCCACCGCCTGGCGGCTCGAGCGTCCCCCGCGGGACGCGGGGCCCGCCTGCGCGGTGACGGTCTTCGAGGCCGCGGCGATGGCTGGCGGCCACCTGCGCACCGACGAGACCGCGGGCTTCCGGGTCGAGTGGGGTCCGAACGGATTCCTCGACAGCGAGCCGGCGACGCTCGAGCTCGCGCGCGAGGCCGGCCTCGGCGACGAGCTGCTGCGCAGCCGCGATGCGGCGCGGCGCCGCTTCCTCTTCCTGCGCGGCAAGCTGCGCGAGATCCCGACGACGCCGGGCGCGTTCGTACGTTCGGATCTGTTCTCGCCCGCCGCGAAGCTGCGTATCGCGTGCGAGGCGCTGGTGCCGCCGCGGCGGGATCTCGGCCAGGCCGCCGCGCGGCCCGAGACCGACGAGACGGTCTGGGCCTTCGGCGCGCGCCGCCTCGGACGCGCCTTCGCCGACACCATGCTCGACCCCATGGTGCGCGGCATCACCGGCGGCGAGTGCCGCCGGGTCTCCCTGGCCGCGGCGTTCCCGCGCATGGTCGAACTGGAGCAGACGCACGGCGGACTCTTCCGCGCCCTCTTCGCGCTGCGCAAGCAGCGCCGCGATGACCCGGACCGCCAGACGGGCGGCCCCGCCGGCGTGCTGACGGGTTTCGCCGGCGGCATGGGCGCGCTGCCGGACGCCCTGGCCGCCGGCCTGCGCGGCGAGATCCTGACCGGCCGTCCCGTGTCCGCGATCGCGCCGACCGCCGAGGGGTGGTTCTTGACCGCCGCCGGACGCCAGTACGGACCGTTCGCGGCGGTCGTCGACGCCGCGCCGGCCCACGCCGCGGTCCGCTACCACCCCGATCCCGAGGTCCGCCGCCTGCTGGGCGGCATCCGCTACAATCCGCTGGTCGTCGTGGCGACCGCCTGGCGCCGGGACGACATCGCGCATCCGCTCGACGGGTTCGGCATGCTGGCCCCCAGCAGCGAGGGCCGCCCTTTGCTCGGCGTGCTCTGGGACAGCAGCATCTGGGAGCAGCGGGCGCCGTCCGGCAGCGTCCTGCTGCGCGCGATGGCCGGCGACCCCGCCTGGCTGGACCTCGACGACAGCGAGATCCTGCGCCGCACCGTCGCCGAGCTGGACCACCTGTACGGCGTGCGCGGACGGGTCCAGCGCCACTGGATCTACCGCTACCCGGAAGCGATCGCCGAGTACGAGGTCGGCCACCTCGCGCGACTGGCCGCCCTCGACAGCGCCCTGGCCCGCACGCCGGGGCTGTTCCTCACCGGCAGCAGCTACCGCGGCATCGCGGTCAACCATTGCCTGAAGGACGCCGGCCGCGTGGCGGCGCAAGTGCGCGACCATCTGGCCGCGGCACGCGCCGCGGAGGCATGAACATGGCATTGGAGCGACTTCTGCAACGAATCGCCGAAGTCAATGCGGAAAAAATAGATACGGGCCTCGCGTCGGAGATCCTGCAGGCTGCGCAGGCCGCGCTCCAGGCGGCGGACGCGGCCGCGGCGGCGGGCGCCGGCGACGATGACGCGCGGGAGGTCTGGCGGCGCTACCTGGAACAGACGGGCGACCCCGCGTTCCTGTCGGCCCTGGCCGATCGCGCGGCCCGCCACGCCTGGGCCGAGACCGCGCTGGCCGCCATCCGGCGCGCGCGCTTCGGGATGCACGACCTGTTGCAGTGGCGCCTGCGGACCTGCCCCGAGCGCACGTTCCTGCAGGACCTCGGCCAGCCGGGCGAGCCGCGCCTGAGCTACCGCCAGGTCCACGATCGCCTCCAGCTCATCGCCGCCCACCTGCTGGGCTCCGCGACCGGCGGTCCGCCACAGGGCACGCCGCGCCCCTGCATCGGCATCCTGGCGGGCAACACCCTCGACGGCGTGCTCGCCGATCTCGCGTGCCTCGTTCACGACATCCCCGTCGCGCCGCTCAACGTCCAGGAGGACACCGCGACGCTGGCGTGGATCTGCGAGCGGCTCGGCGTGACCGACCTGCTGGTCGCCGGGCCGGATCTGCTGCAGCGGGCGCTCGAGGTGCGCGACCGCCTGCGGCGCCCGTTCGCCATCACGCTGTTGCAGGACAGCCACGGTCGCCACGACGGCACGGTGCGCTCGCTGGCCGCGGAGCTGGCGCGGCTCGATCCGGTCGCCGCGCAGCGCCGCCTCGACGCCCGCCCGCGGCTCGACCTGGACGATCCCTGCACGGTGCTGTTCACGAGCGGCTCGACCGGCCGGCCCAAGGGCATCGTCTTTACGCCCTTCAACCTGGTCAGCAAACGGTTCGCCCGCGCCGCGGCGCTGCCGGCCGTCGGCCGCGACGAGGTCCTGCTCTGCTTCCTGCCTCTCTACCACACCTTCGGCCGCTACCTCGAGCTGTTGGGCATGCTCTACTGGGGAGGAACGTACGTCCTGGCCGGCAACCCCTCCTCCGACGCCCTCTGGTCCGGCATGAGCAAGGTGCGGCCGACGGGTCTGATCTCGGTGCCCCTGCGCTGGCAGCAGCTGCGCGAACTCGCCGAGGCCGCGGGCGGCGATCGGGCGGCGCTCGATCGGCAGAGCGGCGGCCGCCTGCGGTGGGGCCTGTCGGCGGCCGGCTGGCTCGCGCCCGAGACGTTCCGCTGGTTCCAGGCGCACGGCGTCGCGCTCTGCAGCGGCTTCGGCATGACCGAAGGGACCGGCGGCTTGACGATGACCCCGCCCGGCGAGTACGTCGACGACTCGGTGGGCCTGCCGCTGCCCGGGGTCCGCACCCGCCTGACGGATGATGGCGAGCTGCAGGTGGCCGGACCGTACGTGGCCCGCTACCTGCCTGCGGACGGACCGCCCGGCGACCTGACGCCCGAAGGGCCGCCGACCGAGGAGTTCTGGCTGGGCACGGGCGATCTCTTCCAGGAGCTTCCGGGCGGGCATCTGCAGATCGTCGACCGCATCAAGGACATCTACAAGAACAACCGCGGCCAGACCGTCGCCCCGCGCAAGGTCGAGGCGCGTTTCAGCGGCGTGCCGGGCATCCAGCGCGCATTCCTGGCCGGCGACGGCCGGCCCTTCAACGTCCTGCTCATCGTGCCGGACGCGCAGGACGCCGTGCTGCAGGGGCTCGGTCCGGCCGAGCAGCACCAGTACTTCCGGCGGCTCATCCGGCAGGCCAACCTGGACCTCGCCGCGTACGAGCGGGTCGTGAACTTCGCCGTGCTGGACCGCGACTTCTCCGCCGCGCACGGCGAACTGACCCCCAAGGGATCGTTCCGCCGGCGCGCGATCGCCGACAACTTCCAGGGCCTCCTGGAATCCCTCTACCACCGCCGCAGCCTGGTCTGGAACGGCCGCCGCGTGCTGCTGCCGGACTGGACCGTCCGCGACCTCGGCGTGCTGGAGGACGAGATCGAGCTGGCCGACGCGGCTCTGGTCAACCGGCGCAGCGGCGCCCGCCTCGCGCTCGCCGCCTGCGGCGACGGCGCGTGGCTGCAGCTCGGCGACCTGCAGTACAGGCTGGCGCGCGAGACGGCCGACATCGACCTGGGCCTCTTCGCCCGCCAGCCCCTGCTCTGGGTCGGCAACCCCTCGTTGCAGGCCTTCCTGCCCTGCCGCGATGTCTGGGACACGCGCCTCGGCAGCGTGCAGGACGAGGTCCGGCTGCCGGAGCGCGCGACCGACAGCGGCGAGACGCTGTGCCCGCCGCGCCGGGACGACCGTCTCGGCCGCCTCGACGGCCTCTGCCGCGACGCGCTCTTCGGCGGGCCGACCGCCGCACGCGCGGCCCTCGCCGAACTCGCCGCGCTCCTGCCGCGCGCCCTGCCCAGCGAGGCGCTGCTGATCCGGCGCCGGCTGGCGGCCCTGGCGCGGCACCCGCGGCTGGACGTACGCTGCGAGGCGTACCGCATCCTGGTGCTAGATCGGAAGAGCGTCGTGTAGGGAAAGAGTGTAGGGTTGGGTGGGGGGGG
>CAZJWO010000102.1:0-13109 GCA_964549735.1 uncultured Fibrobacteraceae bacterium | reverse complement strand
CGGCGGCCCGGATCTCAACGACACCGCCGGCGTCGCCGCGGCCGCCGACCTGGACCTCGACGAGAACGCGCGGCGGCTGATCCGCGCCGCTCTGGCACGAGCGGGCGGCAACAAGACCCAGGCCTCCGCGCTGCTGGGCATCACCCGGCGCGCCCTGTACTCCCGGCTCAAGCTCCTGGGCATGACCGATGAGGCGGATTCGGAGACCGGATCGTGAGGTGGCGTACCCACAGGTACAAGTCTCTCCGCGCGCCGGGCGCGCCGAGCGCGGCGGATGACGCCCCGACGCTTGCGCCGCATAGGCTTACGACCTTGTGCGCGTTCTGGCACGGCGCCTGCAAAAACCATCCCCGCAACGCTCACGCTCCGCTCAGGACGGTCGCCATGCCTCGTCGCCTTCATCCGGTCCTCGCTGCCGCCATTCTGCTGGCGCCGCTCTACTGGCTGGTGAGCGCCGCGCCCGTGGCCGCGCAGCCCGGCGAGAACATCCGCGAGTTCATCGCCCGCACCGGCGAGATCCTCCAGATGGCGGCGGACGTGGTCCTGCAGGCGGAGAACCCGCAGGCCCGCCGCATTTTGAACGAGGCGCGCAACCTGCACCACCGCTCCGGCGATCTGCTGGAGCGCGGCCAGCCGCGCAACGCGCTGGCGACCTCGCGGCGCGCGCGGGAAGCGGCCCAGCACGCCGCCAGGCTGGCGCGCGAGAGCCAGAGCCAAGACGAACGGTTCCGTTTGCGCCTGGAGCGCCTGCAGGAGCTGCGAGATCAGCTGCTCGAGCGCGTGCGCGAAACCGAGGACGAACGCGCGCTGCGTTTCCTGCGCGAAGCGGACGAGCAGACGTTGAGCGCCCAGAACCAGTACCGGCAGCGGAACTTCGAACTGGCGCTGCACCTGCTCGGCACCGCCGAAGAGTTGCTCGCGCGTACGACCCGCCTGCTCTTCGAGGGCGCCGGCGGCGAGCGCCTCGACCGCGAGATCGAGCGCACGCGGGCGCTGATCGAGCGCGCGGGCGAGCATCTGCAGCAGACCGAAGGCCAGCCGCGCGAAACCGGGGCCGACCTGCTCCAGTCCGCCACGCAGGCCCTGCGCCGCGCCGAGGAGTTCCGCGATCGCCAGCAGCCGGTGCGCGCCTTGCAGTCGCTGCGGCTCGCGCGGCAGCTCGCCGCGCAGGTGGTGGCGATCGGCGGCGCGCCGACCGACCGCACTGTCGTCGAGGCCCAGATCGAGCGCTGGGACGAACGCTACCCGCTCGTGGCCGAAGCGGTGCACGCGTCCGGCTCGCCGCAGGCGGCGGCGCTCCTCGCGCGCGCGCGGCACCATCGCGACGAGGCCGGCCGCCGCCTGGCCGCCGGCGACGACGAGCCGGCGCTGCGCCAGCTCAGAGCGGCCTTCGATCTGCTCCAAGAGGCGAGTGACGTGGCCCGGTGAGATACCAGCGGCGCATCGGCAGTCCGGCCACGGCGGCGGTCCTGAAGGCCGCCGCCTTGCTGCTGCCGGCCGCTTGCGCCGGCTTCGTGCCAGCCACCGCCGGCGCGGACGGTCCCTCGGCGGTGTCGACCCGGCTGCGCCTGTCCACCGGCTACGACACGTTCCTGCAGACCTATCACCTGGCCACCACCGACACGACTGAGACGATCGGCGAGTTCAACGTCGCGGCCGCCGCCGAGGCGCGGTCGTCCCGGCAGACGGCGCACCAGTGGCATCTGCGCGGCGAGGTGACGGCCGGCAGCCAGCTCTGGCGCGAACTGGTCGACCTCGGCTACGGCTGGCGCCCCGGCGGCGGCGAGCCGCGCCTGCGCGCCGACGCGACCTGGACCGGCCGGCAGTACCGGCAGGGCAGCGACTACGCGCTGTCGAGCGACCACCATGAGTCGCGCGGGGAGCTTCGCCTCTACCCCTGGCGCGGCGAGCGCACCGGTCTCGACCTGCGCCTGCGCGCCCGCCGGCTGGACCACAGCCGGCCGTCGGCGCTCGAACAGGACCAGCGCGAACTGGGCGCCGCGGCGTACCTCACGTCGCACCGGACCTTGGCCAACGCCTGGCGCCTTGGCGCGCTCGCCGCCCGCCGTGCCTATCCCGACTCGGCGGCGATCGATCGGACGGTGCTCGGCGGCGAAGGCGACTGGGAACGCAGCGGCGCGTCGGGCGACATCTGGCTCTACCACCGCAGCGAACGGCGGCGCATCGCCGAACCCGAGGTGCGGCCGTCGGCCTGGCTGCACTGGAGCGAGCTGCGTCTGACCACGCCGGCGGGCCAGGGCCACGTCGTGGCCAACCTCAACAGCGAGGTCTGGAGCTACGACCGCCAGACCACGATCTGGTTCGACGCCTGGCGCCTCGATATGGAACTGGGCCGCCGCTGGGGCGATCCCCTGAGCACCCAGAAGCACGTCCTGGTCACGCTGCAGCGGCTGGCGGCGGGCGATTCGCCCGAGGCGCACACGCAGGTCGGGCTGCGCGGCAGCGTCGAGGGCTACGCGTCCCGCTGGAACGGCATCGTGTCCGTGGAACTGGGCCGGCGCTGGTACCGCAACCAGCCGGCGAGCGACACGCAAGACGACCCGTTCGATCCCGACCTCCTGGACGGACTGCTGCTGTCCTACTCCGACTTCACCTACCTGGAGATCTGGATCATGGCGACCTGGGAACTGAGCGCGCGCCTGAGCTTGGAGCTGACCGCGAGCTACCAGCCCGAGCGCCATACCGAGCGGACCGACGACACCGTCCTCGGCTACGGCAGCCTGCGCCTGGCCTGGCGTCCCTGAGCGGCCGCGAGTGTACCTCCGGGTACACGCCGTCGGCCTGGCGCCCGTTTCGAACCCGGCGTAACTTGTCTAAGTTATTGCATAAATGCCAGATAACTCTCACAGGCTGGAATTGGCCCCGGTCCTGCAATGCCCATGGCGCACACGCGATCGCCGGACTCGGAACCCATGACCTGAAGGAGGATCCCGCCATGACGAACCCACGTTGGCACCTGCTGCTCGTCTTGTTGGCAGCGTCGCTCGTCGCCATCAGCGGCTGCAGCAGCGACAGACCGACCTCGCCCGCCTCGTCGCCGGTCGAGGGCGACGACCTCGGCGCCGTCGATTTCGACGCGGCCTTCGGCGGCCTGACGACCGGCGACGAGCCCATCGCCTTCGACGACCCCTACCTCCTGGCAGCCGACGACCTCGTCCAGGGCGAAGCCTACGCCGATGAATGGGCCGACGATCCGCAAGTGCGGGCCATGCTGCGCGCCGGCGAAGGACCCGGCGGTCCGGCCGACCCCGAGCGCCCACGCTTCACGTTCCTGCGCATCCTGTGGGGCAAGCTGGACAGCGACGCCTCCGACCCGGCCAGTCAGGACTTCGCTGACGAGATCGATTGGTCCGGCCGCCTGCGCGTCGACCGCGGCATCGTCCTGGTGCGGCAAGTCATCAGCTTCGAGCGCCCCGACGACCACATCATCCGCCCGCGCCCCGACCGCCACACCGTGGCCTGGCACAGCCAGGCCGGCCGCGACTTCGACGGCGTGCTGATCCAGATCATCGAGCCGCCGCTGCCGCCGGCACGGCCCGGACAGCGGGGCGAGGACGATCCCCCGCCGCCCAATCGGCTCCACATCGCGACGGGCCCCTTCACGCAGAGCTTCCTGGTGGACGACCTCGGCGACCTCGACGCCGTCTTCGAGGTCGAGGCGCCCGGCCAGGCCATCCACATCTGCGGCTTCGTGCTGGGCAGCATCGATCCCTGCCCCAAGGGCTTCCTGGCGGGCCGCTGGCTGAGCAACCCGGATGACGACGGCGTGGGCGGCTACTTCCACGGCCGCTGGATCGGCATCGACGGCCGCGTCATGGGCCATCTACGCGGCGCCTGGGGCCTGAACGCCGAGGGCGAGCGCGTCTTCTTCGGCAAGTACATCGGCCTGCAGGGCGAGTGCCTGGGTCGTCTGGCCGGCATCTGGGCGCCCGGCCTGCGGCCGGGACACGGCTGGTTCCGCGGCCGCTGGTTCGACCTCGACGACAATGTGGCCGGCGTCCTGGACGGCAACTACCTGCATCACCCGGAGCTCCCCGGCGGCTCGTTCCAGGGACGCTGGTCGGCGGTCTGCGACGAGGAGGCCAGCGGCCAGATCGACGACCGCTCCTGAGCGACCCCGCCCGTTGGCGACACATTCAGGCACGCAGAAGATCGGCCGGCCCGTGGTGGGCCGGCCGGTCGACTTCGCGGCGACGGTGTCGGCGCCCGGTCCGTCGCCCGGTCCGGCTTGACGGCCCGGCGCGCGGCGGGGATAATGGCAGGTCCAGTCCGATCGGAGGTCGGCACGCCGGCGCGCTAGATGGCGCCCGTCCGTCGCGGACCGCGAGCCACGACGCCCCGCCGGACCCCGGTGGGGACCAGCCCCGGGAAAGGAACCCATGGCCAAGCATCTCGACATCCTGCTGCTGCTGGCGTTGCCCGCCAGCGGCAAGAGCGAGGTCCGCACGTATCTGGCGAGCCTCAGCCCGGCCGAGTGCGAGGAGCACTTCGGCATCGGCCACACCGTCCAGCTCGACGACTTCCCCTACGTGCACCTCATGCGCCGCATCAGCGACGAACTCGTGGCGCGCGGCCACGACGGGCCCTACTTCCGCAGCTCGGCGCTGCCGTTCCGCGAGCCGCTGGACTGGGGCACGCTGATCGAGCTGATGAACGAGGACTACCACGACCTGGTCACCGGCCATCGTCCGGCTCCGACGAGCCCGGCCCGCTGGATCAGCGAGCGCTTCGACCGCGCGCGCGGCAAGGTCGGCGCGCCGCTGGTGTTCAAGGACCTGGACCCGGCGCTGCGCGGCGAGATCGAGGCGGCCCTGGAAACCGAGTGCCGCGATCTGCTCGATCAGAAGAACGCCGCGCATCCCGAATCGCTCGCCGGCAAGACCGTGGTCATCGAGTTCGCGCGCGGCGGCGCCGACGGCTCGACCCTGCCGCTGCCCGCGCCGTACGGCTACCGGTACAGCCTGTCGCGCCTGGCGCCGGAGATCCTGGACAAGGCCGCCGTGCTCTACATCTGGGTGACGCCCGAGGACTCGCGCCGCAAGAATCGCGAGCGCACCGACCCCGACGATCCCGGCAGCATCCTGCACCACGGGGTGCCCAACGCGGTCATGTACGGCGATTACGGTTGCGACGACATGCAGTGGCTGCTGGACCACTCCGGCCGGCCGCACACCCTGACGATCGAGCGCGACGGACGCGCCTGGCAGCTGCCGGTCGGCCGCTTCGACAACCGCGCCGACCTGACGACGTTCATCCGCGACGACCTCGGCCGCTGGAACCCGGCCGACACGCAGCGCTTGCGGGCAGGGCTGGAAGACGCGTTCCGCCAGCTGCACGCCGCGCGCCAGGCCGCGCGGTCTGGTTAGACGAGCCTGCCGACCACCAGTCCGAGCATACCCAGCAGGAAGACGAACCAGCCCCCTGCCATGACCGCCTTGCCTCGGCCCAGGGGGCTTTCCTGATAGACCGGCGCCGTATCCTGCCGCGTGGCGCGGCGGGCCTTGCCTGTCATCTGGGTGCCGATGAGTGCGATGAGGGAACCGAGGACGATCAGGAACGCAGACGGAAATAAGAGATCTTCCATTTGTCTCTTCCGGTTTGGCCGCCGCATGCGGCTCATCGTGTGGCCGCGCCAGCCCCCACGACTGGCGAGCCGATCCCTCCGGCGCCTAGCATACCAGAGGGAAGCAAGGATCCGGTAAAAAATCCTCTCCGGGCTCAAGATACCGGCCCTTCATCTGCGAGAGGCAAGCAAATGATAGGCCATGCACGCCCGGAGGCAAGACGTAAACCCACCCGCCGGCCGCCGGTGGCCGTCCAGGCGACCGTCCAGGTGGCCGTCTAGGCGGTTGCCACGTCACCGCGCGGCGCGTGCGGCACCGTCCGCGCGCCCAACCAGCAGGCCAGCAGCGCCACCGCCCAGCTCACGAACCGCACCGAGATCAGCGCGTCGAGCCCGGGCACGCTGGTCCACACCACCGTCGTCAACGACCCCGCGAGCATGCCCCACAGCACGCCGCGCCCGTTCATGCGCCGCCAGTGCAGCGCCAGCAGCAGGGCCGGGCCGAAGCTCGCGCCCAGGCCGGCCCAGGCGAGCGACACGACATCGTAGATGAGGTCGTCGCTGGTGACCGCGAGCCCGAACGCGGCCACGCCGATCGCCAGCGTGACGAGCCGGCCGGCGGCCACCGAGGCGCGCGCCGAGAGCGGCCGTTTGAGCGCGCGCACCCAGAAGTCCTCGACCAGCGTCGAGGTGGCGATCAAGAGCTGGCTGTCGGCGGTGGACATCATGGCCGCGACGGCGCCGGCGATCAGGATGCCCGCGATCCAGGCCGGGAAGAGCAGCCCCGCCAGCACGGGCAAGATGCGCTCGGGATCGGTCAGCACCATGAAGTGGTCGCCGACCGACAGCATGCCGCCGTGCGCGAGCGTGATGCCCACGACGCCGACCATCGTGGCGCCGCTGTAGGCCAGCGCGGTCCAGACCAACGCGACCCGCCTGCCGACGCGCACCGCTTCCGGTTTGTTGATCGCCATGAACTTGGTGACGAGCTGCGGCTGGCCCATGTACCCCAGACCCCAGGACAGTCCGCCGGCGATCGCCGCGATGGCCGCCCAGCCGCCGAGTCCGCCGGTGAGCGACGCGGTCTGGCCGGTCTGCTGCAGGGCGAGCGCGATGTCGAGCCCCTCGCGGGCGATGAGCACGAGGCCGATGACCGGCAGCAAGACGAGCGTCGTGACCATCAGGACGGCCTGCACGACATCGGTGTAGCAGACCGCGACGAACCCGCCCATCAGCGTGTAGAGCACGACGACCAGGGCGGCCAGGGGCATGCCGAGGCCGGGGTCGAGCCCGAACGTGACGTGCAGGACCTTGCCCGCGCCGATGAACTGCGCCGAGACGTAGAAGGCGAAGAAGAAGACGATGATCAGCATCGCCACGACGCGTACCTGCCGTCCCCACGGCCCGCTGACCTGCACGAAGAACTCGGGCAGCGTGATCGAGCCTTGCTGGCCGGAGACCTCGCGAAGCCGGCGGGCGATCGCCCACCAGGAGAGCGCGATGCCGCTGCAGCAGCCGATAACGGTCCAGATCTCGACCAGTCCGACGGCGAAGAGCGCGCCGCTGAGGCCGAGGATCAGCCAGCTCGACTCGCCGGCGGTGCGCTCGCTGAAGGCGATGACCCAGGCGCCGAGGCGTCGGCTGCCGAGGATGAAATCCTCGCGCGTGCGGTTGCGGCCCCAGGTCCAGACGGCGACCGCGGCCATCAGGGCGAGGTAGAGCACGAGGCCGAGCAACGGGTTGTTCATGGGGACCTCCCGGCGGCGATCGTCAGGGGCTCGCCGCGCTCTCTGCTACCGGCGGCCGCTGGGCGCCTTCCGGCAGAGGTCTTCACCGTCGTGCCACATATGTCTTCTGCTGTACCGTCCAGCGGAGCATGTTCGACGATTCGCTCAAACAGCCAAACATGCTCCGCACCACACACGACACCTGCGACCCCTTCGTCCACCCCGGCTGACGTCCCTCGCCGGCCGGCGCCGCCGGCAACCCGCGGCTTCGCGCCCCTATGCCAGCCTGAGGCGCGTGAGCAGGAAGACCAGGCCGAAGCCGATCAGGTAGACGAGTCCGCCCCGGGCCAGCAGCACGAGGCCGCGGCCCGGCCGGTCCGCCGGCAGCACCGGCTCGCGCCGCACGGCCGTGAAGTTGAGCCAGCCGACCACGGGCGCGGTCAGGAACGCGGTGATCGTCGCCACGTCGATGAGCGAGCGCAGCCCGCTGAGCCAGCCGGCGACGATGCCCCAGCCGGCCGCCATGAGCGCGCCGAGGACGAGCAGATAGACGCCCGGTCCGGCGGCCGCGTCGGTGTCCTGCCAGCCGGCGCGCGCGCGCAGCAGCCGCCAGCAGCCGACGAGCGTGCGCGTGTAGCCGTCGCAGACGGTCAGCGAGGTCGAGAACATCGTCAGGAAGGCCACCGTCGCGATCAGCCAGCGCGTCCATTCGCCGAGCGTGCGCGCGTACATCGCCGCCAGCTGCCGGGCGAAGACGGTGCCGCTGTCGGAGAAGTGCTCGCCGGTGCCGAACATGACGAGCGCCCCGAAGCAGACGAACGCGACGGCCAAGACGCCGGTCACGACGTACCCGACGTGGAAGTCGAAACGGCTGTGCGCCAGCGAGACGCGGCGATGGTCGGCCTGGTTCTTGGCCAGCGTCCAGAGCGAGGACCAGACGGCGATGTCCAGCGGCGCGGGCATCCAGCCCATGAGGGCGAGCAGGAAGGCGACGCCGGCCGCGGTCCAGATCTCCGGCCGCGGCGCGGCGAGATCGCCGGCCGGACCGTGGCGCAGCGCGACGGCGAGGCCGGCCAGGGTCAGCACCGCCAGCAGCGAGATCATGACCTTCATGGTGCGGTCGAGCGTGCGGTAGCGCCCGCCGGCGAGGATCACCGCGACCAGGCCGAAGACGAGCAGCACGAGCCGCGGCAGCGGCCACTCCAGTCGTAGCAGTCCGCCGAGCAGACTGCCGGCGACGAGCGTGACCGCCGCGGCGTTGATGACCGCGCTGACGACCGCGACGGCCAGGAACAGCCACAGCGCCCAGGCGCCGAGCCGCCGGTAGCCGTGCAGCAGGCTCTCGCCCGTCGACGCGGTGTAGCGGTGCGCGAACTCGAAGAACGGGTACTTCAGGATCAGGATCAGGACGACGGCCCACAGCAGGTCAAAGCCCCAGTCGGCCCCCGCGCGCGTCGACTGGACGAGATGCGAACCGCCGATCGCCGCGCCGGCGAACAGCAGCCCCGGGCCGACGGCGCGCCAGCGGCTCGCTTTCACCGCGACGGCCGTCCGGGGTGCGATGTCGGCGCGAGATACCGCGCCATCATCTCGCGGAGATCGTCCGCCAGCGGCAGCAGCCGGCCGGTCGCGCGGTTGATGAGCAGCAGCGTCAGCCGCGCGTCGAGCAGCTTCTCGCCGGTCTCGCGTCGCACGACCTCCTGCCGGCACACGGCGGCGCGGCCGCCGCAGCGTTCGACCACGCAGCGGAACTCCAGGCGGTCATGCAAGCGGGCGGGACGGCGGTAGTTCACCTCCAGCGAGGCCACGGCGATGCCCTGGTCGATGGCTTCCCAGGCCGTGAGGTCCAGGTTGTCGTCGAGCCAGCGCCAGCGCGCCTCCTCGAGCAACTCGACCCAGCGGGCGTTGTTCACGTGGCCGTTGCCGTCGAGGTGGTAGCCGCGGATCTTGATCTCGGTCACGTACGGGGCCATGCGCCGGTCTCCCTGGTTGCGACCTGGCGATGCTAGCGCAGGAGCGCCGGGGATACAAGAGTGGGGGTGTTGGGGAGAGGTCGCATAGTAGTCGGGAGGCTCAAACCGAAACTCGCGGACTCACGTGAACCTGTCTCTGAAGAACCTGGGGCGGTTCACGGTTCGATCCCAAACACGGTGCTCGCGAGGATCACCTACGCACGACGCACTGCGACCAGACGCGCCACCCGAATTCCCCCTTCCGCTAACCGCCCCGCCATGCTACACAATCCCCTACCGCGGCCCGCCGCCCCTGGCGCGACCCGAACCGAGGAGCAACACGATGCCGAGTTGCCGCCGCCTCCTGACGATCCTGGCGCTCGCCGCCGTCGCGGGCGGCGCCGCCGGCGAGGATGTCGAGTTCTCGGGCTTCGTCGTGGCGAACTGGGCCTACAACACGGCCGATCTGAACGGCGCGTTCGGCGTCGACGAAGTCGAGCTGAACATGGTGCATCGCGCCGGGCGGCGCGCCATCGTGCGCGCCGATCTCGAATGGCTCAAGGACGGCGAAGACCACGTCGCGCAGGTCGAGCAGGCGTTCCTCCGCTACACGACGCGCGGCGGCTGGACCTTCACCTTCGGCAAGTTCAACGCACCCTTCGGATTCGAGGAGAACGACAGGCCGGACCTCTACCAATCCAGCTTCTCGCTGGTCAGCGAGCACGGTCTGCCCGGCAACCTGACGGGTTTCTCGCTCGGCCACGACCTCGGTCTGGGCTTCGAGGTGACCATCTTCGGCTGCAACGGCTGGGACCGCGACACCAAGATCCACGGCGCCATGTCCTGGGCCGGGCGCCTCGCCTACGCGCGCGAGGGTTTCGACTGGGGTGTGACCGCGATCAGCGGCAAGGAAGAGGAGCTGCCCGCGGACGGCGGCCCGCGCCCCTACCCCACCTTCACGCGCACCGTGTTCGACCTGGACGTGAGCTTCGCGACTGCTCGCTGGCTCTTCGGCGGCGAGCTGAATCGCGGCGAGGTCGTGCGCCAGGACGGCGGCAAGCAGCTCTGGTCGGGCTTCCTGCTGCTGGCCCGCCACGAGTTCGACGACCGCGCCGGCCTGACCGTGCGCTACGACTTCTTCCACGACCGCGACGGCTACGCCTTCGCGCCGATCGCGGGCCGCTTCCAGCGGCGCCAGTCGCTCGCCGTCGCGCCAACCTACGAGCTGGCCCCGGGGCTGGACGTGATCGTCGAGCTGCGCGTCGACTGGAGCAACCGCGAGGCCTTCCGCGACCGCGAGGACCGCCCCACCGACCGCAGCACGACCGTGATCGTCCAGGCGCTCCAGAGGTTCTGATCGCCAGGCTCGCGCTCAGCCCAGCAGGCGGCGGCTCGCCGCGGCCGCGGTCGGCCAGCCCGCGAGCAACGCCGCCGGCTCGGCGAAGGTCAGGTCGTCGAACGTGAACCCCGGCGCGCACGCGCAGCCGACCAGCGCCCAGCCGCCGTCGGTCTCCGCGCCCATCCACACGCCCGCGGGCACCGTGACCTGCAGCTCCGCGCCCGGCGCGAGGCGATGCGCGGCGTGCTCGCCGCCCGGCCGGAAGAGGTGCAACAGCAGGCCGGTTCCCGCGTGGAACGACCACATCTCGTCCATGCGCAGGCGGTGCGGCCGACTGACCTGCCCGCCGGCGAGCAGGTAGAGGATGCTGGTGCCTGCGGGGCGATCGCCCCAGGGCGTGCCGACGGTCTGCGTTGATCGCCACGTCTCGCGGTACCAGCCGCCTTCGGGGTGCGGCACGAGCGCGAGGCGGTCGCGCAGCCGGCGCGCCTCGGCCGCGAGGGCCGACCCCTCGCCCTCACGCCGCGGCATGGCCGCTCTTGAGCAGCGAGGCCAGGGCTTGCACGAGCGCGGCGATGTCGTGCGGCGTGTTGTAGCCCTGGGCGCTGATCCGCAGGTAGGTGCGCTGCCGCCACCGGAACACCGGGATCTCGATGCGGAACCGCTCGCGCAGCTCGCGCTGCAGGCGCGCGGGGTCGCCGCCCGGCAGCGGCAGGGTGTGCATCTGCCGGAACCAGAGGCTGTCGTCCGGGCAGATCGGCACGAGGCGGGTCAAACGCGTGACTTCCTCGCGCGCCTCGCGCAGCAGCGCGTGGCAGCGCCGCTGCACCTGCGGCCAGTCGTGCGCGGCCTGGAAGGCGATCGCCGCCGGCACGGCCAGGCAGGCCGCCGGATCGCGCGTGCCGGTGCGCTCCTGCTCATCGACGAAGCGGCTCGGCCCCGGCCGCTCGCTGCGCCAACCCCACGAGACCACGAGCGGCTGCAGCAGCGGCTGCACATCGGCGCGCGCCCACAGGAAGCCGGCGCCCTTGGGCGCGAGCAGCCATTTGTGGCAGTTGCCGACGTAGACGTCGGCCCCCAGTTCGTCGAGATCCAGGGGCACCTGCCCCGGCCCGTGCGCGCCGTCGATGACGCTCAGGATGCCGTCGCGCCGGGCTCGCCGCAGAAGTTCGGCCACCGGCAGGCACAGCGCCGTCGGACTGGTGATGTGATCGACGCAGAGCACGCGCGTGCGTTCGGTCACCTGCCGCCAGATCTCCTCGACGACCTGGTCGGGAGACTCGACGGGCAGCTCGACGGCGGCGGTCACGAGCCGCGCGCCGCGGCGCTCGCAGATGTAGCGCCAGGTGCGCTCGACCGCGCCGTAGGCATGGTCGGTGATCAGGACCTCGTCGCCGGGCCGCAGCGCGACCGAGCGCGCGACCGCGTTCAGGCCGTACGTCGCGTTCGGCACGAAGACCAGATCGTCGCGCCGCGCGCCGAGATGGCCCGCCAGGCTCTGCCTCGCCGCGGCCAGGCGCTCGAGCAGGCCGCGCTCCTCGCTCAGGAAGGCGACCGGATTGCCTTCCAGCTCGCGCTGCAGCTCCTGATAACGCGCGTGGACGGCGCGCGGACAGGCCCCGAAGGAGCCGTGGTTCAGGAAGACGAGGTCCTCGTGCAGCAGGAAGAGGTCGCGCAGCTCGTTGCCGTTCATGGCGGCGATCATAGCATCCGGCGCCGGCCGGGCACAACGTTCATCGCGCGGCGCTCAGCGCCGTGATCAGCGCGGCGCCCGCTTGCGCAGCAGGTAGTGGCTGACCAGCCACTCGCGCCCGGCGCGGTAGTTCCACAGCTCGGCGCAGGCGAGCAGGAAGAGCTTCCAGCGCACGAACCAGCGCGTGACCTGGTCCGGTCCGTAGGTCGCCGCCAGGATCGGCTCGATCGCGGCCCGGCGGCGCTGCAGGTTGCGCAGCCAGGCCTCGGCGGTGCGGCCGTAGTGCGTGCCGTCGACGCGCCAGTGGTCGACGATCTGCAGATCGCGCTGGAAGTGGTAGAGGAGCGTGTCGCTCGGCATGAGGCCGCCCGTGAAGAAGTGCCGGGCCATCCAGTCGTCGGGGCCGGCGACCTCGTACGGGTAGGCCACCTCGCGGTGCGTGAAGATGTGCACGAAGCTGAGCCCGTCTTCGGCCAGCAGCTCGGCGACGCGGCCGAGCAGCGTCTCGTAGTTGCGCATGTGCTCGAGCATCTCGACCGAGACGATCCGGTCGAAGCGGCCGTCGCGCAGGAGTTCGTCGAGCAGGCCGGCGACGCGCGGCTGGGCGCGGTCGCCGGCCAGATCGCGCGCGTCGCCGGTCACCACGCGCAGGCGGCCGGCCACACCGCGCTCGGTCGCGCGCGCCAGGATGAAGTCGCGCTGCGAGGCGCTGTTGCTGAACGCGGTCACCCGCAGGCCGGGATGACGCGCGAGCGCGTAGAGCGTCAGCGCGCCCCAGAGATCGGAAGAGCACACGTCTGAACTCCAGTCACCG
>CAZJWO010000101.1:0-13179 GCA_964549735.1 uncultured Fibrobacteraceae bacterium | reverse complement strand
CGATCGCGAGAAGCTGCAGGAGCGGCTGGCCAAGCTGGCCGGCGGCGTGGCGGTCATCCGCGTCGGCGCGTTCACCGAGGTCGAGATGAAGGAGCGCAAGCACCGCGTGGAGGACGCCCTGCACGCCACGCGCGCCGCGGTCGAGGAGGGCATCGTCGTCGGTGGCGGTGTCGCGCTGCTGCGCGCCAGCGATGCGGTCAAGAAGCTCGACCTGACGGGCGAGGCCGCTGTCGGCCGCGACATCGTCGCGCGGGCGATGGAAGAGCCCCTGCGGCTGATCGCCGAGAACGCCGGCGTCGAGGGCAGCCTGGTGGTGGCGCGCCTGCGCGAAGAGAAGAGAGGCAGCAACATCGGCTTCAACGCCGCGACGCGCCAGTACGAGGACCTCATGGCCGCCGGCATCATCGATCCCGCCAAGGTCGCGCGTTCGGCGCTGCAGAACGCGGCCTCGATCGGCGCGATGCTGCTGACGACCGAGGCTTGCGTCACCGACATCCCCGAGAAGGAGACGCCGCCGATGCCGGGTGGCGGCATGGGCGGCATGGACATGATGTAGATCCTGTCGCGCTTGCGGCGGCGCCGTCTCGGGCGCCGAGCGGCAGGCCGGCGATAGGTCGCGCTCCGACGGCCCCCTGCCTGGCAGGGGGCCGTCGTACGTGGCGAGCGTGCCGCGGCGAGCGAGCCGCGGCGCCGATTCGCGCTTTCGGCGCCGACTCGCGTGCGCTAGAGTGGCTCCATGCGGATCCTGCAGCTCGGCAAGTACTATACGCCGGACAAGGGCGGCATGGAGACCGCCCTGCGCCATCTCGCCGAGGGGCTGCTCGCGGCCGGGCACGACGTGCGCGTCATGGTCGCGGGCCGCAGGCCGCGCAGCGGGCGCGAGGATCTGCCGGGCGTGCCTGGCGGGCTCGTCCGCGCGGGAGCGCTGGGCACCTGGAACTCCCAGCCGCTGACCTTGACCTTGCCTCGCTTGCTGCGCCGCGAACTCGCGGATTTCCGGCCCGACATCGTGCACCTGCATCTGCCCAACCCGCTGGCCTGTCTGGCCTGGCGGATCGCGGCGCGGTCGCCGGCCGCACGACGTTCCCTCCTGGTCATCTGGCACCACGCCGATATCGTGCGGCAGCGCGTCGGTGCTCGTCTCGTCGAACCGCTGGTCCAGAGCGCACTGGCCGGCGCTGCGGGAATCTGCGTCTCGAGCGAAGCCTGGCGCCGCGCATCGCGGCAGCTGGCCCCGTGGCGAGACCGGGTCCGGGTCATCCCGTTCGGCATCGATCTGCGGCCGTTCCTGTCCCAGGAGCCCCAGGGCGACGGTCCTTTTCTGTTCGTGGGGCGTCTGGTCCCCTACAAGGGGGTCAGCGAGCTGTTGGAGGCCGTCGCCGGCCTGCCGGCGGCCCGCTTGGACATCGTCGGTACCGGTCCGCAGTGGGCGCAGCTGTCGCGGCGCATCGCGGCGCCGGACCTGCAGGGCAGGGTGCGGCTGCTGGGCGAGGTCGCCGATGCCGACCTGCCCTCGCTCATGGCCCGCAGCCGCGCTCTGGTCTTGCCGAGCCTCGATCGGAGCGAGACTTTCGGACTCGTGCTGGTCGAGGCGATGGCGGCCGGCCTGCCGCTCGTGACCAGCGACCTCTCGACCGGCGTGCGGGAGTTGAACCGGCCGGGCGAAACGGGTTGGCTCGTCCCTCCCGGCGACCGCGACGCGTTGCGCGCGGCCCTGGCCGCTGTCCTCGCGGATCGCGAGGCCGCGCGCGCGCTGGGGCGCAACGGGAGGCGGCTGGCGGTGGCGAACTACGCGCGCTCGCGACTGGCGGACGACCTCGTCGCGTGGTATGGAGAGCTCCTGTCCGCAGCGGGATCCGGAACTCGTGGATCCCCATGACGTTGAAGGCGATGCCCACCGGCGGTCGCAGTGGGCTGCGAGTTGACAGTTTCTCGGAGGGCCCTTATTCTTAACGGTCCGCCGAATTCGCGTCAGCCGACGATCCGCTCTTTCCCGTCGCGACCGCAGGAGGTGCCCCGTGAAGATGCTCGTTCCCAGCAAGGCGTGCCTACTGCTCCTGGCGGCCGCTTTCTCGACCTTCGGCGCGGCCGGAGTTGGCCGCGCGCAGTGCGGACCGGGTCAGATGGCGGAAGCGCAGCTGCAATTCGCCAACGCCCAACCACTGATCGAGTCGCAGCAGTGGATGCAGGCCATACCGCAGTTGCGGTCGATCGTCGACTTCTGCCCCGAGTTCTTTCCGGCACTTCGCGGCCTGGGCATGGCGTACACGGCCACCGACCAGCTGGATCTCGCCGCCGCCGCCTACGAGAAGGTCATCACGGTGCGTGGCGAAGAGGCCGAGGCCTTCGATTACGCCAACCTGGCGCAGGTGCTGACGCGCCAGAAGAAGTTCCGCGAGGCACGCGCGGAATACCTGAAGGCGCGAGCCCGCGACGCGCACAACTGCAGCATCCTGGTCAATCTGGGCATCCTGCACAACGCGTCCAACTACCCGCTGCAAGCCGTCGAGACGCTCGAGGACGCGCTGATGTTCTGCCCCGAGCTGGCGGACCGCATCCTGCCGCGTCTGGCCGAGGCCGCGACCAAGGCCGCGGAGCAGCAGCGGCAGATCGGCAACACGGACCGCGCCGCGTATTTCGCGAAGAAAGCCACCGAATATGGCGGCAGCGCGGGCGGCACGACGGCGTACCAGCAGATCCAGGCCGCGATGAACCGGAGCGATTTCGCGACGGCCATCGATCTCTGCGCCCAG
This sequence comes from uncultured Fibrobacteraceae bacterium, assembly GCA_964549735.1. Taxonomy (GTDB): domain Bacteria; phylum Krumholzibacteriota; class Krumholzibacteriia; order LZORAL124-64-63; family LZORAL124-64-63; genus Glo-17. The sequence goes on along the minus strand of CAZJWO010000101.1, from coordinate 10,426 downwards.
CTGGTCGCCAAGGAGCCTCAGCACGCCAACGCCTGGTTGACCAAGGCGCGTGCCGCCGATGCGCTGGGCCGCAAGCCGCTCGCCATCGAGGCTTACCAGAAGTACCTCGAGCTGCGGCCGGACAACATCGACGAGACGGCGGCCATGATCATCGTCATGGCCGAGGCGGGCCAGTGCGAGGCGGCGGTCGCCGCCGCCCGTGCCGCCGTCGAGAAGTTCGCCGGGGTCGGGTCGCTGGCCCTCGGCAAGATCAATTTCGCGTACGGCAAGGCTCTGTTCTGCGCGGCGGACTACGCCGCCGCCAAGGCCCAGTTCCAGCGCGCCGTCCAGAGCGGTGACGACGTGTGGGTGCGTGCCGCGCGCGAGGGCGTCAGTTCGTGCGACCAGCAGCTCGAGTGGGAAGCCGCGCAACGGCAGCGCGCGGCCCGCCAGGGCGGCTGAGGAAATCCTAGCCCGGACACCGCCCCGCGGACCGTGGTCCGCGGGGTTTCCTGCGCCCCCAGACCTCCGACCAGGCAGAGAACGGTAGATCATGCAGCGACTCGACAAACTGCCGCCGTACCTGTTCGCGACGATCGACGCCGCCCGCGATCAGGCGCGGGCCAAGGGGGTCGACGTCATCGATCTCGGCGTCGGCGATCCCGACCAGCCGACGCCGCGCCAGCTCGTAGACCTGGCGGCCAACGCCGTACGCGCTGCCGAACATCATCGCTATCCCGACGGACGCGGGGACGCCCGCCTGCGGCGCGCGGCGGCGGGCTTCCTGCGCCGCCGGCACGGCGTCGATCTCGATCCGGAAACGGAGATCCTGGCGCTCATCGGCAGCAAAGAGGGCATCGCCCACCTGCCGCTGGCTCTGATCGGCGACGGGGACAACGTCTTGGTGCCGGACATCGGGTATCCCGTCTACACCGAGATGGCCATCCTCGCCGGGGCCGAGCCGCGGCGCTTCGGACTGCGGGCCGATCGGGCGTTCCTGCCGGATCCGGCGGAGCTGGCGCGGTTGTCCGATCGTCGCACGCGTCTGATGTGGCTGAACTACCCCAACAACCCCACCGGCGCCGAAGCGGGCGCGGGCCTCTACGAACCGGTGGCCGACCTGGCGCGGTCGCGCGGCTGCGTCCTGGCCAACGACGCGGCCTATCTCGAGGTCAGCCTGGACGAACACCGGCCGGTGAGCCTGCTTGAAGCGGTCGACCATCGGCGCCAGCCGGTCATCGAATTCCACAGCCTCTCGAAGATGTTCAACATGACGGGCTGGCGCCTGGGGTTCGCGGCGGGCAACGCCGCCTGCATCGCGCGTCTGGCGCGCGTCAAGCAGAGCATCGACAGCGGCGTCTTCGGCGCCTTGCAGGAAGTCGCGGCCTTCGCGCTCGGCAGATCCGCGGAAGGCCTGCTGGCGGACGTCATGCGGCCCTATCCGGCGCGGCGCCGCCTCATCGAGGACGCGCTCCGCAAAGCGGGGCTTGCCGTGTTCCCGACGCAGGCGACCTTCTACGTCTGGGCCCGCGTGCCGGCGGGCGAGACGAGCCTCGATTTCTGCGGCCGCATCCTGCGCGAGCGCGGCGTGGTCTTGACGCCGGGAATCGGTTTCGGCCCGGGCGGCGAGGGCTGGTTCCGGATCAGCCTGACCGCGGCCGACGACCGCATCGCCGCCGCCGCCGAACGCCTGGAGGCCATCTGATGGACGTCATCACGCTGAAGGGAATCGATGTCTACGCGCACCACGGAGTGCATCCGGCGGAGCGGGAGCTGGGCCAGCGCTTCGTCATCGACGTGACCTTGGCGGGAGATTGGAGCGCCGCGGCAGCGAGCGACGCGCTCGGACAGGCCCTCGACTACGTGGCGGTGCACCGCCGCATCCTCGCCGTGACGGCCTCGCAGAGCTTCCATCTGCTGGAGGCTCTGGCCGAGACGATCTGCGCCGACCTGCTCGATGTCTTCGCCGTCCAACGCGTGACGGTCACCGTGCACAAGCCCAATCCGCCGATCCCGAACTTCCTGGGCCGAGTCTCCGTCAGGCTGGGGCGCGATCGCGCCTGGGCCGACGCCAGACGGCCGGATCGAGGCGCCTGATGCCGAGCGTCCTGCTGGCGCCTCCGCAGCCGCACGAGCGCGTCGCGCTCGGCCTCGGCAGCAACCTCGGCGATCGGCGCCACTACCTGCGCCAGGGCGTCTTCGCCCTCCTCATGCATCCGGAGATGAGTCTGCAGGCCTTCAGCCGACTCTGGCAGTCGCAGAGCGTCGGTCCGGACGTCCAACCGCCGTATCTGAACATGGTCTGCCTCGCGACGACCAGGCTGGCGCCGTCAGCACTGCTGGCCGTCTGCAAGAGCATCGAGCAGCGGCTGGGTCGGCCTGGCGGCGGCAGCGGGCTGCCGCGCACCCTCGACATCGACATCTTGCTCTACGGCGATCGTCGCGGCGGCGACGAGCGGCTCGCGCTGCCGCATCCGCGGCTGGGGCAGAGGGCCTTCGTCCTGGGACCGCTGGCGGAACTGGCGCCGGAAATCCGGCTGCCGGATTCCGGGGAGACAGCCGCGGCGGCCTGGGCTAGAATCCGAGCCCGGAACGGACCCTGGCTCTATCCGCTGGATGAACCGTTGCTCGGCGGCCAGGCGGCGGCCGGGGGCGAGGAGGCGTGGCGTGCTGCCCTGGCGGTACATTGTCGTTGAAGGGGTCATCGGGGTCGGCAAGACCAGCCTCGCGAAACTGCTGGCCGTGCGCACGGATGCCCGCCTGAACCTCGAGGTGGTCGAGGAGAATCCCTTCCTGACGCATTTCTACCGGGACCGCATCGCCTACGCCTTTCAGACGCAGATCTTCTTCCTGCTCAGCCGCTTCCGTCAACAGCAGGCGCTGCAACAGACCGAGCTGTTCCAGGAGCTCCTGGTCTCGGACTACCTATTCGCCAAGGACCGCATCTTCGCGAATCTGAACCTCAGCGATGACGAGCTGGCGTTGTACAACCAGCTGGCGACGATCCTCGAGGACCGGGTGCTCAAGCCGGATCTCGTCATCTACCTGCAAGCCAGCACCGAGCTGCTGCTCGAACGTATCCGGCTGCGCGGCCGCGCGTACGAGCGGAGCATGGAGCGGGGCTACATCGAGAGCCTGAACAAGGCCTACGGGTTCTTCTTCCATCACTACAACGAGACGCCGCTGCTGGTGGTCGCCGCCGACCATCTCGATTATGTCTCGGTGCCGGCCGACCTCGAATTGCTCTTGGACCAGCTGCGCCAGCCTTTCACCGGAACGCGCTACTTCGCGCCGCTGGCCGGCGGCGCCGCAGGGGGCTAGCAAGATGCACGCATTACCGAGCCTCGATGTCTTCACGCGGAGCCGCAGCCGCGGCCGGCGCCTCGTCCTCTTGACCGCCTACGACGTGCCGACCGCCCGCCTGGCGGCGCGAGGCGGGGTCGACGCCCTGTTGGTCGGGGATTCGCTCGGCCAGGTCCTGCTCGGTCATGCCAGCACGCTGCCGGTGACCCTGGCGGCGATGCTGCACCATGCGCAGGCCGTCACGCGCGCCGGCACCGGACTGCCGGTCATCGCCGACCTGCCGTACGGTACGTTCCACGTCGATCCGCAACGCACGGCCCGCGCGGGGCTCGCCCTGGTGCAGCAGGGGGGAGTCCAGGCCGTGAAGCTGGAAGGCGGACGGCGCCGACGTGACCATCTCGCGGCGCTCCTGGACGCCGAGATCCCGGTCATGGGGCATCTGGGCCTGACACCGCAGAGCTTGAACCGGCTCGGAGGCTACAAGGTCCAGGGCCGGGACGCGCAGAGCGCCGATCACCTGCTGGAGGAAGCGCAGTTCCTGGCGGCCGCCGGCTGTTTCGCCATGGTGCTCGAATGCATCCCGGCCGCGCTCGCCTCGCGCATCTCGGCCAGCGTCTCGATCCCGACGATCGGCATCGGCGCCGGCTCGGGCTGCGATGGCCAGGTCCTGGTCTTCCACGATCTGCTCGGCTTGCAGGAGGAGTTCCAGCCGCGTTTCGTCAAACGTTATGCGCAGCTCGGCGCCGCGGCCGTCGCCGCCATCAGCAGCTTCGTGCAGGACGTGCGGGCGGGGACGTTCCCCGCGTCCGAGCACACCTACGACGAGGCCGGGCAGCCGCTGCCGGCCGCCGGCGGCGCGGCGGCGCAGGACCGCCCGGATCCGGGAGCCCCCTGACGTGGATCTGTTGCGGACGCAAGCGGACCTGGACCGTCTCGCCGCCTGGCGCGGCGACGCCTTGCCGCTGGTCCTGGTGCCGACCATGGGCGCGCTGCATGCCGGACATCTGGCGCTCGTCGAATGCGGCCGCCGCCGCGGGCGGGTCGTGGTCTCGATCTTCGTCAACCCCAAGCAGTTCGGTCCCGGCGAGGACTTCGAGGCCTACCCGCGCGACCTGGAGCGAGACCTGGATCTGCTGCGACCGCTGGATGTCGCGGCCGTGTTCGCGCCGGCGGTCGCGGATATGTATCCGCATCCCGACGGCGTGGTCGTCCAGCCCGGGCCCGCCGCCCGCGAGCTCTGCGGCGCCGCGCGACCCGACCACTTCCGCGGCGTGCTGACGGTCGTGGCCAGGCTTTTCAATCTCGTGCGACCGCAGATCGCCGTGTTCGGGCGCAAGGACGCGCAGCAGTGCCTGGTCATCGCCGAGATGGTGCGCGACCTGGCCTTCGCGGTCCGCCTGGTCGATCACCCGACCGTGCGCGAGGCCGATGGACTGGCGATGTCGTCCCGCAACGCCTACCTCACGGCGGCGCAGCGGCGGCGCGCCTCCTGCCTGCACGAAGCGCTCGCTGAGGCGTGGCGCGCGCTGGCTGGCGGCGAGAGGCGGTGCGAGCGGTTGCAAGCGAAGATGCTGCGCGTGCTGGCCGCGGCCGACGCTGTCGACTACGCCGAGGTGCGGACCGTTCCGGAGCTGGCGCAGCCGCGCGAGGCGGCCGGTCGCCTGCTGCTGGCCGTGGCGGCGCGTTTCGGCCGCACGCGCTTGATCGACAACATCGTGCTGGAGGTGGCGGACGGCGGCGTGCGCGAGACGACGCTGCTGTCCGAACTGGAGGTGGAGCCTTGAACGCAGACCCCGCGGCGCGGGCGACGCTCGACGCCGTGATCCTGGCGGCCGGCAAGGGCACCCGCATGCGCAGCGATCTGCCCAAGGTCTTGCACGAGCTGGACGGGCGCCCGCTGCTGGCCTACGTGCTGGACACAGCCCGCGCGGCCGGCATCGGCCGGACCGTCGTCGTCGTCGGACATCAGGCCGATCGCGTGCGCCTCGCCTGCGCTGGTGACGACGTCGTGTTCGTCGTCCAGGAGCCGCAGCTCGGAACCGGCCATGCCGTCCAGGTCGCGGCGAGCAGTCTGCGGCCCGGCGGCTGGACCGTGGTGCTCGCCGGCGATGTCCCGCTGCTGCGACCGCAGACGCTGCGACGCCTCGTCGCGGGCGCGCGGCAGGACGATGCGGCCGCCGTCGTATTGACATGCGTGGTGGACGACGCCGGCGCGTACGGCCGCATCGTCAAGGACGCCACCGGCAACTTGCTGCGCATCGTCGAGGCGCGCGACGCCTCGCCGCATGAATTGGCCATCGGCGAGTACAATAGCGGCGTCTACTGCTACCAGACCTCCCGCCTGCGCGCGGCGCTCGGCGCCCTGACGGCGGACAACGCCCAGGGCGAGTACTATCTGACCGATACCATCGGTTGGCTCGCGGATCGCGGCGAGCGGGTGCGCACCGTCACGACGGCGGATGCGGACGAGGTGGTCGGCATCAACACGGTCGACGAACTCGCGGCGGCCGAACGCCTGCTGCGAGCCCGGCGGCGCGGCCATGGCTGATCGCCCGCTGGATCGGCTCTACACACCGTGGAGGTTCGCGTACGTGACGGGCCAGGAACACAGCGACGGCTGCGTGTTCTGCGAGGCGCTCGCCGCCGGCAGCGACAAGGAAAACCAGGTCCTGTTCCGGGGCACGTCCTGGTTGGTCATGCTGAACCGCTTCCCCTACAACAACGGGCATCTCCTCTTGGTCCTGGGCAGGCACGCGCCGTTGCTCAGCGATTGCACGCCCGCGGAGCTCCAGGAGATGGGTAGCTTGCTGGCCGCCATGGAGCGGGCGCTGAACGAAGGGTTGCGGCCGCACGGTTTCAACTGCGGCTACAACGGCGGCGCGAGCGCCGGCGCGGGCATCCCCGCCCATCTGCATCTGCACCTGCTGCCCCGCTGGGCCGGCGATACGAACTTCATGACGACGGTGGGCAGCACCCGGGTGATGCCGCAGACGCTGGCCGAGGTCCACGCGCTGCTGGCGCCGATTCTCGCCCGCATCCTGGCGGACGGCTGATGAGGCGGCTGCGCAACGGATTGCTGCTGGGCCTGCTGGCAGTCTGTGCGCTGTCGTTCTGGATGGCGCACCGCACGTCGCCTCCTCAGCAGGCGCCGAGCGCCGCGGCGCGCGTTTCGTTTCCTGCGGACCTGCCGGCGAAAGCCATCCATCTGGCGGTGCTGAACGGGACGATGGAACCCGGACTGGCCCGCCGGTACAGCCGAGAACTGCCGAGTCTGGGCTGCGTGGTCGTCGCGGTGGGCGATGCGCCGCACGACTCCTTCGCGGTGTCCTTGCTCGTCAATCGCCGCCTGACCGCCGCGGTTGCCCGCGACTTGAGTGCGCGATTGAACGGCGTGCCGCTGCTGCGCGAGTGGGACAGCCGTGCCCAGGAAGACGCCGTTCTGGTGCTCGGTCGGGATCATCTGCGTTTGCCGAGCCGAACGACCGCGCAGCCGTAACCCCGGTTCGGACGCGCGGGACCTGCTGCGGCCGGCATTCCCCCCGGGTTCGCGCCGGCCCTGCGTGGGTCAACCGGGCCGGAACGAGTGATCAAGCTGGCGAAACGATGGCGAATATGCTATCGTGGAGCAGTTGGCGGACCATATCGGGATTTCCGGTGGAAGGCGCGACGACACCGCTCTATACTGCGCGCGGCGGCCGACTCGCCGGCCGCCGGCTGCGAAAATCCGGGCCGCCGGCGACTGCTCGCCCGGCCGTTGTCAGGAGAAAGTCGGTAGCCGATGCGCAGAAGCCTGGGGAAAGTGGCGCTCGTCCTGCTGCTGGGAGTCCTGATCGGCGCGGTGATCAGCGAGGTGATCGGACTCTTCCTGCGCGAGGGCAGCGTAGCCGAGCAGTTGTTCGTCCTTTATCAAGATTTCGGTCTGGAAACCATGACCCTCGATCTGGTGGTGGTTCAGTTGACCTTCGGTTTGAAGTTCCACATGAACCTCATGAGCGTGGTCGGCGTCTTCATCGCCGCCCAGTTGCTCCGCTGGTATCGCTAGGGTCGTGGCGACAGGAGGCGTCATGATTCCTCTGCTCGGCTTCATCGGTCCGATCGGCTGGCAGGAGCTCCTGATCATCCTGGCTATCGTGCTGATCGTCTTCGGCCCGCGCAAGTTGCCGGAGATCGCGGAGGCGTTCGGCAAGTCCATCAACAAGTTCAAGTCCGCAACCAGGGATGCGACCGACGAGGTGAAGAAGGAGCTCCACGACGCCCGGCGCGGGATCACCGACGACGAGGCGAAACCGAAGTCGTCGAAGGAATCCTGAGCCGGCCTGGCCTTCGCCACCGCGGCGTTCCGGATCTCCGCGGAGGACGCCGTGAATCTTGCCCAGCTCCTGGATCGTTTGCGCGACGATGCGGGCTTCCGCCGCAACGTGACGCGCTGGGAAGTCCTGCCGCCGCAACCGGCCGTCTATGCGCCGTGGCCGGCGCAGCTCGAACCGCGGCTCGTCGCCGCCATGCAGGCGCGCGGCTGCGAGCGGCTGTACAGCCACCAGGCGGCGGCCGTCGGTCATGCTCTGGCCGGCCGCTCGGTGGTGGTGCCGACGCCGACCGCCTCCGGCAAGACGCTCTGCTACAACCTGCCTGTCTTCGACGCGATGCTGCGCGATCCCGAGGCGCGCGCCTTGTACCTCTTCCCGACCAAGGCGCTCAGCCAGGATCAGATGCAGGAAGCGCACGCGATCGTCGGCGCGCTGGGCGTCGATATCAAGGTGCACACGTTCGACGGCGACACGCCGGCCGACGCGCGCCGAGCCATCCGCACCAGCGGGCACATCGTCGTCACCAATCCGGACATGCTGCACCAAGGGATCCTGCCGCACCATACGCTGTGGCTGAAACTCTTCGAGAACCTCCGCTATGTCGTGGTCGACGAGTTGCACCAATACCGCGGCGTCTTCGGCAGCCACGTCGCCAACGTCCTGCGACGCCTGCAGCGCATCGCGGCGTTCTACGGCGCGCAGCCGCAGTTCATCTGCTGCTCGGCGACGATCGCCAATCCCGGCGAACTGGCTGCCCGCCTGACGGGGCGCGAACTGGCGGTCGTCGAGAGCAGCGGCGCGCCGCGCGGCGAGAAGCACTTCATCTTCTACAATCCGCCCGTCGTCAATCACGAGCTCGGCATCCGACGCTCGGCGGTCAAGGAGACACGCAGCATCGCCGAACGGTTCCTGGCCGCGGGTGCGCAGACGATCGTCTTCGCCCGCAGCCGCATGCGCGTCGAGCTGCTGCTGACCTATCTGGCGCGGGCCGGCCGCAAGGTCAGCCTCAAGCAAGGCGAGGTGCGTGGCTATCGCGGCGGCTATCTGCCGACCGAGCGGCGCGCCATCGAGCAGGGTCTACGCGACGGCTCCGTCAAGGCCGTCGTATCGACCAACGCTCTGGAACTCGGTATCGACATCGGCCGCCTCGACGCCTGCATCATGTGCGGCTATGCCGGCACCGTGGCCTCGACCTGGCAGCAGGCAGGCCGCGCCGGCCGCCGCCACGCGCTGTCGGCGGTCGTGCTCGTCGGCACGAGCACGCCGATCGACCAGTACATCCTGAGCAACCCGGAGTTCTTCTTCGCGCGCCCGGTCGAGCACGGCACCCTCGACCCGGACAATCTCATCATCCTGTCCAGCCATCTCAAGTGCGCGGCCTTCGAGCTGCCTTTCCAGGTGGGGGAGCAGTACGGCGGGTTGCGCGTGGCCGAGATCCTCGACTACCTCGCCGAACAGGGCGTTCTGCACCGCGCAGAAGGACGCTACCACTGGGTGGCCGAGACCTATCCCGCGGAGGAGGTCAGCCTGCGCGCGGCCGCGCCCGATAACGTCGTGATCATCGACGATGCGGTGCCCGGCGGCCGCGTCATCGGCGAGATGGATCTCTACAGCGCCCAGGAGATGCTGCACGATGAGGCCATCTACCTGCACGGAGCGCAGCAATACCATGTCGACCGCCTCGATTGGGACCGCCGCCAGGCCCACGTGCGACCGGTGCAGGTGGACTACTACACGGACGCGCAGCGCAAAGTCGAGCTGCGCACTCTCGACGCCGGCGAAAGCCGTCCGGATACCCATCTGGGCTGGCTGGCCGTCGGCGAGATCGGGCTGGTCGACAAGGTCACGGTCTACAAGAAGATCAAGCTGAACACGCACGAGAACGTCGGTGCTGGCAAGGTCGATCTGCCGCAGATGGAGATGCACACCACGAGCATGTGGTGGCAGTTGCCGGATACCCTCGCTGCCGAACTGGACGCCGAAGGTCTCGACCTCGGCGACGCCCTCAAGGGCCTGGCGCATCTCGTGGGCATGGTGGCGCCCGTCTTCGTGATGGCCGACGGCCGCGACCTGCGTGCGCAGGCCATGCTGCGCGCGCCGTTCACCGGCGCGCCCACGCTCTACGTCCACGATGCGGTGCCGGGAGGCGTCGGCTACGCCGAGCGTCTGTACCGGCAGTGGGAGGAGGTGCGCCTCGCCGCGCTGGCGCACCTGCGGCGCTGTCCCTGTCGAGCCGGCTGTCCGGCCTGCGTGGGCGCGGCGGTCGAGACCGGCGCGCGCGCCAAGTCGGCCGCGGCCCGGCTGTTGGCCCGCGCCGCCGGTGAACAGGGCGGCGAGGGTCCGCGGCCGTCGGCCGCCGATCCTCGGGTGTCGCGGCGAGCCACCGGTTGAACGGACGGCGCGAGCGATGGACCTGCGGGCACGGCTCTTGAGACTCGATCCGCTGCTGCGCCGCCCGGGTGGTGACGCGGCGACGGATTTGCCGGCGTGCGAGCCGCGCGCGGGGGACGGATTCGGCAACCACGCCGCGGACAGCGCCGCGCTCGCCATGCTCCCTGGCGATGGACCGACCCGCGGGATCTGGTGGCGCGATGATTTCTACGCGCGCGTCGCGCCGCCGCCCTGGCCGCCTGCGGACCTGCGCGGAATCCTGGCCGGCGGCGACATCGTCCCCTCCGGCTGGCAGGATATGCTCCTGTTGGATACCGAGACCACGGGCTTGGCGGGCGGTACGGGGACGCTGGTCTTCCTGGTCGGCCTCGGCTGGTGGCAGGACGGTGGGCTGACGGTGCAGATCGGAAGAGCGTCGTGTAGGGAAAGAGTGTAGGATAGGGTGT
>CAZJWO010000100.1:0-13203 GCA_964549735.1 uncultured Fibrobacteraceae bacterium | reverse complement strand
ACCAACACCCCATCCTACACTCTTTCCCTACACGACGCTCTTCCGATCTCTCGCCCGCGCATTTCGTCCTGCCCTCCGAGCTGGCGCCCCTGCTCGCGCCCGCAGGCCCCGATAGCGTGCACAGCATCCTCGACCACCACCATCACCTGCTCGCGCGATGGGTCCAGCTCGCCGAGGTCGTGCGCACGGGACGGCCCGCGCCCGAGAGCCGGGCGCCGCGCGAAGAGGCCGCCCTGAGGGCATTCATCTGCGGCATGAAGGACATCTCGCGCCGCAGCAGCGAGGAGGTGGCCGACGCGCTGCCCGAGCTGGGCCGCTGCCGCCTGCTGCTGGACCTCGGCGGCGGGCCCGGCACCAGCGCCATCGCGTTCTGCCGGCGGTGGCCCGCGCTGCGCGCGGTCGTCTTCGATCTGCCCGAGGTCGTGCCCATCGCCGAGCAGGAGATCGCCGCGGCGGGGCTTGCCGCGCGCATCGCGACGCGAGCGGGCGACTACCTCCGCGACGCGCTCGACGCACCCGACGGCGGCGCCTACGACGCGGTCTACGTCGCCAACATCATCCACAGCCTCGACGCGACCGACACCCTGGTCCTCCTGCGCAAGGCCGCCGCGACGCTCGCGCCGGGCGGCTTGCTCGTCATCAAGGATTTCTTCCTGGAGGACTCGCGCACCGAGCCGGCCTTCGGCGCGCGTTTCGCGGTCAACATGCTGGTGGGCACCGAGGGCGGCAAGAGCTACACCTGGACCGAGACCGAGGAGCTGTGCCGCGAGCTGGGCTTCACCGAACTGGCGCGCCACAAGGTGGCGGCGCACAGCGGCGTGCTGGCGGCCCGGCGCGCGTAAGGCGACGGCGCATCACGACGGCGCCGCCTCGTTCATCAACTCGCGCGCTCCCCCGTCTCACGGTCCGGGTCGCGTCGCAACAGACCGAGCCCCGCGACCAGCAACGGCCCCACGAACAGGATCAGGACGAAGACCCTGCCCTTGCCGAAGGGGTCCTGCACCACGTCGTACAGGCCGAAGAAGTGGACGAAGAACGCCGCGAACCCCAGCAGCAGGACACCCGCCACGCGCGGCAGCCGCCGCGCCAGCCAGGCCGCGGCGAAGAACGGCGCCGCGAGCAGGCATTGCATGAACATGCCGATCGCTCCGGCCTGCCAGTTGGCGATGACGTTGAACAGCAGCCACACGCCGCCGAAGATCTCGAGCAGGCGCGCCGCCATGCGCCGCGCGCCCCAGTAGGCCCACAACGAGCTGAGGAACCACGTGAACCACAGCACGACCAGGATCAGCTCGACCGGCGCGCTCGGATGAGCCCGCAGATCGGGATGCAGGCGATAATAGGCCACGAGCAGGAACGCGAGCAGGCCTGCCGCCAGGAACCCGTGGTAACCCGCGCGCCGCGCGGCGGCGAGTTGGAACTCGTCCTTGTCGCGCAGCCAGCCGACCTCGCGCAGCAATCCCGGCCCCAGGGCGCCGAACCCCACCAGTACGATGAATCCCCAGCTGACATCGGCCAGCAAGAAGCCGCCGAGCACCAGCGCGCCGGCGACGAGGTGGACCGGCGCGGGGCGCCAGCGTCGCGGTTCGATCGCCTCATGCATCGTGGTCGTCCTTCGCCAGGGTGAAGAGATCTTCGACGCGCACGTCGAAGACGGCGGCCAGCCGCAACGCCAGTCCGACCGACGGCGCGTACCGCCCCTTCTCGATCGCATGGATTGTCTGCCGGGTGACGCCGAGCCGGTCGGCGAGGTCCTGCTGGGTCATGCCGTCCTGCAGCAGTCGGTAACGCTTGACGCAGCTGGTGATGTCCTGGCGGGGCTTCATGGCCGCATTGTAAAGCTTAATAGACTGTTTATCAATTTTATATTACACCGAAAGACCCAGAACATGATTGTGTGTATTCAGTTCTCGGGGCTCCCGATACGCTCGGTCGCGGCCGGTTCGGCAGCCGCGCGGGCGATCGCGCGCAGCATGTCGCGGAACACGAGCTGGTGCACTGGATAGAGCGCGTACCAGTAGGCGCGACCCCACACGCCGAGCGGGTCGAAGATCGCGGTCTGGCGGATGATCGTCTGCGGTCCCCCGGCGACGACCTCGAAATCGAGCCAGGCGCGTCCAGGCAGCTTCATCTCCGCCAGGAGCCGCAGGTGGCGGCCCGGCTCGAAGGCCTCGACGCGCCAGAAGTCGACAGTGTCGCCGACGCGCAACTGCGTCGCCGATAGCCTGCCCCTGCGCAGTCCGACGCCACCGGCGAGCAGGTCGAGCCAGCCGCGCAGGCGCCAAAGGGAGTTCCAGGCGTACCAGCCAGCGTCGCCGCCTAGGCGCGCGATGGGTGCGAACGCCGCGGATGCTGCAACAGGCACGGCCGCCGTACGCGAGTCGACCAGCCGGGAGCCGAAACGGACCCCGCCCCACGAGCGGCGCGCGCCGGCGGCGGACAGCGCGTCGGACCAACGCGTCGCCGCGAAATGCCGCTCCTCGCGCGCCAGAGCGCGGCGCACGGCCTCGGCCACGCCGACGGGCCGGACCGCGAAGGCGCGCAGAGCGGCGCCATCTCTGACAACCGTCGGGTGGACGATGCTCTCGATGAGCTTGCGCCCGATGCGCGCGTACAGGGGCGTCACGAGTCCGAGCCACAGGCTCGACAGCCAGGGCGTCAGAACCGGCACGGGCAGCATGCGCGGCCGCATGCCGCGCTGCCGCGCGTACTCGCGCATGATGTCGGCGTAGGTGACCTGGTCGGCGCCGCCGATCTCGAACACGCGGTATTCCGCGGCCGGCAGGTCGAGCGCCGCGAGGAGATAATCGAGCAGGTCGTCGATGGCGATCGGCTGGGCCATCACGTTCACCCATTTCGGGGTGATCATGACCGGCAGCCGCTCGACGAGCGCGCGGATCATCTCGAAGGACAGGCTGCCCGATCCGATTACGATCGACGCGCGCAACTCGCACACCGGCACGCCCGACGCCCGCAGGATCTCGCCCACCTCGTGCCGGCTGCGCAAGTGCGGCGAGAGGTCTTCCTCTTGGCGACCGAGCCCGCCGAGATAGATGACGCGCCGGACGCCGGCGGCGCGCGCGGCCGCGCCGAAGTTGCGCGCCGCCTGCCGATCCTGGGCGACGAATCCCCCGCGCGAACCCATCGAATGCACGAGATAGTAGGCGGCGTCGACACCTTGCAGGGCCGCGTCGAGGCTGGCGCTGTCGAGCACGTCGCCCTGGACGATGGCGGTCAACGGCCCCACGCGCGGCGCGAGGTAGGCTGGTTCGCGAGCCAGACAACGCACACGGCAGCCGCGGGCCTCCAGCAGCGGCAGAAGGCGACCGCCGACGTAACCGGTCGCGCCGGTCAGAAGGACGCGCGCAGACCCGACACGTTCCGGCGTACTCTCCCGCACGCTACGCCCCCTTGTTTCGCTTGGTTCGCCGGCTGGCGGCGTTCGCCAGGCGAATTCGCATGGTCGCCGCGACCCCGCCACACCGCACCGGACCCGCTGCTAACGAAGGCGCCGCCGCTCGATGAGCGACGGCGCCCGTATCGCCTCAGCTTTGGTGACGTTGGGTTGCCCCCAGCGGGGGTCCCGACCACAGCTCGGCTGCAGAGAGGTCCCGCGTTACGGGGACGCCACCTCCACTGAGCCACATCGGTCATTACTCACTGGATCACCCCCTTTCGGGCGGACCTCACGCGGCGAGACCCACCTCGCCCGGACCTTTCAGCCGCCCCGACCTACTCGATCCGTCGCGCGCGCGGCGCGAAGCGATAACCGTCGTGAGCATACCGATGGCCGCCGGATGAATCAAGTTAGTTTTACACGCGGGTATTTTGCGGAGTGGACATGCCGCGGTGGATCGAGATGTATGCAAACCGGGGATCGCGCCGCTACAGGTCCAGATCGCCGGCGGCCTCGGGTTGATAGAGGATGTCCTCGACGCGGATCCGGCGGAGCCCGGAGGGCACGACCCACTCGATGACGTCGCCCTTGGCGTACCCCAGGATCGCCGTCCCGATCGGCGCGAGCACCGAGATGCGGCCCGCATCGATGTCCGCGTTGCGTGGATACACCAGGACGTAGGTCATTTCTTCGCCGCTATCGAGGTCGCGCAGCACGACGCGGGAATTCATGGTCACGACGTTCGGCGGGATATCGGCGGAGGCCACGACCTTGGCCCTGGCCAGTTCCTTGGCCAGCGCTTCGAGGTCGGCGCGATCGGGACCCCGGGAGGCACCCGCCCCCGCGACGAGGCCAGCGAGCCGCTTCTTGTCCTGCTCCGTGATGTAGATCTTCCTGGCCATGGCGACCTCCTCGTCGACCTCGAAGCTAGCGCGCCCGGCAGGCGCGGTCCAGGAAATCAGCCGCAGCCGTCAAGCCAGCAGCTGGGGATTGAGCCGCCAGATGGCCCAGGTCAGGAAGGCGGCGAAGGTGACCCAGGCCAGATAGGGCAGCAGCAGGACCCCGGCCAGGGGGCGGATCTGCCAGAAGGAGACGACCATCGCCGCGATCAGGACCCACAGCACGACGATCTCGACGAACGACCACAGGCCCAGGCGCCAGGCGAAGAACAGCCAGGTCCACAGGGCGTTGGCGGCCAGCTGCAGCAGGAAGAGGAACGCGGGCAACCGGATGCTGGTCTCTCCGCGCGCGAGCCAGACCAGCCAGGCGGCGATGGCGATCAGCAGGTAGAGGATGGTCCAGACCGGACCGAACACCCCGGCGGGCGGGGCCCACGACGGACGCGCCAGCTGCGCGTAGAATGCGCCGGACTTGGCCGACGCCAGGCCGCCGACGGCCGCCGCGGCGAAGGTCAGGGCCAGGCAGGCGGCGAGAGCGAGGGTTCGGGTCATGATCGCGGGCGACCTCCATCACGCAACGTCACCGGTCAGATGCTGTGCAGGCGATGCCTAGAACGGAAACGTCGTCATGCAGCTCGCCGCCGGTCCAGACGTCGGCGAGCGAAACCAACGCGTCCACGCTGGCCTGCAGCGGAAGGTCGCGCGACGCCGCGGCGGCGTCCCGAATACGCTCGTGGTCGAGCTGCCCCCCCTCGGCGTCGATCGCCTCGTTCAAGCCGTCGGTGTACACGTAGAGACGGTCTCCGGCCTGCAGAGACAACTCCGCTTCGCCATATTCGACCTCTGCCACCAGACCGATCGGCGGTCCATTGGCGTACAGGAGCTGCGCCTCGCCGCTGGCGCGGACCAACACCGCGGGAGGGTGCCCGGCGATCACGGCGCGCAGCGTCCGTGCGGAGCTGTCGAGCAGCGCGTAGAACATGGTGAAGAATTGCGGCGCGTCGGGATCGAGCTGGAAGCGCTGATTGAGGCGCCTGGCGACGGTCGCCGGCGCGGAAGGCCGCCAGCGCTGGCCGGCCGGCTCGAAGAGGCACGACTGCTCCGGAAGCGGCGACAGCGTATGCGACAGCGTGAACGAGAGCAGCGAAGCCGAGACGCCGTGGCCGCTCACATCCAGGACATACAGTGCGATCGTCGCGTCGTCCAGGCGCAGGATGTTCAGCGTATCGCCGCCCAGTTCCTTCGACGGCCGGCAGCTCCAGGCCAGCTCGACCCCGGGCAGCGCGGGGACCGCCGCCGGCAGCAGGCTCTGCTGGATGCGCGCGGCAGCCTCCAGATCGCGTTGCATCTCACGATTGGCGGCGGCCAGCTTCTCTTCGGCGAGGCGGCGGGCCGTCACGTCGGCCTGGATCCCGATGAAATGGGTCACCGCGCCGGCGTCGTCGCTTACCGGGGTGATGGTGAGCCGGTTCCAGAACGGGCTGCCGTCCTTGCGGTAGTTGAGGATCTCGACCTGGCAGCCGCGGCGTTCGCCGATCGCCGCGCGGATCGCCGCCGCCGCCCGCGGATCGGTCTCGGCGCCCTGCAGGAAGCGGCAGTTGCTTCCGAGCGCCTCCTCGCGCGAGTAGCCCGTCAACCGCTCGAACGCGCGGTTGACGTAGATCAGCGGCACGTCCGGCAGACGCGCATCGGCGATGGTGATCCCCTCGCCGGCTGCCGCCAGGGCGCGTTCCTTGAGTTCGCCGGCCACCCGCTCCGGCTTCTCGTCAGGCATGGCGAACGGTTCCTCGGGCTCGAGTCGAGCAGGCGCAGACATGGTCGGCGATTCGGAACGTCATGATACCAGCGAGCCCGCGCGCCGGCGAGAGCAAGACGCCTGTCGCGAGCGTGATTCCGCATGATCCGGCGGCCGTCGTCGTGATAGGATCTTAGAATAGTCTTCTCTGCGACGCGCAAGGAGGCCCCGTCATGACCAGGAAACCCGTCGTCTTCATCCACGGCTGGTCGGTGCGCAATACGAACACCTACGGCAAGCTGCCGGAGCGCCTGCAGGCCGAAGCGGCGGCCCAGGGCCTCGACATCGACGTTCGGCACGTCTACCTCGGCAAGTACGTGAGCTTCCGCGACGAGGTGCGCGTCGCGGACATCTCGCGCGCGCTCGAGGCCGCCATCGCGCGCGAATCCGCGCTGCAGGACGCGCTGCGCGCGGGGCAGCGCCTGGCCGTGATCACCCACTCGACGGGCGGGCCCGTCGCGAGGGACTGGTGGCACCGCTACTACGTCACCCAGGAACGACCGTGTCCGATGAGCCACCTGATCATGCTCGCGCCCGCCAATTTCGGCAGCGCGCTCGCGCAACTGGGCAAGGGCACCGTCAGCCGCCTGAAGAGCTGGTTCCAGGGCGTCGAGCCCGGCCAGGGCGTGCTCGACTGGCTGGAGCTGGGCAGTGAGGAGTCGTGGCAGCTCAACGCGTCGTGGGTGCTGCAAGAACCGGACTGGAATCGCGGCGGGCGGGTGTTCCCGTTCGTGCTGACCGGCCAATCGATCGACCGCGCCGTCTACGACCACGTCAACAGCTACACCGACGAGGTCGGCTCCGACGGGGTCGTGCGCGTGGCCGCGGCGAACCTCAATGCGCGGTACGTGCGGCTGGTGCAAGCCTTCGACGAGCAGGAACTGGCCAAGGGCGACTGGGGCGCGACGCGTCTTGTGGCCGAGGTGCGCCAGCAGGCGCCGCGCACGGCGCTCGCGGTGCTGCCGGGGCTGTCGCACGGAGGCGAGAAGATGGGCATCATGCGCAGCGTCAAGCTGCGTGATGCCGGCAAGCTGCAGCCGCACCCGGCGGTCGCGGCGATCGTGCGCTGCCTCGCGGTCGGCGACGACGCCGGCTACGCGGCCGCCTGCGACGCGTTCGATACCCTGACCGCGCAGACCCAGGCTGACGAGAAGGTCGAGAAGGTCAAGCAGCTGTTCCTCATCGCGCGCGAATTCCGCAATCCGATCACGACCCAGCTCATCGTGCGGCTGCGCGACGAAAGCGGGCTCGCGATCGACGACTTCGATTTCCTGCTGACGGCGTGGGATCCCGACCACGCCAAGCCGGCGCTGCGGACGCCGAATCCCAACCTGCTGCCGCCGGGGTTCTTCATCGACCGCCAGCGCAACAGGCGCGCGCGCAGCACGCTCACCTATTACCTCAACCACGAGGTCGTGAGCGACGCCAAGGCGCTCGGCGTGCGCATCGCGCCGCGGCCGGCGCCCGATCCGACCGCGAAGAAGCCGTCGCCGCTCTTCGTGCACTACGTCGGGTCCGAACTGGCGGCCAAGAAGAGCGCGCTGCTCGCCGAGGTGCGTCCGAACGCCACGTTGATGCTCGACATCGTCATGAAGAGGGTCGTCCGCGAGGGCGTGTTCCGGCTGACGCAGGATTTCAAGGCGGTGGACTTCACCAGGAGCGAACCGGGCGACGTCGTGATCTGAGCGCGATCGCTATTCGATTTCCGTTCGCGGCCGGCGCGGTTGCTCGAGCGATGCATCAGCCCGTTCAGGCAGCCATTGATATCTGCCTGTCACTTCATACGCGAACAGCACATCCTCCTCCACGGCTCCCCGCCCGATGTTGTGGATCACCAGCGGCACGCCCGCCTCGCTGCGACGGTCCGACACGATCCCGATATGCGGCACCCCCGAAGCGAGCCGCCACGTCACGACATCGCCCGCCGTAAAATCCTCGACGCGCCTTCCAGCGGCGCGAGCGGCGCCTTGCCGCTCGAAGAACGTCGCCTGGTTCGGCACCCGCCGATGGTCGATGTTGCGGTCCGGCCGCGAGAGCCCCCAGAGCTGCGGATAAGCCGCGAAGGCCGCCGTCATGTCCTCGTGCACGAGCACCTGCAGATCGACGCCTAGCCGCCGGAACGCCCGCACGATGACGTCGGTGCACACGCCGCGCTCGGCCGGCACGTCGCCGCCGGGGTAGTCGAGCTGACGGTACGCGGGATCGTAGATGACCGTGACCCCGATCTGTTCGCGCGCGGCCTCGACCAGCGCGATCCCCGTCCCGGCGACCGCACCGACCGGCGCGGTGATGATCGCGGCCAGCGCCAGCAGCAACCAGACTCTCACGCCCGCAACCCTGACCACCAGACCCTCCCCTGCTCGGCCACCTTGACGCCCCCGCCTCCCATGCCCACCATGTACAAAGACCCCGAGGGCGACACGGACGTTACCCAGGAGCCAGCCGCGACCCATCATGACCCGACGACATCCTACACCGGCCGTCCCGATCCTCGCCGGGATGTTCCTCGCGACCGCGCTGGCCCTGGCTTTGGTCCCGGGCGCCGCGGGCGCGCAGACGATCCTCAACACCGAGCGCTTCCAGCTCGGCGAGGTCCAGGGTCCGCACCTCTCGGCCAGCGTCGCCTTGACCGGCCGCACCGGCAACTCCGAGATCTTCATCGCCGACGTCTCCGGCATCGCCGGCCTCTACCGCGAGCCGCACTGGACGCGCCTGATCTTCGGCGGCACCTACCTCTCCGATGGCGACCGCTCGCTGCTGGACAGCCGCTTCGTCCAGCTCCGCCACTCCTGGCAGGCGACCGACGGCCTGCAGACCTTCCACTTCGTCCAGGTCCAGCAGAACGAATCGCTGCGCCTGCGCAGCCGCTGGCTCGTCGGCTCGGGCCTGCAGCGCGACGTGCTGCGCGCCGAGCACACGTCGGCCTCCTTCGGCACCGGGGCGATGCTCGAGTGGGAACGCCTCGACCCCGACGCGGTCCACCCCGACGACCCCACGGCGCGCGACAGCGTCCGCATGGCCAACCTGCTGGTCCTGCGGCACGAGACCGCGCGCGGCCTGCGCATCCTGAACATCCTGTATTTCCAGCCGCGCTTCGCCGCGCCCGCCGACTTCCGCATCCTGAACGACCTCGGCTGCTCGCTGCCGGTCACCGAGACCGTGCGCCTGACCACCAGCGCCGAGTGGCGCCGCGACACGCGGCCGCCGGCGGGCTTGAAGAAGGACGATCTGACCCTGAAGGTCGGCGTGGCGCTGGATTTCCGGTGAGTGGCGTCGGCAACGGAGACGTACGCGGGACCCGCACTGCGCGGAACTACTCATCAGAGCACGAGACCGCCGGCCGCCGGCTCGAACTCGCGCCGTTTCTCGACGTCCAGCGTGCAGGCGACGGTGCCGTAGGTCCGAAGCGTTTGCGTAGGGCTCCCCCTCTTCTGTTGACCGTGAACGCCCCCTCCGTTTACCCTACCGGTATCTTACTGGCAACACCTCTCGTGGAATCGACCCCTCGACGTATCGACTCCAGGTGGCCGTTGATTGCCCTGGCATGATTACGACACCGGCACGGAGCCTGGAACCTTCGTCGAGTTCTGCCGCAAGGATAGACATCATACTCGCTTTCTGACCAGCGAGAGGCTCTCCATGCAAGTATGGTTCACGGCCGATCTGCACCTGGGACACGCCAACATCTTGCGGTATTGCGACCGTCCCTTTCTGTCCGCCGAGGAACAGGCGCTGGCGAAAACCCAGGGTCCCCGCGGATCTTGGCGCATCTCGCAAGACAGTCTTCGCCGGCACGATGACGCCCTGATCGACGCCATCAACGACACGGTCGGCATGGAAGACCAGCTCTGGATTCTCGGCGATTTCTGCCTTGGTCCACCGGAAATGGTCGCTGCCTACCGGGAACGGATCCGTTGCCGGTCCGTGAACATGGTCTGGGGTAACCACGATCGCCAGAAGGTCCGCCAGGTGTTCCTCAACGTGATCGATCAGGGCATGATCAAGGTCAAGGACCAGTCGATCTGGCTGAACCACTACCCGATGCGATCGTGGCACCGGTCGTTTCACGGCAGCTGGCACCTGTACGGCCATGTCCACGGCCGTCTCGTGCGGCAGGACAAGAGCGAGCTCGACTGGATGCTGACGCGCGACGTCGGCGTCGATGCGTGCGGGTATCGGCCCATCAGCTTCGATGAACTGGCGGCTTACATGGCCCCCAGATTCGTGAAGTTCCTGGCACGCAAGGAGAGCTTCCTGGCCCAACCGGACAACAACGACTCTGCCACCCGTGAACGATCCGATGAAGTCACATGACGGTAGCGGCGCCGCAGGCGATGACACCTCATCCCGCGAACGCCCCCTCGTCCCCGGCCAGCACCGCCAGCGGCACGGCCTCGATGCCGTCCGCCAACTGATAGCGTGTCCGGCCCGGAATGCCACTGATCGCGCGTTGTTCGACGTGGCCGGCGAGACTTTCCGGACTCTGCCGTAGGGAGGCACCCGCCGCGCCGCCCAGGTAGAGGAATCTCGCCCGGACGTTCCGCCGATCGGCCAGGACCCGCAGGATCGGAAGAAGATCTGACTGACGCTGGAATCCCTCGATAACGACCAATCCGTAGAGCGCCTGCAGAGCCGTCACGGGTTCGCCCAGGCGCGCCGGGCCGAGCAGATCCTCCAGGTCGCATGAGCCGGCTGAGTGCGGTTCGACCAGCCATCGCGCCAACGTCGTCTTGCCGCTCTGCCGGCGACCAGTCGGTAGAGTAATCGGGTTGCGGCCCAGAGACGCGCGGATAGCGCGTAGATGGTTGGGACGATGGATCGTCTTGATAGTATTGTACCTTGATAGTGCGGCAGGCAGAGACGGATTTTCCGTGTTCCAATTATCGCGCCCGTCCTGCCGGAATCGCTGGGCGCAGCGTTCGATTTCGAGGAGGCCGATGCCCGAGAGCTGTTGCCGGTGGTCTGGAATGTGACCGATGCTCCTTCAGTGCGGTAATACGCGCCCAGCTGCGTCGCCCGAGGGGTTGTCGGACGAATCCCACGTAACCCCCGACCGATCAGAATGTGGGTTCCTCCGGCCACTCCCCACTCGGCGTCCCTGCTTCGATCCTGAAGATCCGCTGCACCGTCGGCGACCCGTACTCGGCCCCCGCCGTATGGACCACGACGTTCCCAGCCGCCGCATGGACCCCTTCGCCATGCGTGTGTCCACAGAGCACCAGGAACTGCACCTCCGGGTGGTGCCGTGCACAGTCGAGAATCGCCTCGCCGACTGCGCGACACGCGAACCACGGCACCCAGTCGGGATCGCTCGGCCGGCCCTCATGCCAGGCGGCCTCGCGAAACGGCGGCACATGCGTCACCACGATGACGCGGCGACACGCCGCCGCCGCCTGCGCCAGTTTCGGCGCCAGCCGGTTCGCTGCCGTGTCGCCAAGGCGCTGCAATGCACGGACCAGGTCGGCACGGGGCAGGCTTGCGAGATCCTCGATCAGGACGAAGTCGTTCAGCCGAACAGGCGTGGTCAAGGCATTGCCGAACCGGGCATCACCCCAGCCGTCGTCGCCCACCACGGCCGTGCTGTCGGCTAGCAGGCAGGGTCCGGACTCGGTGAGCCAGCACAGGCGCTTCGACCCTGCGACGACGCCGCGCGCGACGGCGGTAGTCGCCGCGAGAGAGTTGCCGTAGTAGTCGTGGTTGCCCAGAACGAAGCAGATCGACGCAGCCAACTCGGCGTCCAGCACGCGCAGATGACCGGCCAAAGTCCGCGCCGTGCCGATGTCGCCGCTCAGGAGCCAGACGTCCACCTGGCGCACTGCGAGCTCGCGGGCGAAGGCCAGGACCGCGGCCGGGTCTAGAAAGTCCAGATGGATGTCCGAAAGCCAGCCAATGCGCATCAAGGGTTCTTCCTTGAAGAATGTTGCGGGCCTGAATGTTGCCGATGTCGCGGCATGGACAACGACGACCTGTACCGCGAGCAATGGCTCCCGCCCCACTGTCCCTCACCCAAGTGCAGCTTCCACGACCCACTTACACCGGGCTGGCGCTTCAAGCGTTTCGGCTCGTACTTCCGCAAGGCCTACCCGCACCGTATCCGCAGGTTCAAGTGCCAGCACTGCGGCGTCACCTTCAGTTCACAGTCCTTCTCCGTCACCTACTGGCTCAAACGCCCCGACATCATCCAACGGCTGCCTGACAAAGTCACCAGCGGCGCCTGCAACAGTCAGATCGCCGTGGACCTCAAAGTCTCCCCGGCGACCGTCGACCGCCAGCTCTACCGCCTCGGACGTCACTGTATCCTCTTTCACGCCAACATGATGAAGTTGAGGCCCCGGTTCCGCGACCTCGCCTTCGACAGCTTCGTCTCCTTCGAACACAGCCAGTTCCACCCCTTCCACTTCCACATCGCGGTCGACCGCCCGTCCGCGTTCTTCGCCCACTTCACCGACAGCGAGGTCCGCCGCTCCGGCTCGATGACCGATCGGCAGAAACGCTTGCGCGCGGTCTACGAAAGAATGCTCGGCAAGCCCGACCCCCAGGCCGTGCGCAAGGACGTGCACGAACTGCTGCAGTACGTGACCGCCGGCTCGGCGACGGTCTCCCTGCACAGCGATGATCACCGGGCGTACCCGCTCGCGATCCGGGCGCTGCCGTGCCAGGTCACGCACGTGGTGACGAGCTCGAAGCAGATCCGCAACCGGATCAACAAGTTGTTCGAGATCAACCTGCTGGACCTGTTGATCCGGCACTGCGAGGCGGAGCACAAGCGCGAGACGATCGCGTATGCCAAACGCCGCAACAGCGCGGCGTACAAGCTGGCGATCTTCCTGGTGCAGCGCAATTACGTGCGGTCGAAGCGGGTGCGCGGCGAGCGGCGGACGCCGGCGCAGCTGGCCCGAGTGAGTCTGCGGCGGTGGACGGTGCGCGAGGTGCTGGCGCGTCGTTTGTTCGTCGAACAGGTCGGTTTGGAAGGCCGGTGGCGTCAATACTATTGGCGGCAGGTGACGACGCGGGCGCGGAAGGTGAACCTGCGCCATGAGTTGCGCCTCGCGACCTGAAAACACGGAGTCAAGGTTATGGCAGAGCGACGGCAACATTCTTCGCGGAAGAAC
>CAZJWO010000099.1:0-13220 GCA_964549735.1 uncultured Fibrobacteraceae bacterium | reverse complement strand
ACACCCTATCCTACACTCTTTCCCTACACGACGCTCTTCCGATCTCAGGACCTCGACCGTCCGCTGTTGCCCGAGGCCGCCGGGTTGCCGGCGCGTCACGCTCCGGCTGCGCACGACACGGGCGTCCTCGCCGTAGCGGCTGCGGACCAGGCGCAACGCTTCCTTGAGCGTCGGTGCTTCGACCACGGCCGCCGGCTCAACCGGCGACCTGCTGCTCATGCCTTGCCAGGCCATGGATCACCACCGTTCCGGCCGACTGGATCCGGGCGGAGGCGGCGACCTCCGTGTAGCCCATGACGGCCAGGTTCGGGTACGAGGTTTCGACCAGACGTTTGATGAAGAAGCGCACAGGCGTCGGCACCAGGAGCACCGGCGGCGTCCCGGCGCCGTACGCCGCGCGCAGGACGGCGTCGAGCCGCCCCAGAAATTCCTGGGTGAAGCGCGGCTCCAGCACCACCTGACCGCTCTGCTCGCTCTGCCGCGACGCCTCCAGGAAAGCCTGCTCCGTGGCGGGATGCAGGCTGACGACATGGATCGCTCCATCGGCTTCCGTGTAGAGCTGGCTGATCGTGCGGTGCAGCGCTTCGCGGACCTTGCCGATCAGATAGTCGTTGCCGCCGTGCATGGCGTGGTGGTTCGCGACGGTCTCCAGGATCGTCACGATATCGCGCACCGGGATGCGCTCGTGCAGCAGGCCACGCAGCACGTTGTGCAGCACGTGCACGGGCACCTTGTCCGGGATGAGCTCCTCGACCAGGGACGGCGCGAACTCCCGCACGGCCTCCAGCATGTCGCGCACGTCCTGGCGGCTGACGAGCTCGTCGGCGTGGCTGCGGATCGTCTCGGCGAGATGGGTCGCCAGGACCGCGGGCGGCTCGACGACCGTGTAGCCTTCGCCTTCGGCCTCTCGCCGGCGGTCTGCCTCGATCCAGACGGCGGGCAGGTTGAAGGCCGGTTCGGTCGTGACGACGCCCGGCAGGCGACCGGCGTCCGGGCGCGTGCTCATCGCCAGCAACTGCCCAGGCAGCAGCTCCGCGCGGGCGATGGCCACGCCCTTGAGCTTGATGACGTACTCGTTCGGCTGCAGCTGCAGATTGTCGCGCACGCGCACAGGATGGATGAAGATGCCCAGCTCGGAGCTGATCTGGCGCCGGATGTTGCCGATGCGCTGCAGCAGGTCGCCGCCGCGCGCGTCGTCGACCAGCCCGATCAGTCCGTAGCCGATTTCCAGCTCGAGACGATCGAGGACGAAGAGATCTTCGCCGCGCGGACCGGCCCGGTGCGCCGCTTCGGGTTCCACGTGCGCGGCCTGGCGCTGAGCGTCCGCCAGCGAGGCGTCGGCCGCGTCGACCCGCTTGCCCACCAGGCGCCCGCCCGCGAACGTCAGGCCGGCCAGCAGCAGGAACGGCACCGCCGGCAGACCAGGCACCAGTCCGAGCACCGCGAGCGCGCCGGCGGCCAGATCCAAGGCCTTGCGCTGGCGGAAGATCTGCAGGGTCAGCGCCTGACCGAGATTCATGTCGCCGGTGCTGCGGGTGACGACGAGGCCCGCCGCGGTCGAGACGAGCAGAGCCGGCACCTGGCTGACGAGCCCGTCGCCGACAGTCAACAGGGTGAAGCGGCCGAGCGACTCGGCGGCCGACATGTCGAGCTGCGCCATGCCGATGACGAACCCGCCGGCGATGTTGATCAGCGTGATGATGATGCCGGCGATCGCGTCGCCGCGCACGAACTTGCTGGCGCCGTCCATGGCGCCGAAGAACTCCGCTTCGCTCGCGATCTTCGCCCGCCGCTGGCGCGCCTCGCTCTCGTTGATGAGGCCGGCGTTCAGGTCCGCGTCGATCGCCATCTGCTTGCCCGGCATCGCGTCGAGGGTGAACCGCGCCGAGACTTCGGCGATGCGCGTCGCGCCCTTGGTGATGACCAGGAAGTTGACGATGACGAGGATGACGAAGATGATGACGCCGATGACGTAGTTGCCGCCGACGACGAAGTCGCCGAAGCTCTGGACGACCTTGCCCGCCTGGCCGCGGCTGAGGATCAGGCGCGTGCTGGCGATGTTCAGCGACAGCCGGAAGAGGGTCAGGATCAGGAGCAGCGAGGGGAACGTGTTGAACTGCAGAGGTTCCTTGAGATAGAGCGAGACCAGCATGACCACCAGCCCCATCGCGATGCTGAAGGTCATCAGGACGTCCAGCAGGACCGGTGAAACTGGGATCACCATGAGCGCCAGAATGACCAGCACGGCCACGGCGCTCATGACGTTGCTGTTGGCCAGCACGAGATCCCTGCTGATGATCCGATCCTGATCCAAGTTACGCTCCCGCTATCAGTTACGCCCTCTTAAGCCGATAGACATACGCCAGGATTTCGGCCACGACCTGGTACAACGACTCGGGTATGGGCCGCCCGACGTCCACGAGCCGATACAAGGCCCGTGCCACGGTCTTGTTCTCGATGACCGGCACCCGCGCGCGCCGGGCCGCTTCGCGGATCTTCTCGGCCAGCAGATCGGCGCCCTTGGCCACCACCACGGGCGCCGCTTGGCCCGCGGTATACTTCAGCGCGACCGCGAAGTGCGTCGGGTTGGTGATCACGACATCGGCCCGCGGGACCTCGGCCAGCATGCGACGGCGCGCGGCCTCGTACTGCAGCGCGCGCACGCGCGCCTTGATCTGCGGATCGCCCTCGAACTCCTTGTGCTCCTGCTTGACCTCCTGGCGCGACATCTTCAGCTCCTTCTCGTGCTCCGCCTTCTGGAACACCCAGTCCAGGAGGGCCAGCACGGCCAGGAACGCCAGCAGCACCGCCATGAGCTTGACGTAGCCGGCGCGCGCCGTGGCGAGGATCGCCGGCAACGGCAAGACGGCCGCGCCGTTGATCTCCGTCAGCAAACCGCTGATGACGACCCACCCGAGCAGGGAGATCGCGCCGACCTTCAGCACGTTCTTGAGCAGATCGAAGAGGGCTCGCTTCTGGAAGAATCTCTTCGCGCCGGATATCGGGTTCAGGCGGCTCCAACGGAACGCCATCGCCGACGGCGTCAGCCTCAGGCCGACCTGCAGCAGGTTGCCGGCGACCGCCGCGACCAGGATGAAGCAGGCCAGCGGCGCGATCGTGCGCAGGAACGCGTCGCCGCCGCCGGCGAGCAGATAGCGGAATCCCAGCAGATTCAACGGACCGAGGAAGTGCGCCTGGCTCAGCAGATAGGTCGTCTGCCGCCCGAGCTGGTCGAGCATGTAGCTGGAGGTGCCGACGAGCATGACCGCGCCCGCCAGCAGCACGAAGAAGCTGTTGACCTCTTGCGAGCGAGCGACCTGGCCCTTTTCGCGCGCTTTCTCGCGCCGCCTCGGTGTCGCTTTCTCGGTGCGTTCGCCAGCGGTATCCTCGGCCATCGTTCACCCCCTCGCGGCGCGGGGCGCCGCCGTCAGCTCAGCGCGCTCAGGATCTGCGTCAGAAGGTCGCCCGTGGCGGTCAGTGCCTGGGCGACGACCGTGCCGAAGTAGGCCAACGACGTGCCCAGGACCAGGATGCCGACGGCGATCTTGACGGGGAAGCCGACGACGAGCACGTGGATCTGCGGGGTCGTCTTGACGATGACGCCCATGGCGGCCGTCACGAGCATCAGCACCAGGACGACCGGCGCCGACGCTTGCAGGCCGAGCGCGAAGATCCGGCTGTACGCGCGCAGCAGCTCGCCGACCGCCGGACCGAAGTCGGCCCAGAGGAACGGCGGCGCGATCGCGAGCGTCGACGCCAACGCGCCGATCAAGTGCAGATGGACGTCCAGCGCGAAGAAGAGCAGGACGGCCAGCAGGTAATAGAGGTGCGAGATGATGGAGATCTGGGAGTCGGTATGCGGATCGTACGCGTTGACGATGGAGAATCCGATCTGCATGCCGGCGATGTCGCCGGCGAACCGCACGGCGGCCAGCACGAGGTTCATGGCCATCGCCAGCAGGGCGCTCAGCACGAGCGAGTGCAGGGCCTCGAGCGCCAGATGGTGCCAGGCCAGCCGGGCCGGCATGGCGTCCAGATGCGGCAGCGCGAGCGGCGCCAGCGCCCAGCCCAGCGGCACCGCGAGGGCCAGGCGCCAGAGCACGGGGACCGACCTGTTGTCCATGATCGGCGCCAGCGCCAGCAGGATGGACAGCCGCAGCGCCATCACGGCCGCGCAGACGACCAGCTGCACGTCCAGACCCAGCTGCATGGCGCTACATCCCGGCCAGCCGGTCGAACATCGCGCGCGTGAATCCCGTCAACTGGTTGATCGCCCAAGGCAGGCTCAGGACCATGACCAGGAAGACGACGACGATCTTCGGGACGAAGGTCATCGTCATCTCGTTGACCTGCGTCGCCGCCTGGACGATGCTGATGACGAGTCCGATCGCCATCCCCGCCAGCAGCATCGGACCGGCGACCATGAGCGTCGTGCGCAGCGCCTGCTGTCCGATCTCGATCACCGCTTCCGGGGTCATCCGCGATCCTTTCCGCGCCCTACTGGAAGGACGCCACGAGAGAGCGCACCACGAGCCACCAGCCGTCGACCAGCACGAACAGCAGGATCTTGAAGGGCAGACTGATCAAGACCGGCGGCAGCATCATCATGCCCATCGACATCAGAACCGACGCCACGACCATGTCGATGATCAAGAACGGGATGAACAGCACGAAGCCCATCTGGAACGCCGTCTTCAGCTCGCTGATCACGAAGCTGGGCACGACCACGAGCATGGGCAGGTCCTGCGGCGTCTCCGGCGCCTCCCGACCGGTCAGTTCCAGCAGCAGGGCGATGTCCTTCTCGCGCGTCTGACCGAGCATGAAGGTCTTGAGCGGCTCCTCGGCCGCGTGCAACGCTTGCCGCTCGTTGATTTCGCCCGCCAACAACGGTTGCAAGGCCTCGCCGTTGATCCGGCTCAAGACCGGCGCCATGATGACGAGCGTCAGGAACAGGGCCAGACCGAGCAGGATCTGATTGGCCGGTGCCTGGTTGGTGCCCAAGGCCTGGCGCAGGAATCCCAGCACGATGGCGATGCGCGCGAAGCAGGTCAGCGTCATCAGGAGCGCCGGCAGCAGGGAGATCACCGTCATCAAGATGACGATGCGCAACGCCGCGTCGAGGCCCTGCGGCCCCTGGACCGCCGCGACGGACAGGGTCAAGGCGGGCGTCACGCTCGCGCTGTCGGCCGGGGCCGTCGGGCTCGCCAGCGCGGGTGCGCAGAGCAGTCCGGCGACGGCGAGCGCCGCCCCCAGTCTCGGGTATGACATCGTCCGCGCGAGGCCCGGCATCGCTGCTCCTGCCCTGGAAGGCGCGTCTCGTGGTGCGGACACCGACTTCGCAACGCGCGTGCCAGCGGCCAGCGCGCGCGCGGCCGCGACTGGCGGCCGCCGCGCCGGTTGCCGCGGCCGCATTTCGACCAAAGGGTGCTCAGGTTCGGTTCAGGGAATGTCCGCGTCCGGCGCGGAAGCGAGCGTGCGGCCGCCGGCGGCCGCCAGCCAGGCCTTCAGGGGCGGTCGGCGCCGCGCCGGCGTCGGCTGGCCGGCGGCGCCACGGCGCGCGACGTGGTCGGACCAGGGCTCGCTCTGCAGCAGGACCATCGCGGCCTCGTGGCGGTAGATCGTGTGGACGGCGTCGCCGACGCGGAGCTCCTGCAGCTCGCGGCGCGGGCCGAGACGGCGGACGCTGAGCAGTCTGACGGCAGCGTCGGCACCGCGATCGGGACGCCAGCGTTGCAAGGCGCGCAAGGCGAGCAGCAGCAGCGCGAGGACGATCGCCAGGCCGCCGATCACCTGCCCGGCCGAAGCGCCGTCCAGGCCCCCCGCGGCCATCACAGCACCCGCTTGAGGCGTTCGACGCGGTTCAGGAGCTTCGTGATGCGGACGGCGAAATGGTCGTCGACGACGACCACCTCCCCCGTGGCCAGCAGCGCGCCGTTGACCATGATGTCGACCGGCTCGCTGGTCAGACGGGCCAGTTCGACGACCGAGCCGGTGGCCAGATTGAGCACGTCGCGGAACTTCAGACGCGCCCGGCCCAGTTCCACGGACAGGCGCATATCGACATCCATGAGCAGGTCCAGGTTCGCGCCCTGGGCGGCCGAATCGTCGCGCCCCGCCGCGGCCGCGGTCAGGTCGGGCGCGTCCATCGTCAGGGTCGCCGTCGCGGACTGCGTGGCGGCCTGCTGGCCGGTCTGCCGCACGTTGTTCTCGTCGCCGGACATGATCACTCCTTCTCGAGTCTGCGGACCAGCTTGACGGCCCGGTTCTGGTTGATGCGGCCGGCTTCGGCGAGGAACACTTCCTGATCTTCGATCAGAACAGTCAGCGGCGCATCCACCGCCTGCGCCAGATGGAGGATGTCGCCTTCGCGCAGGGCCAGGACCTCATCGAGCGTCAGCGAGCGCTCGCCCAGGCGGACGACCAGTTCGCTGGACGTGCCCTGGATGAGGTCCATGATCTGGCGCTGGTCCTGCGCCCGTTCCTGCGGCGAGCGCATCTCGAGATGCTCTTCGGGATCGAACACGTCGCGGACAGGCGTGAACGCCGCCAGCGGGAACACGAGGTCCATGCCGGCCTCGACGGCCTCGAGGCGCACGCGGAACCGCATGATGGCCATCGTGTCGCCGGCCGGGATGCCGGAGATGTAGTCGGGATTGTTCTCGAGGGCGACGAGTTCCGGCTGCAGATCGACCAGCTTGCCGGCAGCCGTCCGCAGAAGATCCAGGATGCGCCCGAGGAAGTGCAGGAAGATTCCGCGTTCGATCTCCGTGAACGGCCGCACCTTCTCCTCGCTGTCGGGCCGGCCGCCCATCAGCTTCTTGAGGATGACGAAGCAGAGCCCCATCTCGAGGTAGATCAGGGACTGGCCGTTGAGCGGGCGCAGAGTCGTGGCGCCCAGGCACGTCACTGCCGGCAGGGACTTGCGATACTCCGCGTAGGTGCGTAGCGCCAGACCCTGGAAGTCGACGACGACATTCGCGCGCAGCATGCTGGTCAGACTGACCGTGGCGTTGCGGCAGAACATCTCGGCGATGTTGCGCAGATTCTGCGAGAACCGGCGCGAGATGCTGTGCGGCCGGTTGAAATCGTAGCTGCTCGGCCCGCCCGCGTGCTCCTGCTGGGGATCGGCCTGCATGACCGCTTCGAGATCCAGATCGAGGTCGGCGACGCCGCCCAAGGCGGCGTCGAGATCCAGATCCGCGAGGATGTCCCGATCCAGAGAACTGTCCGGTGCTTGGGTGTCGGTCGTCACGTCAAGAGTTCTCCGCGCTCGCCGTTCGCTGCCGCACTACTGGATCACGAGGTCGGAAAAGTAGATGTGGCGCAGGATGCCTCCCGGCAGCCGCTCGTCGAGGCGCCGCATGATTTCGTCGCGCAGGCCCTTCATGCCTTCGGGACGGCTCAGCTCCGCCGCCGTGCGATCGGCCAGCGTCATGATGACCGTGTCGCGGAGGATCGGCAGCCGCGCGGCGGCCGTCTGGACGGCGGCCTGGTTCGTCAGTTCGAGGTCGATCGCGATGCGCAGGTAGCGCGGCGATTGGGAGCCTTCGCCGCGCAGCGTGACGATGATCTCCCCCATGCTCATCAGCACGCCGAGTTCCTGCTTCGCCGCGCGCTGAGCTGTCGGATCGGCCGCGGCCGAAGCCTGGCTGGTCCCCAGCCGCGGCACGATCAGCATGGTCGTCAGGCCGACCGCGAGAACGAGCTGCAGGGCGACGATCGCCCCGAGCACAACGACCTTGTTCTCGAGGAGGGCCGCCCGTTTGCCGGCGGCCTCCGGTGCCTTTTCCTTCTTCTCGTCGGCCATCGCATGCTCCTTCGCGCTCTAGCGGAGCGATCGCAGGCGGTCTGTCACCGGCGTCGGGCGCGGCGCCTCTTCGCGCGCCCCATCCAGGGCCTGGCTGAGCGGTTTCCCGCCGGCCGGCGGCTGTTTCCGATCCACCTTGAGGAAGATCTCCACCCGCCGGTTCCGCGCCCGGCCCGCGGCGGTCGCGTTGTCGGCCAGCGGCCGGAACTCCGCAAGGCCGGTGGCGGCGATCCGAGCCGGGGGCAGATCCCGTCCTTGAAAGTATCGTGCCACGGCCCCGGCTCGCGACGCGGACAATTCCCAGTTGCTGGGGAAGCGCGGCGTACTGATCGGGATGTCGTCGGCATGCCCCTCGACCCTGATCTCGCCGGGGAACTTCTGCAGGAAGCCGGCGACCGTATCGAGCACTTCGTGGCTGCGGGGCACGAGGTCGGCGCTGGCCGGCGCGAACAGCACCGGCGCCTCGAGGCGGAAAACGATCCCGTCGGGCACGAAATCCAGCTCGACCGCGTTCGTCAGACCCTGGTTCACCAATTCCGCGCGGACCAACTCCAGCTCGACGATCAGTTCCCGATTCTCCTCGATCTCGAAGCGTGGAATGACGGGATCGGCCACCCGCAGGACCGATTGCGGCTCGATCATGATGCCGAAAGCCTTGCGCAACGACAGCGCGACTTCCTTGAACTTGGCATCCTGCATCGAGGAGAAGCTGACGATCAGCACGAAGAACGTCAGCAGCAGAGTCATCATGTCGCCGTAGGTCATGACCCAGCCCGGCAACCCCTGCTTGACGATCGTCGCGCGTTTGTTCTTGGCCATGCCGGCTCCCCGCTGGTGGCGCCCGCAGCCGACGCCGCGTCAGGCCGCCTTTTGCTTGCTGTCCTCGACAAGCTGGCGCTGGCTCGGCGACAGGAAGCTCTTCAGCTTCTCCTCCACGATGCGGGGTGAATCGCCGCTCTGGATGGCCATGATGCCGTCGATGACCATCTCCTTGACCAGGATCTCCTCGCCGGAGCGCAGTTCGAGCTTGCCGGCCATCGGCAGAAAGACCGCGTTGGCCATGAGCGCGCCGTAGAAGGTCGTGATCAGGGCGGTCGCCATGCCGGCGCCGATGGAGCTCGGATCCTCGAGCGATGCCAGCATATTGATCAGGCCGATGAGCGTGCCGATCATGCCGAACGCCGGCGCGAAGGTGCCGCCGGTCTCGAGAATGCTCTTGCCGCTCTTGTGGCGGGCCTCGATCTGGCCGATGTCCGTTTCGAGGATCTTCTCGAGCAGGTTCGGATCGGTGCCGTCGACGGCCAGACGCAGCCCTTTGCGCAAGAAGGCGTCCGGCTCGGATTCCGAGTCCTCCTCCAGCGCCAGCATGCCCTCGCGGCGCGCCCGCTCCGCGTAACGCACCATCTTGGCGATCACCGACCCGGGCTCCTGGGGCGCCGCGAAGAATGCCTTGCGCACGACCGCGACCATGCCCGTGATGCGCGACAGAGGGAAGCTGACGAGCAGCGCCGCCGTAGTCCCGCCGAGCACGATCGCGACCGAAGGCGCGTCCCAGAACTGGGAAAGGCTGCCGCCGAGCATGATGCCCCACAGCACGAGACCGAAGGCCGCGATGATGCCGATGACCGTCCCGATGTCCACGTCCGCCGCCTCTTCTTGCGCCTCTGGCGCCACGCTCAGCCTTCGAAGACCGAGCCTGTACCGCCGGTGGGAACCGGGTAGATCCGCGCCCGGCTACGGTATTTCACCGCGCGCCTGATCACCTCGTCGAGGGCTTCGAGCACCATCACCTTGCGGCCGGTGGTCAGGCTGATCAAGGTGTCCGGCGTCGCTTCGACGAACTCGATGAGGTCCGCGTTGACCACCAGTTCCCTGCCATTAAGTTTCGTGACCTTGATCATGGACTTTAGCTCCGGAACGCTCCCGGGCGGAGCGCGCGGCCCCGCCCGGCCCCTAAGTCCGCTTACCGGACCATGTTGACGAGCTCTTGCATCAGGGTGTCGCCCGTGGTCACGACCCGGCTGTTGGCCTGGAAGGAGCGCTGCGCCACGACCAGCCGCGTGAACTCCTGCGCGAGGTCGACATTGCTCGTCTCGAGCGCGCCCGGCGTCAGCGAGACGCCCTGGCCTTCGCCCGCGAACGTGAACATGGCGTCGCCGGAGTTGCCGCTCAGGCTGTAGGTGTTGTTCGCCTCGCGGACCAGACCGCCATCGTTGTTGAACTGCGCCAGGACGATCCGCCCGATGTCGCGCATGGTGTCGTTGCTGAAGCGGCCGACCACGAGGCCGCTCTTGTCGATCTCGAAGTCGACGAGAGAGCCGGCCATGTAGCCGTCGGCGATGCTCATGAGGCGGCCCGTGCCTTCGAACTGCGTCAGGCCGTTGAGGCCGCCGATGTCGCCGTAGTCGATGTTCAGCGTGACGAGTTGGGCGCCTTCCTGCCCGATGGATTGGGGACGGAAGACGAGATTCGACGCGCCGTTGTCGTAGGAGAAATTCGAGACCGCGCCGCGATCGTTGAAGCGGATGCGCCCGCTGCCGCCCTCGAGGATCTCCTCGCCGCCCTCCAGGATGGCCTGCCAGATCCACTCGTTCTGGCCCGGCACCTTCTGGAAGTCGAAGGTGACGGTATGCCGCCCGCCGAGCGAATCGTAGACGGTCGTCGAGACCGCGTAGGTGCGTTGATCGCGCGCTTGCTGGAGGGTGTTGAAGAAGAACGCGGAACTGACGGTGTTGTTGTTGGTGTTCATCTCTTCGATGCTGATCATGCCGACCGCGCTCGCCGTGCCGACCTCGCCGCGCACCACGATGCGCCCCTGATCGTTGAGCGCGACGGGGTTCGAGTTGATCGCGAAGGTCTGCTGGATCGCCGCCATGAGATCGGCCACGGTCGTGGTCGCGTCGACCGTCAGCACGTTGCCGGCGACCTCGCTGCCGCCGCGGTCGCCGCCGATGAGCAGGCTCGTGCTGCCGCCGGAGAGATCGAGACCGAGGCGCGTGCCGTTGGCCGTGAAGAGGTCCACGAGATTGGCGCTGGCCGTCGCGAAGCCGCGCAGCTGGCCGCTGTTGTCCGATACGTCAGCCGTCGTGGCTGTCGCGCCCGTGGCGATGTTCCCGGGGAACAGGAAATTCGTGTTGAAATTCGTGCGTCCGCTGACCGAGAGCGACAGACCGGTCACCTCGCTGCCGGTCGCGTTGCTGACCTCGACGGCTCCCGGCTTGGTGGGATCGGCCGTCATGCTGAAGTTCAGGTTGGCATCGTGCGAGTTCATCCAGGCGAGCAGATCCTGGAGCGTGCTGGACGAGGTGACGACGAAATTGGAGCTCGCGATGTTCGTGCCGCCGGCGCGGCCGTTGAACGAGATGATGTCGCCCGCGAAGAGACCGAGGCTGCCATTGCGCTGGCCGCTGAGCGCGACGAGGAGGTCGCTGGCGTCGGCCGCCACGAGCAAGGCGCCGGTCTCCAGGACGCTGCCGCGCGCGTCGGCGTCGGCGTCGAGATTGCCGATGAGTTGGACCGCGGTGGAAGCCTCCGCGGGCACGACCATGCTCGGGTCGATGAACAGATCGCCGATCGGCCCATTGCCGATGCTGCCGTCGGCGGCGGCCATGACGCCCTGGAGCTTGAGGCCCGTGCTCGGGTTGACCAGGAAGTTGTCCGCGTCGAGCCCGAAGACGCCGGCCCGCGTGTAGGAGAGGCTGGTGCCATCGCTCAGCACGAAGAAGCCGCGGCCCTGGATCGCCAGGTCGGTCTTCATGCCCGTCGTCTGGAAATTTCCCTGGCCGAAGTTGGTATCGATGCTGCCGACCGACGTACCCAAGCCGATCTGCTGCGGGTTCGTGCCGCCGAGGCCGCCGGACACCGGTCGACTCGCGCTGCGGATGGTCTGCGTGAGCATCTCGTTGAACGTGACCCGCCCCGACTTGAAACCGATCGTGTTGCTGTTGGCGATGTTGTTGCCGATCACGTCGAGCTGGGCCATGTTGGCCGACATGCCGGAGACGCCCGAGTAAAGCGACTTGAACATGTTATCCTCCTGACTTTCCCGCTCGACCCCGCCCGGGGCCGATCGCGCGCTGCTAGCTCACCTGGTAGATCTCCGAAACGTAGAATTCCTGACCGAAGACGTTGACCACGGCCAGGCCTTTGTCGTAACGCAGGCCGCGCACCGGGCCGGTCATCAACACGGTGGCGCCCACCTGATCGCCGTCGTTGTTCTGGACCGTCACCGAGATGCGGTAGGCGCCGTCCGCGGCCGTCTGTCCATCGGACATGAGGCCGTCCCAGTTCAACTCATTCAGACCGGCGGTGACGTTGCGGACGAACGTCGCGACCTCGTTGCCGTCCGCATCGCTTACGCGCACCGTGGCCGTGCCGGGCGCGGTGCTGTTCAACATGGTGCCTGACGCCGCGCCGTCGGCCACATGCACCTCGTCACCGGCGACCGTCACGTTGCGACCGACGAGGGCCAGCATCGCCGTGTTGTTGATGGACTGCGACATGGTCAGGCTCGCCTCCATCGACGCGTTGATCTCCGTCAGTTGCTGGGCCATGGTCATCTGCGAGAGCTGACTCGCCATGTCCGTCGTGCTCATGGGCTCGAGCGGATTCTGGTGCTGCAGCTCGACCACCAGGAGGTGCATGAAATCCAGGCTCGACAGCGCGTTGGCGCTGCGTCCCGGCGCGCCGAGGATCGGCGTCGTGGTCTTGCTCACATCGGCGACCGTCACGGCGTCTCCTTCCTAGCGATCGGGCTCCTCGCGACGCCCGCTCTCCCGTTGATCGCGGCGCCGCTCGTCGTGAGGCCCTTCCTGCTGGTCCCGGTCGTTCTCGTCTTCCCGCAATGGATCTGACGGCGCCGCGACGCGCACGTCGACGTGCGGCCAACGCGCCTCGTTTCTGCCGCTAAGGGCGCGCGCCAGGTCCTGGGCGCCGTCGCGCAGAACCTGCGCCGCGGCAGCCGTCTCGGCCTGCAGGACGACCTCCAGGCGATCGCCGCGCGCCGTCAGCTGGACTTCGACGCGACCCAGGTGTTCCGGCTCGAGCTGGAGCGTCAACCTCTGTGCCTCGCCGCCCTTGAGCGCGATCGCGCCGAGCTGGCGCGCCACCTGCAGCGGCGGCGCGAGCGTTCGCGTCGCCGCC
Source organism: uncultured Fibrobacteraceae bacterium (assembly GCA_964549735.1). Lineage (GTDB taxonomy): Bacteria > Krumholzibacteriota > Krumholzibacteriia > LZORAL124-64-63 > LZORAL124-64-63 > Glo-17. The sequence goes on along the minus strand of CAZJWO010000099.1, from coordinate 271 downwards.
GCCGGCAGCGATTGGCCCGTTGCCGCCGCGGTGATCCCGGCCGAGGCGCCGCCCGCCGGCGTGCCGCCGACGGCGGGAAGGCGCGCGACGATGGGCGCGGATTCGGGTGGCGCGGCCGGCGGCTTGTCGCCGATTTCGTACGCGGGGATAGCTCGCGCCGCGAGCGGCGACGCGGCGGGCGCGGGTTCGACCGCCGACGGCGCCGGCGCTGGCTGTGCCGGCGCCGCCACCGCGACGTTCGCCGGCGCGGCGAACTCCGGCCGAGATCGGA
>CAZJWO010000098.1:0-13754 GCA_964549735.1 uncultured Fibrobacteraceae bacterium | reverse complement strand
AACAAGGTAGCCGTATCGGAAGGTGCGGCTGGATCACCTCCTTTCTAAGGAGTACGGCCTCGGCGGCCTGACCGCCGATGGCCTAGGTAGAGCGGATCACGCTCGGCCTCGCACGCTATTCCCTTGCCATAGGGCAGAGCTATCGGTCTCGCCCAGGGCACGTTGGGCCTATAGCTCAGCTGGTTAGAGCGCACGCCTGATAAGCGTGAGGTCGCTAGTTCAAGTCTAGCTAGGCCCACCAGGTTCGGCTGCGCTGGGGATATAGCTCAGTTGGGAGAGCGCCGGCTTTGCAAGCCGGAGGCCGCCGGTTCGATCCCGGCTATCTCCACCAACTCCGCGGCTTTTGGCTCAGTCCGTTCTTTGACAACCCAATACAGAGGGTAGCTAGTATCGTCGAGGAGAGCGTCTCTTCTCACTTGATCAAGCTACTAAGGGCACTTGGTGGATGCCTTGGCGCCGTGCAGCGATGAAGGACGTGGTTAGCTGCGATAAGCCTCGGGGAGCGGCAAACACGCTTTGATCCGGGGATCTCCGAATGGGGCAACCCACTGCGGGCAAACCTGCAGTATCCCTCGGCTGAATACATAGGCCTTGGGAGGCAGACGGGGTGAATTGAAACATCTCAGTAACCCCAGGAAAAGAAAACAATTGTGATTTCCTCAGTAGCGGCGAGCGAACGGGAAAGAGCCTAAACCGTCAGCGTGTCAAGCGAACGGGCGTTGCGTTGGCGGGGTTGCGGGAGTCGTCTGGGAAAGCCGTTTATTTCCCAAGGAGTCAAAAAGTCCATGGCTAGTTGAACGGTCTGGAAAGTCCGACCACAGAGGGTGATAGTCCTGTAAGCGAAAGTCATGGACCTCCTGATGAATTTCCCAAGTACCGCGGGACACGAGAAATCCTGCGGGAATCCAGCTGGACCATCAGCTAAGGCTAAATATGTCACGGCGACCGATAGTGAACCAGTACCGTGAGGGAAAGGTGAAAAGCACCCCTGGCGGGGAGTGAAATAGTACCTGAAACCAGGTGCCTACAAGCTGTCGGAGGATCTACGGATCTGACGGCGTGCCTTTTGCATAATGAGCCGGTGAGTTATCGTGTGCGGCAAGGTTAAGCGTCGCAGGCGCGTAGCCGAAGCGAAAGCGAGTCTGAACAGGGCGTTCAGTCGCATGCGGTAGACCCGAAGCCGAGTGATCTAGCCATGACCAGGAGGAAGCGTCAGTAACATGACGTGGAAGTCCGAACCAGGGTGGGTTGAAAACCGCTTGGATGAGTTGTGGCTAGGGGTGAAAGGCCAATCAAACTCGGTGATAGCTGGTTCTCCCCGAAATATCTTTAGGGATAGCCTCGTGTTAGTTTACCGGAGGTAGAGCACTGAATGGGCTAGGGGCCCCACAAGGTTTACCGAACCCAATCAAACTCCGAATGCCGGTCAAATGATGCACGGGAGACAGGCTGCGGGTGATAAGATCCGCGGCCGAGAGGGAAAGAGCCCAGACCCTCGGCTAAGGTCCCTAAATCCAGCCTAAGTGATGGAAGGAAGTTGAACTGCCCAGACAGCTAGGAGGTTGGCTTAGAAGCAGCCATCCTTTAAAGAAAGCGTAACAGCTCACTAGTTAAGTGGTTCGGCGCCGAAAATACTCGGGGCTTAAGGTTGGTACCGAAGCCAGGGATCCGCTGCTTGCAGCGGATGGTAGGGGAGCATTCCGTAGGTGGTCGAAGCAGTGTCGCGAGGCATTGTGGACACATCGGAAGAGCCTATGCCGGCATGAGTAGCGATAAAACAGGTGAGAAACCTGTTCGCCGTAAGCCTAAGGTTTCCTGAGGAAGGCTAATCCACTCAGGGTAAGTCGGCCCCTAAGCCGAGGCCGAAAGGCGTAGGTGATGGGAATCCGGTCAAAATTCCGGAACCTGGTCGATTTCGTTTGTACGATGGGGTGACGCAGAAGTGAAAGGTCAGCGCACTGATGGATGTGCGTCCAAGGATGTAGGGGGAAGGTCCAGGAAAATCCGGACCTTCGCTAACCCCGAGATCCGATGGGGAAACGAGCCTTCGGGCAAGCCAACTGACCCTAATCAGGCTGCCGAGAAAAACCTCTAAGGAGAAATCGGCCAGACCGTACCGTAAACCGACACAGGTAGGCGAGGAGAGTATCCTAAGGCGCTCGAGAGAACTCTGGTGAAGGAACTAGGCAAAATGGCCCCGTAACTTCGGGAGAAGGGGCGCCATGAGTAGGTGAAGCGGTTCGCCCGTGGAGCCGAAAGTGGCCGCAGTGAAAAGGCCTTGGCGACTGTTTACTAAAAACACAGGTCTCTGCTAAGTCGCAAGACGACGTATAGGGACTGACACCTGCCCGGTGCCGATCTGTTAAGGGGAGGGGTTAGCTTAACGCGAAGCTCTGAACTGAAGCCTCGGTAAACGGCGGCCGTAACTATAACGGTCCTAAGGTAGCGAAATTCCTTGTCGGGTAAGTTCCGACCTGCACGAATGGTGTAACGATCGAGGCGCTGTCTCCACCAGAGACTCGGCGAAATTGAAGTGGCGGTGAAAATACCGCCTACCCGCAGTTAGACGGAAAGACCCCGTGAACCTTTACTACAGCTTCGCATTGGGTTTAGGTATTGCTTGTGTAGGATAGGTGGGAGGCTGAGAAGCGGGCACGCCAGTGTTCGTGGAGCCAACCTTGAAATACCACCCTGGTAATGCTTGGACTCTAACCTGATTCCGTGATCCGGGTCGGGGACAGTGCGTGGTGGGTAGTTTGACTGGGGCGGTCGCCTCCAAAAAAGTAACGGAGGCGCGCAAAGGTTCCCTCAGCGTGGTTGGCAATCACGCGTCGAGTGTAAAGGCATAAGGGAGCTTGACTGCGAGACCCACAAGTCGAGCAGGAGCGAAAGCTGGTCTTAGTGATCCGGCGGTTCCGCATGGAAGGGCCGTTGCTCAACGGATAAAAGGTACTCCGGGGATAACAGGCTGATCTCCCCCAAGAGTCCACATCGACGGGGAGGTTTGGCACCTCGATGTCGGCTCATCACATCCTGGGGCTGGAGAAGGTCCCAAGGGTTTGGCTGTTCGCCAATTAAAGTGGTACGCGAGCTGGGTTTAGAACGTCGTGAGACAGTTCGGTCCCTATCTGCTGTGGGCGCAGGAGAATTGAAGGAAGCTGTCCCTAGTACGAGAGGACCGGGATGGACGTACCTCTAGTGTGCCAGTTGTCTCGCCAGAGGCATCGCTGGGTAGCTATGTACGGCAGGGATAAGCGCTGAAAGCATATAAGCGCGAAGCCCCTCCTGAGATAAGTTCTCCCTGACTTCGGTCACTCAAGGCTCCAGGTAGACGACCTGGTCGATAGGCTGCAGGTGTAAGCGCAGTGATGCGTTCAGCCGAGCAGTACTAATAAGCCGTGCGGCTTGATCTAATTCGAGAAGAGACTCCTCCTCGTGTCTGGTTGCCCTCTGTATTAGGTTGTCGAGAGGACGGCTTGATTTTCGGCGGTCATAGCACGGTGGAACCACCTGTTCCCATTCCGAACACAGAAGTGAAACGCCGTAGCGCCGATGGTACTGCAGGGTAGCCCCTGTGGGAGAGTAGGACACCGCCGGAGCTTTCCGGGGACTCCCGCGAATAAGCGGGAGTCCCCTTCTTTTATTAGGGGGCAGCATCGGCGTCCCTTGATCCCGGCTGCTTGCCGGCGGCAGGCTGCGCCCGCCGCGGCGAACGGCGTTTTCCTTGGTCGGCGCCGGCGGTCGGCCTATCTTAGCTCGGTCATGCAATCCCCGTTTCATCCAGAAAGGTCGCGTATGCACCAGCCGGACCTCGAACGTGTCCAGACGTTGCTGGCTGAGGTCGTCGCGCAGGGCGATCCTCGCGGAACCCGCCTCAACGAGTGGGAATGCTATCAGCTCCTGGATGCGCTGGGCATCGCCCGCGGGCCGGCGATCTTCCTGCCGCGGCAGGCCGGATCGCGGCAGCGAGAGGAATGGGCCGCCGCGGCGCGCGACCTGGCCGACTCGCGCGGCCGGTTGCTCGTGAAGATCTGCGGACGCCAGTTGCTGCACAAGACGGAACTCGGCGGCGTACGCGTCCTCGATTTGCGGCGGACGCAGACGACGGCCGCCGGCGCGCCCGCGATCGATCCCGGCGCCGCCGTTGCGGAGGCGCTCGCAGCCGCCGCCGCCAGCGCTGACGCGGTGGCCGCTGGCGGCCAGGAAGAAGCGATCGAGGGCTGGCTCGCGTGCGGTTTCGTCGACCATCGCCCGAACGTGCCGGGACAGGAGCTGCTGTTGAGCGTGCGGCAAGACCCGGCTTTCGGGCCGGTCGTGGTCATCGGCATCGGCGGGACGCTCACGGAGTGGTATGGACGGGGCTCGGCGGGCCGCTCCACGGTCGTCATGCCGGCGCCAGGCTTGACCGGCGACGTCGTGGCGGCCGCGGTAACGGGCAATCCTCTGTTGAAGCTCCTGGTCGAACCTTCGCGCCTGTATCGACAGGCGCCGCTGCCGCTGGACGAACTGACCCGGGTCGTATTGCTTCTGGCGGAGCTCGGCACGGCGTTCGGCTGCGCGGAGCCGCACCGGCTGACCATGGAGGAGTTGGAGATCAATCCGGCGGTCGCCAGCGGCGGCGGACTGGTCGCGCTGGACGGCGTCGGTCTCGTGTCGCGCCGCAAGTGGCCCTCCCTCAGGCGCCCGCTGGCGAAGATCCTTCCGCTGTTGCGGCCGCGCAGCGCCGTCGTCATGGGCGCCAGCAGCAAAGGCGTCAACCCCGGGCGCATCATCCTGGAGAATCTCCTGCGTAGCGAAGGTCCGGTGCGCGACGGCCTGGCGGTCATCCATCCGCGCGAGATCTCGGTCGCGGGCGTCCCGTGTTACCCGTCCTGCGCCGATCTGCCGGGCAAGGTCGACCTCGCGGTCATCGCCATTCCGGCCGAGGGCGCGCTGGCCGCGGTCAAGGAACTGGTGGACACAGACCGTGCCGAGTCGATCATCCTCATTCCCGGCGGCTTCGCCGAGACCGGCCAGAAGGACCTCGCGGCCGCGATCGAGGCCGAACTCGCCCGCGGCCATGAGGGGCCGAGCGGAGGTCCGGTCATGGTCGGCGGCAATTGCCTGGGCATTGTCAGCCGGGGGCAGTACAACACCTTCTTCATCCCGCTCTACAAGCTGCCGTTCCATGCCGGGCGGGGCGGCAACCTCGCGCTCGTCAGCCAATCAGGCGCCTATCTCGTGACGTTCGCCAGCAACTACGACGGCATCATCCAGCCGCGGGCGGCCATCAGCTACGGCAATCAGATGGATCTGACGGTCGGCGATTTCATCCACCACTTCGTCGGCGACGACGAGGTGGGCGTCATCGCCTGTTACGTGGAAGGCTTCCAGCCCGGCGATGGCGCGCGCTGCCTGGCTGCCATCGGCGAGGCCCGCCGCCGCGGCAAGCGCGTCGTCGTGTTCAAGGCCGGCAAGACGCCCCTCGGCGCCAAGGCCGCGGCCAGCCATACGGCCTCCCTGGCGGGCGACTACGCCGTGGCCAGCGCCTGCCTCGCGGCCGCGGGCGCCGACGTGGCGTCGACGCTCGACGAATTCGAGGATCTGATCAAGACGTTCACCCTGCTGGCCGATCGACCGCCGCGCGGCCGGCGCGTCGGCGTGCTCAGCAACGCCGGTTTCGAGTGCACCGCGGTCACCGACGCGCTCGGCGATCTGGCCCTGGCAAGCTTCGACGCGACGACGCGCGCCGCGCTGGCTGCGGTCCTGCCCGAAATCGCGCACCGCGACAACCCTGTCGACGCCACGCCGATGGCCGGCACGGAGGCCTACGCGGCGGCGACGGCGGCGATCCTGGCTTGTCCGGGCGTCGAGGCGGTCATTCTGTCGGCGGTCCCCGTGACCGGCGCCCTCGAGACGCTCGAGCGGAGCGAGGGCGGTGCGCACCGCGAAGACATCACGCGTCCGGGCGCGCTGGGCAACCGCTGGCTGTCGCTGCTCGCCGGCGCGGCTAAACCGGCCGTGGTGGTCATCGATGCCGGAAGGTTGTACGATCCGCTGTGTCGCCAGATCGAGGCGGCCGGCGTGCCGGTCTTCCGCAAGATCGACCGGGCCGCCAGGGCCTTGTCCGCATATTGCCGCGTCGTCGGGTCGAAAGGGAACGCATGCGCAAGTTCTGGATCGTCTTCGTAGTCATCGCCGTTCTGCTGATCGGCGGACTCGGGTTGCTCTGGAAGGCCGTGTCTTCGTTCGAGGAAACCGGACCGGTCAAGGGCAGCGTGCTGCACTGGCAGGCGGCGGGCGCCTATCCCGAGCATCCGCCCGATGGCTTCCTCGAGCAGTTGACCGCCGGCGATGTCTTGACGCATCACCAGCTGCTGGCAGCGCTGGGACGCGCGGCCGAGGACCAGGCCATCACCACGCTGGTCATGGATCTGCGCGGGGTCAGCCTCAACTGGGCGCAGCTGGAGGAACTGCACGACGCGGTCCGCCGCTTCCGCGAGGCAGGCAAGACCGTCTGGGCCTACATCGAGGATGGCGGCAACGCGGACTACGCGCTGGCCACCGCCGCCGACCGCGTCGCGATGGCACCGGAGGGCTATCTCATGGTGCTGGGCGTCGCCGCCGAGCTGGCGTTCCTGCGCGACACGCTCGCGAAGCTCGGGCTCGAGGCGGACTTCCTGCACGTCGGCCGGTACAAGAGCGCTCCCGAGCAGTTGACGCGGTCCTCGGCGAGCGAAGCCAACCGGGAGATGACCACGAGCCTGGTCGAGGCCCGCTACCGTCTGCTGATCGATCTGATCGCGGCGGGCCGCGCGCGCGACGAGGAGACGGTCCGGCGCTGGATCGACGTCGGGATCTACGACGCCGACTCGGCCCTGGCCGCCGGTCTCGTCGATACGGTGCTCGACGCGGGCGTCGTGCTGGGGGAGGTCTTTCCCGAGGATGAGCTGGCGCCGCTGCAGGACTACGCGCGCCGTGCGCCGCGCACCAAGGCGCGCCACCAGATCGCCCTGATCGTGGCCGAAGGGACGATCGTCACGGGCTCCTCGCGCTATGACAATCTGCAGGGCCGGTTGCTCGGCAGCGATACGCTCGTCGAGCAGCTGGCGGAGGCCCGCCGCGACAAGAAGGTCGGCGCGGTCGTGCTGCGCGTGCACAGCCCCGGCGGCAGCGCGCTCGCCAGCGATCTGATCTGGCGGGAGATCGCCAGGGTGCGCCAGGTCAAGCCGGTCATCGTCAGCATGGGCGGCTACGCCGCCAGCGGCGGCTACTACATCGCTTGCGGCGCCGACTCCATCTTCGCGGACGTGGGCACGTTGACGGGGTCGATCGGCGTCTTCGCCGGCAAGCTCGACATGTCCAGGATGTACGGGAAGATCGGCGTCCAGCGCGAGTTCATATCGCGTGGCGAGAATGCCCTGTTCTGGCACGACGCCGGCGGGTTCACGCCCGCGCAGCGCGCCCTCTTCCAAGCGCGGCTGGACAGTTTCTACGAGCGGTTCCTGGCCAAGGTCGCGGCGGGCCGCGGCTTGACGCCGCAGCAGGTCGAAGCCGCGGCCCAGGGCCGCGTCTGGACGGGCGATCAGGCTCTCGAACACGGTCTCGTGGACGGCCTGGGAAGCCTGGAGCGGGCCTTGACCGCGGCCAAGCGCAGGCTGGGCCTGCAGCCCGACGAGGCGGTCGTCGTGCGCGTCTACACGAAGCAACTGAATTGGTTCGAACGCACCATGCTGGGCGCCCTGCGCTCCCGCGTGGGCGACGAGGCGCGCCGGCTGGCCGCGAGTACGCCATGCGACGGCCTGCCGGAACCGCTGGCGACCCGTGTGGCGGGGCTGGCCCGGACGGGTCTCGCGGACGTCCTCCCGCTGCTCGATGGCAGACCCCTGGCGCTGTTGCCCTGGCGCGAGATGCCGCGTCAGGGCGCGGCCGAGTTGCCGTAGCGGTTCAGGTCCAGACCGGGGGGCAGCCGGCGCAGCAGGCGCACGGCGCGCCGCTCGTCCCGCGACGGGTCAGGCCGCAGCGGTGGAGCGGCCCCCCACAGCAGATGGTCGCGATCCGGCGAATGGCCCCACAGCAACGCCGCATGGCCGAGTTCGTGCGACAGGCCGCGAACCGCGTACGGACGGCTCGCGTGGCTGGCGTAGTTCGATCCGGCGGCGATGCGCATGACCAGCGGGCTGCCGTCGGCGGCGCGCCGCGTCAGCTGGATCTGCAGCGGCGGTTCGCGAATGCTGCCCGCGTAGTGCGCCAATCGCACGCCCCAACTCGCCTCGGGTTGCCAGGCGAACAGCGGTTCGATTTCGCCGCTGTTCCAGATCTCGACCGCCTCGCGCAGGCAGGCCGCCAGGTCGATCTCGCCGCTCTGCGCCACCGGCGCGCCGACCGGGACCGGATAGTCCGGCCAGCGGGTGACGACCGCGCCGAACTTCGGCGTCGTCAGCTCGCGCAGCATGGCCACAAGGTCGGTGTAGGCCACGGACTCGATGGCGAGACGCGTCAGCGGTGGCGTTTCGGCGAGCGCCCGCCGGTCCGGCACGCGGATCGAAAGCCACCGCGGATCGGCAGGCTCCAGGCGCAATTCGCCCGCCTGGGGGCTCGGGGCGCCGCCAGCCTCGAATCGCCAGCGATAGGCGTCGCCGTCGACGGTCAGCTGCGCCACGCCGCTCTCCTCGCCATGGGTCTCGCTCACGGCGAACCAACGCCAGGACCAGTCGCCGTCCGCCAGCTCGAGCATTTCTTTCAACTGTGGCGGCCAAATGCCGATCGTTTCGTCGGTTGGCGAGAGCGGCGATTGGCGCCGACTGCAGCCGCCGAGGCTGCCGGCGACCAGCAGCAGCGCCGCGTAGGCGTGAACCGGCAAACGCGATCGCATGCTTCGCAACCTGCCTGCGGGAGGGGGCCGCGCCGACCGCCGCAAGGCACAGGCCCGGTGCGGCGGCAGGGCACCGCAGGCGGCGCTGGCGCGACGATCCAGCGGCACAAAAGGAGTTGGCCGGGGTTCAAGGTGTCGCTATTCTCGGCGGCGGCGCGGCCCGGTGGTCGCCCGCGGTTGTCGCGTCAGTCGGCGGCGACGGCGGCCGTTGCCGCCCGGCCCGGCAGCAGCTAGCCTGTACGCCCCCGCGCCGCGGCGCGTCATTCGGCGGAAGGACCGGCAAGTCCATGGATCCGTTCCTCGACGAGGAAGTAGGCAAGACCGCGCGTTTCGATCCGCTCGCCATCGTACGCATGTTCTGGCGGCGCAAGTGGCTCTTCTTCGTGCCTTTCGTGATCTGCCTGACGATGGCGGCCGTGGCGATCCGCACCATGACGCCGATCTACGAATCCGCGGGAGAGATCCGCGTGGTCATGGAGATGACCAGCAGCCGGATCATCGAGAGCAACGAGGCCCGCCAGTACCGCCGCCCGCAGGACTTCGATCGTGCGACGCTCGCGAACATCTGGAACATCACGACCTCGCCGAAATTCCTCGAACTCGTCGCGCGCGAAACCCGGCTCTACGCGGGGTCGGCGCAGCTGCCGCAGGGCACCGAGTCGACGCTGCCGGAGGCCCTGACCCCCGACGAGATGCGGGCCGTCCGTCGCGAAGCGGCGGGATTGCGCGGCAAGATCCGTGTCCGGCAGAGCGGCGAGCAACTCTTCGAAATCGCCGTGCGCGACATCGTGCCGGAGCAGTCCTACATCCTGGCGCGGGTGGTTCTGGATCGTTTCCTGGAAGAGGAACGAGCGACACGAACGGCACCGCGCACGGCCACGCGCGACTTCCTCGAGCGGCAGCGCGGCACGTATGAGAGAGCCCTGAAAGCCGCCGAGGATTCGCTGGCGGCGTTCCAACGTGCCATCTTGACCGAGACGCTGGCCGGCAATCCCATCAATGCGGTCAATCTCAGCGTCGCCGAGGCGAATCTGCTCAGCCTGCAGGATCAATACTACAATACCGATGTCAACGAGATGGCGCGGCTGGAGCAGCAGGTCCGCGCCCTGCTCGGCGATGTGCCGAACACGCAGACCCTGCTGCGCGACCCCGAGATCGTCAAGGTCATGCAGGATCTGCGAGACCTCGAGATGAGCAGGCTGCTGGGCAGCACGGCCGCGACGCTCGCCAATGAGCTGGGGCAGGCGCGGGTGAGGCTCAACGGGCTCATCGAGGCGCGGGTCGAGCGTGAGCAGGCGCAGCTGGGCCTGATGGATCGCAATCGCATCGCCCAGTTCAAGTACTTCATGGTCTATCGGGAGGCCAAGGGCCGGGTTTTGGAGATCCTCGCGCGGCACATCCGCAACTACCGCGACTTCGCGACGCGGCAGCCGCTGCAATCGGCGCGGCTGACCGAACTGCAGGACGAGGTGACCAATCGCCGCAATCTGCTCGATTCCATCGAGCGCGAGATCACCCAGCAGACGATCAACCTCGAGGCCAGCCTGGCCGAGGTCGGGTACCGCGTCGAGGTGCGCCGGGATCCGCGGCGTCCGCACGGGCCGGTCGAGCCCGACAAGCTCAAGCTGGGCTTCATGGCCTTCGTGCTCTCGCTGGCCATCGGGTTCGGTCTGGTCGTCCTGTCCGTGATGCTCGACCGCTCGTTCACCACCGTCGAGGACATCGAGAGGACCTTGCGCCTGAAGGTCATCGGCACGCTGCCGGTGATCCAGGACGAGCATTTCAAGCGCAAGCGCCGCCTGCGCCTGTTGCGGTGGACCGTGCTGGTCGCGCTGATCCTCGGCGTGGCGGCCGTGTTCTTGCTGTACGTCTATCCCCGGATGAACTGACGAAGGAGGCGCCATGGCCCGCAAGAGGAAGCATGAGAGCGGCGGCGGGCTCTTCGATATCGAGTCGCCGATGGCCATCGAGCTGCGGCGCATCATGATCCGTCTCGGCCGTCAGCTCGACCTGGATCGCAAGCGGGCGATCCTGATCACCAGCGCCGAACGCGGCGAGGGCAAGAGCCTGTTCTCGCTGCATTTCGCGCTCGTGCTGGCCTATCACCTGCAGAAGGAGATCCTGCTGCTGGACGCCGATGTGCGGCGCCCGACGCAACACACCGTCTTCCAGGTGCCGCTCTCGCCCGGCCTGGCGGAGGTGCTCGCCGGGAATTTCCCTCTGCAGGAGGCGCCGCGGCCGACGCGGGTCAAGAATCTCGGCTTCCTGCCGGCGGGGCTCGGTGGCGGCAATCCCAGCCGGCTGTTCAGCGGCGGCCGCCTGAGTAAGATCGTCGGCGACCTGCACGCGCGCTACGACATCATCATCTTCGATGCGCCGCCGGTCGTGCCGGTCAGCGATCCGCTGCACTACCTGGAGGCGGTCGACGGCGTCCTCTACCTGGTGATGGCGGGCCAGACGCACCGCGACGTCTCCCAGCGCGGCGTCGAGATCCTCAAGTCGGCCGGCGCCAACATCCTGGGCATCGTGGCCAACAACCTGGCCGAGGTGCTGCCCTACTACTACGACCGGAAGTACTACGGCTACGCGCGCTGACACGGAATGGGCCGGGGAATCGCGATGCGACGTTCCCCGGCCCATTCGGTGTCAGCGCGTGGCGGGCTGGAGGCGGGTCCGACGGCGTCCCACGCCCCAGGGCGCCGACGGCGTCCTCAAGCCGACTTGGTCTTGAAGTCCTTGCCGATCCAGCCGCGCGCCGCGATGAGCAGGATCGTCGAGAGCGAAGCCAGGCAGGCGTAGAACAGCCACATGGTTTCGGGCTCGCGCGGGCCCTCGGCGGGCACGTATCTCTGCATCATCCAACCCGAGTACAGCGGTACGAGCATCTTGGTCAAGAACCACGGGAACTGGGCCACGCCCATGTAGGCTCCGGTGCGGCCTTCGGGCGCGATCTCAGCGGCATACTGCAGGAACCGGGGCTGCCACATGGCCTCGCCCACGGTCATGATCAACAGGTAGCCGAGCAGGGCCGGCAGGCTCGTCGAGATGCCGAGCAGGAAGGTCGGCGCGGCCATCACGGCGGTGCCGATGATCATCATGTTGTAGACCTTCTTGCGGAAGGTCAGCGCCGTGATGATGGGCACGATCACGAAGATCAGGATCGGGTTCATGTTCGCGAAGAACTCGAAGTTCTCGCTCACGAAGCCGCCTTCGAACGCGCGCTCGAGATACTGCGGCAGCACCAGCCAGTTGTACGTGAAGAGCGTCTGGACGGGGATCAGCGCGAAGATGAAGAAGAAGAACTTGCCGTCGCTCAACGGATGGTTGGCCAGCCAGCGGTAGGCCTGCTGGCCCCACTGGCGGGCGAAGCGCAGGACGACCAGCCCCAGGACGACCAGCCCCCAGACGATCAGGTTCGCCGGCGCGCCGAGGAACTGCACGCAGGCGGCCAAGACCAGGAGCGTGGCCCACAAGTGCAGGGGCACGCGCCGGGCGGGGTCGTAGAGGATGGGCTGGCGCTTGTCGGTGTCCGCCGCCGCGGCATCGCCGGCCGCCTTGGCGGCCTCATCGTCCTGCCGTTCGCGCGCGGCGCGCGCGATCGCGTCGTCTTCGACGCGGCGCGTCAGGATCAGGAAGGTGACGAGCAAGGCGACCAGGGTCAGTACGGTGTACACCCAGTAGGAGCCGGTGATGCCGATGGCGCGCCGGACCGGGCTGAACAGCATCGGCACGGCGCCGCCGAGGTTCATCAGCGCGTAGAGCATCGCGTAGCCCATGGCCGCGGTCTTGGCGCTCGTGAACTTGCGCACGCCCGCGTAGGCGGCCGGCTGGTACATGCCGTAGCCGATGACCACGACGATGATGCCGCACATGGTCATCACGTGCAGCGGCGACCACAGCCCGGCGGGAGCGAAAAGCAGAGGCGCGGCCGACATCACGACGCGGCCGGCGAGCAGGAAGCAGATGGCCGTCAGCAGCGTGCGGCGGATCCCGCGGCGATCGGCGACCGTGCCGAGGAAGAACATGGATATGGTGATGCCGGCGGTCAGCACCATGACCATATGGTGCGAATGCACGTCCTGGTTCGGCAGTCCGCGGAAGATGAAGGCCGAGAAATGCATGGCCAGGTAGCCGAGCATGCCGAAGTAGATCCAGCCCTCGAGGAAATAGCCGAGGTTGATGCCCCACAGGGCCCGCGGCGCATGCAGCAGGTCGACGAACGGCTGGGTGATCTGCTTCAGGGGATGTACGCGCTCGGGCGCGTTGGCAGGACCTGCTGCCATGGGGGTGGTTCCTTCCGCGGAAGACGGGGCGACGCTCGAACGGGGCTAAAGGTAACGCGCTTTTCGGCGCGCGGTCAAGGACGCTGCCCGCGGGCGTCCACGGGCGCCGCCGAGAACGCGCCAGGGCGCGGTCCCTTCCGAGTAGCCGATCGCGATTACGCGGCGTGCTGCCGGCAGTCCGGATCCGCCTACAGCAACGCCTCGAGCCGCCCGCGGATCGCCTGCCGGGCCGCCTGGGCCTTCTGTTCGCAGGCGTCCATGAGCCCCGAACTCTCCTTCCGGGTGCGCGCGGCGAACTCCGGTTCGGCGCTCTGGTCGAGAGCGGCCAGTTGCGCCAGGTTGATCAGCACGTTGTAGTACGCGCCCTCGGCCGCGGCGCCGGCGCAGAGAGCGGCCACGCCGGCGTCGGAGAGGCTGTTCTGGTTGCCGATCACGGCCATCTCGGCCGCCAGATCGAGCAACCGCGGCGCGCGGGCCAGCACCGAGAAAGGAACCCGCGTCGCGCCGCGCGTCGCCTCGCTGATCGCCAGATCGCGGGCTTTCTGCTGCTGTTCGTCGGCTTACGGCAGGCCGAAGCACTCCATGACCTTGTTGAAGGCGGCGGTGTCGAGGTCGAT
>CAZJWO010000097.1:0-14033 GCA_964549735.1 uncultured Fibrobacteraceae bacterium | reverse complement strand
GCGAGCGCGGCTTCGTGCGGGTCCTTTTCCTTCGGCTTGATCTGATCCGCATGCCGCGCCCAGACGACCTGACGCCCTCCGAACATCGGGCAGCTGCGGGCCTGTTGGATGATGCTTGCCCAGCCGGCTGTTTCCGCGTCGAGGACGTGGTCGTTGAAAGCTTCGCTGCCGGGTGCCAGCACGAGCGATCGTATATACGTTGCGACCTGCTCGATGCGGAGCTGGTCCTCCCCCTCCAGGACATACACGGGCCGCAGATTGCCGGTGCGCAGATCATCGGCGAGCAGAGCCTTGAAATCGCGCGCCGCCCTCGACGCTGGCGTCGATTTACGTCGCGTCGCCATCACCAATCCTCGACGATCTGCGCGAGGATGTTCTTCGTGATTTCATCAGCAGCTTCCTTTCGCGCGGTGACTTCGCTCGACCCTCCGGGATCGTTCAAGAAATAGTTGCCCGAACCGTCGAAGCGCTTGTTCTCGAAGATCGCCTTGCCGGACGATTTGACGCGAAAGTTGAGCTCGACCGTGATCTGGACCTGGAATTCGTCGACCTGCTGGTCGGGAGAAATCGACGCCTGCCGAAGGAAGTACCTTGTCACGGCGCCATCGATCACGCTGTCCGCGGCGGGAAAGTCCACGACCTTGAGAGTATTGTCTTCCTGTAGGGCCGCGATGACAAGCTCCGCCAACTCGATGCCGAGATCGGCTTCCGAGGTCCGGTTTTCGAAGAACTCAACCGCGACCCGCCTGATCGACGCATCGACGCGCCCGCTGGTTGCGGAATAGACGCCGCAGCCGCCGAGGAGCGGCAGCATGAGCGCCAGCATCCCGACGGCGATGAGCATCGACCTCGTTCGACCGCTCACGATCCGACTCCTGGCGGAGATGACGGTGGGCTGCCGCCGCGGTAGCGCGGCCGCAGGCCAGTCACCGGCCGCTGCGGGGTCCGGCCGATCCTGGCGCGCGGGTACCTTAGCAAGCCGCGGCCACCGAGGCAAGCACCGCCGCGAAAAGCGGTCGCCGACCGCTCGACCGGTGGTCTGTCGAAACGCGGGGAACGCCGCGACACGCGGTTGCGGGACGTCAGCGGGCGCCTTCTCCCTTGAGCACGACGCGGACGGTCTCGAGCAGGATGCCGGCCTCGGTCAACGGGCCGCAACGCCGGATGTATTGGCGGTCGAATTCGACCTTGCGGACGACGCTCTCGAGAGAGTCGTCATAGCCGTTGCGGACCTGGGCCAATCCCGTCAGCCCCGGTTTGACGAGCAGCCGGTCGTGATAGAACGGCACCTCGTGCTCGAGTTTGCGGATGAAGCACAACCGCTCCGGTCGCGGGCCGATGAGGCTCATGTCGCCCTTGAGCACGTTCCAGAGCTGCGGCACCTCGTCCAGGCGGGTCTTGCGCAAGAAGCGGCCGACACGGGTGATGCGGGCATCGCTGCGGCTGGCCCACTGCGGGCCGTTCGCCTCGGCGTTGCTGCACATCGTCCGCAGCTTGTGCACGTAGAACGGGCGTCCCGGATGCAGCACCTTGCGGCGGTCGCCATTCTTCAGGCCGCGCCGCCGCCGCCGCCGGTTGATGCCGACCCTCTCCTGGTGGTAGAAGACCGAGCCTGGACTATCCAGCTTGATGATGACGGCCAACAACGGCAGGATCAGCGCGAAGAACACCAGGCCGATGATGCTGGCCACGATGTCGAAAAGGCGCTTGCTCGCCAGGTAGGTTCGGCCGGGCAGCGCTTCGCTGAGGTCCGAGACGGCGGGAATCAGCTCGTGCGTCTGCGGGGCCGTCGCACCCGGCGCCGCGACCGCGGCGGCCGAGGTCGCGGGCGCCATGAAATTGGATTTACGTTCCGACATATCGCCTTTCCCTCCAGATCGTGCAGCCCGCTGGATAGTCCGCCGCGCCTGCTGACGCGTTGGGCCCCGCGTGTCTGACGCCTTTCAGGTCGTAATACCTGCCCCCAGGCAGTTCGAAACAGGCCAATATGGTACCATGCCGGCGAAAAAAAAACAAGCCCTATACAAGAGTTTATTTGTTTATATATTCTCGCCGCCCGGTTGCCGCGCGCGGCAATCAATCGTTCAGACGGTCGTAAGCCAGCCAGAAGGTCGTGACCCCGGTCAGAGAGGACAGGATCAGCGGCAGGTTCCTCCGGAACCAGCCCTCCCGATAGGTCGGCAGGTAGACGATGTCCCCCGGGTAGATGACCGGGTTGCCAGCGCTGTCGCCCTTCTGCAGGAACTCCCGCATGTTGACCCGGATCGCGAGATCAGTCCCTGGCGTTCCCGCGCCGCGGTGGACCCAGTTGATCTTGTGCATCTCCGCGGTCTCGAGCGGTGCGCCCGCGAGCATGAGGACGGTCAGCAACTCGGTCGGCTGTTCGAGCGGCACGGTCGTCGGCGTTCCGACGCCGCCGAACACCTGCACGCCTCGCGAGGCGGGCACGCCGACGATGCCATCGGCGACCGTCGGCACAACGAGCGTGTCGCCGCCCTGCAAGAGCTCCGTCGGAAAGGTCTCTCCCGTCAGGTAGCCCGTGAGATTGACCGTCCGCGAGACGGGCCGTCCGTCCTGGATGCTGATGACGCGGCAGGCTGCGAGATTGGCGTTCGACGACGGTCCGCCCGCCGCGCGCAGGACTTCCCAGAGCGTCGGCGGAGATTCGAACGTGTAGCTGCCGACCGAGTTCACGGCGCCGAGCACGAAGACCCGCAGGCCGCTGTACTCGATGACCGCCAGCACGACCTCCGTGATCGCCGGGTTGAACAGCTGCAAACGCCGGCCCAGCAGCTCGCGCGCGTCTCGCAGCGACAGGCCGCGCAAGCTGACTTCCCCGATCTGCGGGAGGTAGACGATGCCGTCCGCGCTGACGGTCAGCTCCCGATCGAGGGCGGGTTGCTGCGGAACGTTCAGCCGCAGGACGTCCCCCGGCGCCACGCGGTAGAGCGCTGTCGTCGCGCCCGCCTCCTGGGCGGAGGTTACGGCCGCGACGCAGAGCGCGCCGACGCAGAGCAAGACCCCGGTTAGCGCGCCGAGCCGACGAGACATAGGTCGCATCTCAGGCCTCCCCGTGCCGGCGACGATACCAGTCCACCGTACGACGAAGCCCCTCGTCAAGCGCGATCTCCGGCTCGAAGCGCAGCTTCTGCTGCGCGCGCTCGGTAGCCGCGAGAGAATGCCGGACGTCGCCGACACGCGGCGGTCCGAACAGCGGTTCTATGTCGCTGCCGACCAGGGACCTGATCCGCAGGCAGATGTCCTTGACCGTGACGCTCGCGCCGCAGGCGATATTGTAGATGAGGCCGTCCGCGTCCGCGCCGGCGGTGGCGGCCATGAGATTCGCCTGGACGACGTTGTCGATATACGTGAAATCGCGCGACTGGCCGCCATCGCCGTGAATCGTCGGCGCCCGTCCGGCCAGGAACGCCGTGATGAAGAGCGGGATCACCGCGGCGTACTGGCTGGCGGGATCCTGGCGCGGGCCGAAGACGTTGAAGTAGCGCAGCCCGATGGTCGGCAGGCCGTAGATGCCCGTCATCACCGCCCCGTAGAGCTCGTTGACGTACTTCGTGACCGCGTAAGGCGACAGCGGCCGGGCGGGCATGTCTTCTCGTTTCGGCAGCACTTCGGAATCGCCGTAGGCCGAGCTGCTGGCCGCATAGACGACGCGCTTGACGCCGGCGTCGCGAGCCGCCAGGAACACCTTGAGGGTGCCGGTGATGTTCGATTCGTTGCTCGCCAGGGGGTCCGCTACCGATCGCGGTACCGAGGCGAGGGCCGCTTGATGAAACACGACCGTCGCCCCGGCGAAATGCTCGCGCAGCAGATCCAGGTCGGTCACGCTGCCGCGCACGAAGGTGATCCGGTCGCGGAACGAGGCCAGGTTGTGCTCGTGCCCCGTCGAAAGGTCGTCGATGACGACGACGTCGTGGCTCCGGCGGACCAGGGCCTCCGCGATGTGCGACCCGATGAAGCCGGCGCCGCCGGTGACGATGTAGCGTGTCATGACTGCTCCCCGGTATCTGCGGACGACGTTAGAGCCTGGTGATCTTGGCGCTGCCGAAATCGTGCAGCGTATTGCGCGTATCGACCAGCGCCGGACAGGCGTCCACCAAGGTACTATAATCGACCTGTTTGTGCCCGGTCACGATCACGGCCGCGGCAAAGGAGCCCAGCGCGGCGGCTGTCCAGTCGCGTAAGCGCCGCGCCGCGAGCTGCTGCGGCAGGTCGTCGACCAGCGGATCGTACCACCAGACCTCGCCGCCCAGCTTCGCCAGGAGATTCATGATGTCCAGCGCCGGCGACTCGCGGGTATCGTCGATGTCCGCCTTGTAGGCCACGCCCACGACGAGGATCCGGCTGCCGCGGATGGGTTTGCCGAGATCGTTGAGCGCCTGGGCGACCAGGTTGACCACGTACCGCGGCATCGCGCCGTTGACCGCGCCGGCCAGCTCGATGAAGCGCGACTCGACGCCGGCCTGCTTGGCCTTCCAGGAGAGGTAGAACGGATCGATCGGGATGCAGTGTCCGCCCAGGCCCGGTCCAGGATAGAACGGCATGAAGCCGAAGGGCTTCGTCGCGGCCCCGGCGATCACTTCCCAGACGTCGATGTCCATCGCGTGGCACATCAGCGCCATCTCGTTGACCAGGCCGATATTCACGCTGCGGAACGTGTTCTCCAGCAGCTTGACGGTCTCGGCGACGCGTACCGAGCTGACAGGAACCACGGTCTGCAGGAACTGCGAGTACAGCGTGCGGGCCGCCTCCGTGCAGGCGGGTGTCACTCCTCCGACGACCTTGGGTATGTTGTGGGTCTGATAGACCTGGTTGCCGGGATCGACGCGCTCCGGCGAGAAAGCCGCGAAGAAGTCGACTCCGACCTCCAGGCCGTCGGCACCCAGTTGGGGCACGATGATCTCCTCGGTCGTGCCTGGGTAGGTGGTGCTCTCGAGGATGACCAGGACTCCGGCGTGCATGTGCGGCTTGATCGCGGCGACCGCCGCCTGGATGTAGCTGATATCAGGATCGCGCGTCTTGCTGAGCGGCGTCGGCACGCAGATGTTCACGGCATCGACGCCGGCCAGACACTGGCAGTCGGTCGTCGCGCAGAGCCGGCCGGACGCCACGAGCGGGCCGAGTTCGGCGCTGTCGACATCGATGATGTAGCTGCGGCCCGCGTTGATCTGCGCCACCTTGACCGGCGAGAGTTCGAGGCCGGTGACGCGGAATCCGGCCTTGGCCATCGAAACGGCCAGCGGAAGTCCGACGTAACCGAGACCGATCACCGCCAGATGGGCCGAGCGATCTGTCAGTTTCTTGATCAATTCCTCATGTCGGCCGCTACGCACGCGCCTGGCTCCTCGTGTTCTGCAGGTGAAAGGCCGCACGGTTCCCTAGCGCGGCGGCCCGTCGCCTGCGCGCCTGCGCAAGGCTTCGCGCAGCTCGCGCAAGCGTCGATTGGCATCCGCCAGGTCGCGCCGCAGCTCCAGCAGGAGGCGGATCCGCGCGACCAGGCGCCGGCCGACGAGCAGGAAACATACCAGGATTCCCCCCAGGCTCAAGCGCAGATAGAGGGGATTGAGCGCGTCGCCGTGGCGTTCGAAGATGTGGAACACCGCACGTGCGAACAACGCCAGCGCCACCAGGAAACCCGCCTGCAGAACGGCCAGCACGATCTGTCCCGCGAGGAACTCCTGCAGACGCCGGACATCGCGGATCGTCGCCGCATCCTCGCCGGCGGCCAGGAAACGCGAAAGAAAGATCTTACTCTTCCGGGGGGATTTCTTCGAACTCAGCATCGGAGATGTCCTGTCGCGTCAGATCCTGCAGATGGCTGGGCGGCTCAGGCGATCCGGGGCTCGCATCCCGCGCCCGCGGCCGTGGCGGCCGTCCGGCGGTCAGCAGGCGCACCAGCCTGGGCAAGATCCAAAGCCCGGCCAGGATGAGGAGAATCGTGCGCAGCATAGCATCCCGAAAAAGCGTGGTACGCCCGGCGGGATTCGAACCCACGACCTCTTGCTCCGGAGGCAAGCGCTCTATCCAGCTGAGCTACGGGCGCACCGGAAGAACCCGGCACGGGGCATGACGGACGCTCCAACTTACACCCTGCGCGCTAGTTGTCAAGCCGAGCCGCCTTGCGCGCGCGGCACGGCGCGCCGCGGCGCCGCGTTGTCTTCGGCGGCCGCCAGCAGTTCGCGCGCGTAGGCGAGCTGCGCGGCCGCATCCCCGCGCCGCCAGCCTTCGCCGCCCAGCTGGCGTGCGATCTCGTCGACGCGATCCTGGCCGGCGAGTTCCCGCAGCGACAACGCGGTGCGACCGCCAGTGACGAGTTTCGCGACCCGCCAGTGCTGCTGGCCATGCACCGCGACAGTCGGCAGATGCGTGATGCAGACGGCCTGCGCATGTTCGGCGAGATCGCGTAGCAGCCAGGCGACGGGCGTCGCCGCATCCATCCCCAAACCCGCGTCGACTTCGTCGAAGAGTCGCAGCAACGGCGCCTGTTCGCTCCGACGCAGTACAGTCAGCCCGAGATGGATGCGCGCCAGTTCTCCGCCGGAAGCGATCGCCGCCACCTCGCCGGTCCCTTCGCCCGGATTGGTCCGGACCAGCAGGCGGACCTTGTCAGCGCCGGCGGCGTCGACGACGCACATCTCGCCGTCGAGGCTGATCGCCCCGTCGGCGCCGAGCTGCGGCTCGATCGCGAACGAGAGTTCGAGCGCGGGCAGGGCGAGCGGCCGGATGACGTCTTCGGCCGCCGCGGCGACGGCGCTCGCGCCCGCCTGGCGCGACCGGCGCAACGCCAGGCACGCGTCCGTCAGCTCTTGCCGTGCCGCCTCGCAGCCGGCGGATAGTTGCGCGAGGTCGTCGCCGGCCTGATCCAGGCGCGCGAGGCGCTCGGCGAGCTGATCGCGCAGCGCGACGAGGCCCGCGACGTCGCGCTGATGCTTGCGCCGCAGCTCTTCGTACAGCGCCTTGCGTTGCTCGAGTTCAGCAGCTTCGCGCGGGTCGGTCTCGAGACCGTCGAGGAAGCGCTCGAGTTCGCCCGCCGCCTCGGCGGTCTGGTCGGCGGCGACTTCCAGGCACTGCAGAGCGGTCGCCAGGCGCTGTGACCGCGCGGCTGCCGACCGCAGGGCCGCGATCGCCGCGCCGAGCGACTCGCGCGCCGGCGTCGGGCCGCCATCCACGCGCGAAAGCGCCAGCGCCGCCGCCTCCTGCAAGGCCCGCGCATGGCGTTTGACGGCGATGGCTTCGGCCAGATCCTCCTCTTCGCCGGGCTGCAGGGCCGCCGTGTTCAGTTCCTCCCATTGGTAGCGCCAGAAATCGACCTGTTCGGCGGCCAGTTCCTGTTCCCGGCGGCGCCGCGCCAACATGGCCTGGACCGCGCGCAGTTCGGACAACGCCGCCGAGACGGCGCCGCGCAGAGACGCGTTGCCGAGCACGGCATCGAGCAGATCCCGCGCGTATCCGGCGGCCGCGAGCTCCCGCTGCTGATGCTGGCTCTGGACGACGAACAGCATCTCGCCGAGACGCTCCAGAACGGCCAACGACGAGATCTCGCCGTTGATGAGCACCCGGCCGCGACCTTCCCGCCGCAACTCGCGGCGCAACACGAGCAAGGCGTCGTCCGCGCAGCGGATACCCAGGCGGGCGATCGCTTCCCGCAGATCGGTACGCGCGCTCAGATCGCACACGGCCTCGACCCAGGCGAGATCCTCGCCGCGGCGAACCAGGCCTCGCTCCGCACGGCCGCCGGCCAGCACGTGCAACGCGCCGGCGACGAGCGACTTGCCGGCGCCCGTCTCGCCCGTCAGCACCGTCAAGCCCGGTCCGGGTCGCAGCGCGACGTCTTCGGCGAGCGCCAGATTGCTGATGCGCAGCTCGAGCAGCATCACCCGGCTCCGCCGTGTGGCTCGCAACCGGAATGGTACCGGCGGCTGCCGGCCCGCAGGCGAGGCGCCATGCCCCAGTGGAGCTTGTGGCGCAGGACCTCGAAGAAGTCGCTGTCGTGGAACTTGACCAAGCGTACGGTCGGCGGCGTCAGCCGGCAAGAAAGCCGATCGCCATTCTGCAGCGGCAGCGCGAACTGGCCGTCCGCGGTCAAAGTGGCGCCTGCCCCGACCTCGTGCAGCAGAAGCTGGATGTCGACGGTGTCGTTCAGGATCAACGGGCGCATGCCGAGAGCATGCGGGCAGATCGGCGTCACCAGCAATCCCGGCAGTTCCGGCTGGCAGATCGCGCCGCCGGCCGAAAGGCTGTAGGCGGTCGAGCCGGTCGCCGTCGCGAAGATGACCCCATCGCCGAGGAAGCGCCCGAGGGACGTGCCGCCGATCTGCAATTCGAGATCGAGCGTCCGCGGCAGGCGTCCCATGTTGACGACGACGTCGTTGAACCCCGCGATCTCTTGCGCGACCGCGCCGTCCCGCCGGATCGCGCACCGCACCCGCGAGCGTCCCACCACGAAATAGTCGCCGTCGAGCACGCGCGCGATGGCCGTCGGCAAGCTCTCGACCGGAACGTCGGTGAGGTACCCGAGGGAGCCGAGGTTGATGCCGAGCAGCGGGACGCCACGGTCGCCGATCATACGCGCCGCCCGCAGCATCGTTCCGTCGCCGCCCATCGCCACCAGGACATCCGCGCTGCCGACGAGGTCCTCGTCGCCGCGGGGTGTCGCGCCGTCGAGCGCCAGATCGGTGAGGTCCCGACAAATGGAGAATTCGACGCCGCGCCGCCGGCAGATCTCCAAGAGCTGGCTGACCGCGGGTCGCAGATCGGCCTTGCGCGGATTGCCGCAGACCCCCAGGCGCCGGACGTGCTGCTGCGCCGCCACGCTCACCCCTCCCCTTCAGGACGCCGTGCGCGCGCTCCGTCGTCCGACAAGACCCTGCCAAGCGGCGGCGGCCGCCGCGGCGATGCCCTCGGGGTGAAGGCCGAGATCGGCCAGCAGTTCCCCGCGCGAGGCCTGATCCTGGAAGGCGTCGGGAATGCCGAGGCAGCGCACGCGCGGCGCCTCGCCGAGCGGCAGCGTGTGGTTCCATTCCAGGACCGCCGCGCCGAATCCGCCGGCCAGGACGTTCTCCTCCAGGGTCAACACGAGGCGATGGCGCTGCCAGACGTCGGCCAGGACCTGTTCGTCGAGCGGCTTGACGAAGCGCATGTCGACGACCTCGGCCTCGAGGCCCTGGCGCGCGAGCAGATCCGCCGCACGCACGGCCGGCTGCACGAGCGAACCGATCGCCAGCAGCGCCAGGTGATCGCCGTCGCGCAGGCGGCGCGCCTTGCCGACCGGCAGCGGCTCGATGCCGGCGGACAGCGGCACTCCGACCGCCGTTCCTCGCGGGTAGCGTATCGCGCTCGGTCCGTCCGCGCGCTGGAGCGCGGTCGCCAGCATGCGACGCAGTTCCTCCTCGTCGGCGGGCGCCATGACGACCATGTCCGGTACCATGCGCAGGTAGGTCAGGTCGAAGACGCCGTGGTGCGTCGGCCCGTCCTCCCCGACCAGGCCGGCCCGATCCACCGCGAAGACGACCGGCAGCTTCTGCAGCGCGACATCATGGATGATCTGGTCCAGGGCCCGCTGCAGGAAGGTCGAGTAGATCGCACAGACCGGACGCAGCCCGTTGCATGCCAATCCCGCGGCGAACGTCACGGCGTGCGCCTCGGCGATGCCCACGTCCCATACGCGTTGCGGCAAGACACGCTGCATGCGGTCCATGCCGGTACCAGACGGCATCGCGGCGGTGATGCCGTGGATGCGTTCGTCGGCCAGCGCCAGTTCCGTCAACGCGTCGCCGAACACGTCCGTCCAACTCGGCACCCGCGTCGGCTTGACCTTGATGCCTTCGGCCTTGTCGAAGGCGCCGACGCCGTGGTAGCGCTGGTCGTCCTGTTCCGCGAACGCATAGCCCTTGCCCTTTTCCGTCACCACATGGACGAGCTGCGGTCCTCGCAACTTCCCCACGTGCGTCAACGTGCGCAGAAGAAGCGGCAGATCGTGGCCGTCGATCGGACCGAAATACGTGAAGCCGAGCTCCTCGAAGAGGATGGTCGGGACGACCAGGTTCTTGAGGCCTTCCTTGATCCGGCCGGCCAGCTCCTGCGCCTTCTTGCCCTTCGGCATCACGCCCAGCAGCTTCCAGACCTCCGCCTCGAAGCGATTGTAGAATTCGTCGGAGGTGATCAGCGTCAGGTAGCGCGATATCGCACCCACGTTCGGCGAGATGCTCATCTTGTTGTCGTTGAGCACCACGAGCAGATCGGTGTTCGCCTGACCGGCGTTGTTCAGACCCTCGAAGGCCAGACCGCCGGTCAGCGCCCCATCGCCGACGACGGCCACGACCTTGTGCTGGCCGCCGCAGGCGTCGCGGGCCGCTGCATATCCGAGCGCGGCCGAGACGGCCGTGCTCGCGTGTCCGGCGCCGAACATGTCATGCTCGCTCTCGCTGCGCTTCGGGAAGCCGGACAGCCCGCCGCGGGTGCGCAGCGTCGCGAAGCGGTCGCGACGGCCCGTCAAGAGCTTGTGCACGTATGCTTGATGCCCGACGTCCCAGAGGATCTTGTCGCGCGGGGAGTCGAAGACGCGATGCAGGGCGACCGTCAGTTCGACCACGCCCAGGCTCGCGCCGAGGTGGCCGCCTGTCAGGCTGACCGTGCCGATGATGGCTTCGCGCAGTTCGGCGCACACCTGCTTGAGGTCGGCGAGATCCAAACCGTCGAGGTCTGCCGGGCGCTGCAACTGCGGTAGGATCGGCCGCATGCGTCCACTCACTTGTCGGGGTTCACCACCAGCCCCCACAGTCTAGACCTTTCCCAACACCAAGGCAAAGAGAAAGCCCCAGACCACGCCTGCCGCGACATGGATGGGCGTGTGGGCCAGGATGTCCAGATAGCCCGCGACGCGCCGGCGCCAGATGCCCGCTTCCGGCGCGAGCAGGACGAGATCATGCACGAGGCGCCGCTGCCGCTGGGCCGCGCCGCGGACCCGCATGGCGTCGAAGACCGTGATCACGAGGAACACGAGAGCGACCGAGGTCTCCGCCGCCCGCCACCCCAGGCGCACGACGCACAACGCCAGCAGCAACGCGCCGACCACGGCGTGCACGCTCGGCAGACCAGCGCTCTGACCGAGGACCGCCAGCTGCAATCGCCGCTGGGTCAACGAATACAGCGCGAGCTTGAGCCCCTGGCCGCCCACCACGCCGAGCAGCACGATCATCCAGATGTCCAGACGGTAGTCCGGCGCCATGCTCGCGGCTTCAGCGATCGCGTTCATACATGTAGCGCGCCAGGCCCAGCAAGCGGTCCGTGGCCTGCCCCGCGGGCAGCAGCGCCGCCAGTTCGCGCACGCCCCGCCTGCCCTGGCGCTGCATGCGGTTCCTCGCCGCCTCCAGGCCCTCCAGGCGCACCCAGGTCGCCTTGCCGCTGGCCAGGTCCTTGCCCGGCGTCTTGCCCAGCGTACTGCTGCTCGCCGTGACATCGAGCACATCGTCGGCGCCCTGGAACGCCAGCCCGAGCCAGCGGCCCGCCGCCTGCAGCCGCGCCACGCGCACGTTGTCCGCGCCGCTACAGATCCCGCCCAGGGCGAGGCAAGCCGCCAGCAGGGCGGCCGTCTTGCCGTCGTGAATGCGTCGGACGGTCGTCGCGTCGAGCTGCGCGTTCTCAGCCTGCAGGTCGAGTTGCTGCCCGCCGACCATGCCGGCCGGGCCCGCGGCCGCGGCCAGCAGCGCGACCATCTGCGCCGCGCGTGGCCCGCAGTCCGCCAGCACGGCGAACGCGAGAGCTTGCAGGGCGTCGCCGGCCAGGACGGCGGTGCCTTCGTCGAACGCTACGTGGCAGGTCGGCCGGCCGCGCCGCAGGACGTCGTCGTCCATGGCGGGCAAGTCGTCATGGACGAGACTGTACGTGTGCACCATCTCGACGGCGGCCGCCGCGCGCGTCGCCACCGCGCGCGAAACGGCAGTCCGCTGGCGGCGGGCGCCCGCTAACGCGTCCCAGGTCCAGAGGACGAGCACCGGTCGCAGCCGTTTGCCGCCGCTCAAGAGGCTGTGGGCCATCGCCTGCCGCAAGCGTCGCGGTATGCCGCGACAGATCGCCAGTTCGTGCCGCAGCGTCTCGTCGACGGCCTTCTGTTCACGCGACAGGTCTCGCCGCCATGGTTCAGACTTCATGCCGACCCTCGCGGCGCAACATCGCCTCCCAGGTGTTCTGCAGCAGCATGGCGATGGTCATCGGCCCGACGCCGCCCGGCACCGGCGTCAGCGCCGCTGCATGATCGACCATGTCGGCCGCCCGCACGTCGCCGACCAGACGCTGGCCGCGCGAGGTATCCGGCGCCGGGACGCGGTTGATGCCGACATCGACGACGACCGCGCCGGGCCGCACGTGCTGGCGCCCGATGCATTCCGGTACGCCGGCCGCGGCGATCAGGATATCCGCCTGGCTCGTGACGGCCGCCAAGTCCGGCGTCCGCGAATGGCACATCGTGACCGTCGCGTCGCCGAGCGCTCCCTTCAAGCTCAAGAGCAACGCCAAGGGCCGGCCCACGATGACGCTGCGCCCGACGATGGCCACGCGCCGGCCGGCGATGGGAATCTCGTAGTAGGCCAGCAAATGCAGAATGCCTCGCGGGGTGCAGGCGACCGGCCCCGGCCGGCCGCTGACCAGCAGGCCGAGATTGTAGGGGTGGAAGCCGTCGACATCCTTGACCGGATCGATCTCGGCCAGCAAACGCGCCGCTTCCAGATGCGCCGGCAGCGGCATCTGCAACAGGATGCCATCGACGAGCGGATCCTGGTTCAACTTCGCGATCAGGTCGCTGAGCGCGTCCGCGGACGCCGTCGCCGGCAGCTGGTGCGTCCAGTGCCGAAATCCGATCTCACGGCAGCTCTTCTCCTTGTTGCGCACATAGACCTGCGAAGCGGGATCATCGCCCACGAGCATCACCGCCAGGCCGGGCGCGCGCCGCCCTGCTGCGATCTGGCTCGCCAACTGCGCCAACACGGCCTCGCGGACCGGACGCCCATCAAGTAGCCGCATGCACTCCCCTTCCGCGCTGCTCAGCGAGCCAGCGCCGTGGCTCGCGTCTCGCGGATGACCATGATCTTGATCTGCCCGGGGTACTCCAACTCCTGCTCGACCCTCTGGCTGATCTCCTCGGCGAGCAGGGCGGCCTCTTCGTCGCTCACGAGCTGATGGTCGACCAGGATGCGGATCTCGCGGCCGGCCTGGATGGCGTAGCTCTTCTGCACGCCGGCGAAGCTCCCGGCGATGCGCTCCAGGTTCTCCAGTCTGGCGATATAGCTCGCCAGGTTCTCCCGCCGGGCGCCGGGGCGGCTCGCCGAGACGGCGTCGGCCGCCGCGGTGATGAAGGTATACACCGACTCCGGTTCGACATCCTGATGATGCCCTTCGACCGCATTGATGATCGTCGCATGCTCGCCGAATTTACGGCACATGCGGCCGCCGATCAGGGCGTGCGGACCTTCGACGGCGTGGTCGACGGCCTTGCCGATGTCGTGCAGGAACCCGCAGCGCCGGGCCAACTTCGCGTCCAGGCCGAGTTCGCCGGCGATGATGCCGGCGATCGCGGCCACTTCCTTGCAGTGGGCCAGCAGGACCTGGCCGTAGCTCGTCCGGTACTGGAGGCGACCGATATACGGGAAGAGGTCCACGCTCACGTTGCCGATGCCGACCTCGAGGCAGGCTTGCTCCCCCAGCTCTCGCAGGCGGTCCTGCATCTCGAGGCGGGTTCTTTCGACGACCTCCTCGACGCGGCCAGGGTGGATCCGGCCGTCCTTGAGCAGGCGCTGCAGGGCCAGCGCCGCGATCTCGCGCCGCACGGGGTCGAACGCCGAGAGGATGACCGCTTCCGGGGTGTCGTCGATGATGACATCCACGCCGGTCGCTTCCTCGAACGCCCGGATGTTGCGCCCCTCGCGGCCGATGATGCGCCCTTTCATCTCGTCGCTGGTGAGGCTGATGACGGAAACGCATTCCTCGGCCACGTGCTGGGCCGCGTAGCGCTGCACCGCGAG
>CAZJWO010000096.1:0-14095 GCA_964549735.1 uncultured Fibrobacteraceae bacterium | reverse complement strand
GGTCTTCGTCCGGCTGGAGCCGCTCGAAAGGCCCGGCCGACACCAGGAACCGGTAGTCCTCTTCCTTGCCCGACTGCACGTTGGAATCCCGCTTGGGCGTGCTGAGGACCTCGTAGCGCTGTTCGTCGTTGACCGGATCGCCGCCCTGGTCGTACGGCGCCTGGCCGCTGAAGTGCCGGAACGCGCGCAGGCTCACCGTCCGCGGCGCGCGACGCCCGGTGGGATCGGTGTCATGGCCGAGGAAGGCGACGCCGAAGTAGCCATCCAGCCGCTGCTCCTCGGCGGCGTCCCACATGTAGCCCACCTCGACCGGCACCCAGCTGCCGTCCGAGGCCCGGACGGCGCCGGAGAAGGAGCCGGCCATGTCATCGCTGGCGCCGGAGACCTCCCGCGGGCCGATGTCGCAGTCGGCGAACATGCCGATGTAGATGTTCGTGATGTCCGTCACGCCGATGTTCGTGATCGTGTAGTCGAAGCCGACGAAGTCCCGCACCTGCTGGTTCTCCCAGGCGTAGGAGCTCTGCACGATCTTGAGGTTCAGCGGCGTGTGGTCCGGGTTGTTCTCGATCGAGAATCGCGTGTTGTCGTACATGGTCGTAACCATCATCTGGTTGCCGATCTGCGCGAAATCCTCGTCGATCAAGCCGTCGCCGTCGTCGTCGTACCCGTTGAGCGTTTCCTCGTCGATGCGGGGATTGCCGAACTCGTCGGCGTCATCGTCGTCGTTCGGATTGGGCTCCGGGAAGCGCCGGCCGCTGGCGATGGTGTTGCCGGCCGGCCGGACGAGCCGCGCTCCGATCGCCTCGTAGATCGTGTCTTCGGGATTGGGCTGGGCTCGGATCTCGCCGAAGTCGAAGACGCCGGTCGAAACGAGGCGCTCGCCCAAAAGGACACCGCCGACCCAGAGGCCCGCGGCCCAGAGGTACTCGTTGCCGCTGCCCGCCGGCCACTGGGCCGACGGCGCGTCCGACATGCGCAAGCGCGACGAGTATAGCGAACCGATGATGCCGATGTTCGTGATGTTGATGTGCAGGTTGCCGGCACTCATGAAGTACGAGCCGTCGACGACCGGTATCGGATTGCCCGTGATGCGCTCCTCGAAATCGTAGGGCAGTTCGACCCAACCGGCGGCCGGCGACGCGCCCAGAAAGACCGATACGCACGCGGCCAGCAAAGGCAGACGAGCGCGGCGGAGCATGGCAGCTGTCCGGAGGATCCTGATCATCGTCTTCCCTTTCCACCCGGCGCCGGCCGCGCGGCGCCTCGGCGCCTAGAAGCGCCAGCCGAGTCCGATGCGGAACAAGCGATGCGGAGCGAAGGCTCGCGGGTCCCGAATCTCGATGAACTCATCGAAGGTATCGCCGTCCTGGTCCTGCAGGAACGCGCCGCCGAACTTGCCGGTCTCTACCAGATAGGCGTTGCCGGCGTTGGCCGCGTTGATCATGCCGGGGTTGACGCCTGGCTGCACGAACAGCACCTGGTCCTCGTTGAGCAGGTTGAAGCCCTGCAGATAGAGGGTCAGGCGCTGGCCGTAGACGTTGATGTGGCGCTGGAACTGGACGTTGACATCGAGGGTCGCCGGCAGCCGCTGGCTGTTTTCGAGCAGCGGATCCTGGCGCCGCTCGAAGCGGTTGAACGGCGTCCAGGGGAAGCCCGAGCCGTATTGCATGTCGACGCTGCCGCTCCAGACGCCCGGCTGGTCGAGGTAGATGCCGAAGCTCACGGTATGGCGCTGATCCCAGTTCAGCGGCAGCTCCTGCGTCGGCAGGTACTGCAGGCCTTCCGGACTGGCGCCGAACGCGGTGTCGCTCGCGACGCCGTCGGCGTAGGCGAAGGTGTAGGCCGCGTCGAAGCTCCAGTTGCTGCTCAGCCGCTTCTCGAGCGAGAACTCGGCGCCGCGCGCCGAGGCGTAGGCGCGGTTGATGTAGCGGCCGAGCACGTTGCCCGTCGAGGGGTCGGTGACCTGGGTGGCCGCGATGAGGTTGTAGATATCCCTGGAGTAGACCGCGAACGTCCCGGCCAGATAATCGGTGAACTGGTGCACCAGCGCCGCCTGGTAGGTGATCTGGTTCTCGGCGTTGAGGTTCGGATTGCCGAGCAGGCCCAGGTTGCCGACGGGTTCCTGGCTCGCGAAGAGGTTCGCCCGGTCGGGGAACTGCACGAACCGCCCGTAGTGGAAGCTGAACCCGTCGCGCTCGGTGATCGGGAACGCGAACCCGAGCCGCGGCGAGAACTTCGTCTTGTACTTGATGACGTTGCGGTCGACGTCGTCGCTGCGCAGCAGGATCTCGGCGGCGGTGCCGGGCGAGAACATGTCCCAGCGCAGGCCGAAGTTCATGACCATGCCCTCGTATTCCCAGCGGTCCTGCAGCCACCACGAGACCTCGGGGTTGAAGGTCTGGAACTCGTTGCGGCTGCTGCCGAGGCGCTGCTCGCCGGTGAAGCGGTTCTGCGTCTGGCGGGCGGGAGACGAGATCTCCAGCTCCTCGAGGTCGTTGTAGATGAAGAGCAGGCCAGTCTTGACCAGATGGCCTTCCCAGCGCGCGCTGGTCAGGTCGAAGCGCAACGAGTAGGTGCGGCTGAACTGCTCGACCCAGTACGGGAAATCGCTCGTCGTCACGAACAGGGGGTTCAACTGATCGGTGTAGTAATCCGAGCTCGTCTGGTAGATGTTGGCTTGGCCGGTGAACACGTTGGGCGATCCGATGCCGCCGTGGTTGTACATGTACGGGTCCTTGCCGAGCACGTCGCGGCGCGTATCGAAGGCGACCTGCGCGAGCGCCACGGTGTAGAACGTCGCACCATCGAGGCGGTGCTTCCACACGAGGCGGGTGCTCTGGCTGAAGACCGACGTCTGCAGGGCGTTGTCCGCGGCGTTGAACGCTGCGAACGAGGAGTCCTCCGCGACGGTGGAGAACGACGAATACGGGTAGCGGAACCCGTCGAACATCGGCTGCGCGACGACCAGGTACATGCGGTTGTCGGCGGCTGACCGCACCTCGATCACGGGCATCGTCTGGCGCACATAGGAGTTGTTGCGGGTCTCCAGGACGATGGCGGGGCGGGCGAGCCGCAGCATGTCGTCGTACCAGGGGCCGTAGAAGACCGGGATCGCGCGGCCGACATACAGGTACGCGTCCGAGTTCTCGCCCGCGCCGACCGGCAGGATCTGCGGCATGTAGATGAGCCGCTTGGCATAGCCCTCCACGCTCCAGTTCGGCGCGTAGATCTGGCTCCAGCTGCCGGAATAGGTGTACTCGGCCGTCAGCTCCTTGGTGCCGACGTCATCGAAGAAATAGGCCAGCTTGGCCGAGCCGCGCACCGTGTTGTTCTGCCGCCGCCGGAACGAGAGCAGGTTGGTGTCGCCCACGTTCAGATCGAACTCGGGCCGATTGGCGACCGAGTAGTTCTCGCCGTCGGCCCAGTTCAGGTCGCCGGAGATGTAGTACGTCAGGTTCTTGACCGGCGACGGTCCGCCGAAGCCGTACTCGAAGCGGTCGAAATCGGTGAACGTCCGGTCGCGGCGGCCGAAATCGTCCGTCAGGAACTTCAAGCCGCCTTCGAACCGCTCGCGGGAACCCGTCTTGGTGGTGATGTTGATGACGCCGGAGAGGGCGTTGCCGTATTCGGCGTCCAGACCGCCGGTCACGGCCTGGATGCTCTCGACGGCGAGGGTCGACACCTGCAGGGTCTGGCCGCCGATCGGATTGTCCATCGAGACGCCGTCGATCTGCGTCTGGACCTCGCCGGACCGGCCGCCGCGGACATAGAGCTGGCCGGCGCGCACGATGATGCCGGCCTCGCGGGCGAGCGCGTCGTCGATCGAGTCGATGGCATACCGTTCGAACTTCTCGCTGCCGATGTCGCGCGTCGTGACCGCGCTCTTGACCTCGACCATGTAACGGGCCGCGTCGACGTCGAAGGCCGGCAGCGTCTCGACGATCGTGACCTTCAGGATGAACGAGAGATCGACCGTCTGGCCGGCCTGCAGGACAACCGTCTGCTCGGCCGGCTCGTAGCCGAGGTAGAGCACCTGGATGGTGTAGGTGCCCGGCGCCAGGCCGCGGAAATAGAACGCGCCGCCGCCGAGGGTCATGGTGCCGCGCGACGTCCCCTTGATGATGACGTTGGCGTAATCGAGCAGATCGCCGGACTCGCCATCCTTGACGAGGCCCTTGATCATTCCCTGCTGAGCCTGAGCCGAAACCTGGCCGGCGCCGAGCAACAACGCTGCGGCCAGCAGGCCGGTGACCAGGGCGATCCGCTGGCGACGGGGACGCCGGAGCATAGATGAGCTCCTTTCCAAGGGAACCGATCCGGCGGTCTCCTCGTTCCGGCAGGATCCGCTTCCAGATCGTCGCGATAGAGGCACCGGTGAGACCCGATTCATGTGGACCAGTCGCAGCACGAACCCTCCGGAAACCCTTGCGCAACGGCCAAATAACGCACGATTCGCGTTCGCGCGGCAATCGTTGGGTAAATGTAGAGACCGCGTCCGGGCGTGTCAATAAATTGCTATCTGGCTTGGCGATCGGCCGGCGGGCAACGCAGGCGATGTCCATCGCCGCGATCGCGGAGGTCGGGCAGAGCGGATCGGCACGCCGCCTCCACCAGGCGGCACCGCGACGCGTAGGGACATCCGCGCGAGGGGTCAGCGCCCGCCGGCGGCGCGAGCGGCGCTGGTGACGCCGGCGCCGCCGATCCGGGCGGCGAGGCGCGGTAAGCTGCGGCGGCCAGATCGCGCGTCAACGGATGCCGAGGCTGATCCGCGCCTGCCGGTCGATAGACCTCCACGATGCGGCCGGCATGCAGCACCGCGACTTGATCGCACCAATCCTGCAACCACGCCAGATCGTGCGAGATCAGCAGGAGGGCCAGGCCATGCTGCTCCTGCAGCCGCCGCAGCAGTTCCAGCAGGCGGCGGCGGCGCGCGGGATCGAGCGAGCTGGCCGGCTCATCGGCGACCAGCACGCGCGGCCGGGCTGCAAGAGCCCGCGCGACCTGCACGCGCTGCCGCTGGCCGCCGGACAAAGCGTCCGGCCGGCGCCGCAGCAGCGCGGGATCCAGATCGACCTCGCGCAGGAGCGCCCGCGCCCGCGCGGACGCGACGTCGGGCGCATCGCCCGACGCCCGCGCCGCCTCGATCACCGCGTCCACGACGCGCTGGCGCGGATCGAGCGCCGCGGTCGGATCCTGGCTCACCATCTGCACGGCGCGCAGGCGGGCGCGCGGCGCCATCGCCCCGGCGCCGGCCCAGCCGATGCTGCCCGCGCACGACGGCAGCCAGCCGGCGAGCGCGCGGGCCAACGTCGTCTTGCCGGCGCCCGACTCGCCGACCAGGCCCAGCGTCCAGCCCGGGGCCAGATCGAGATCGACGTCCTGGACCACGGCGCGACGACCGCCACCGGCGGCGGCCACGGCCACGCTCAACCCCCGCACGCGCACGCAGGGATCCGGCACGGCTCGCCACGGTCGCGGCGGCGGCGCCGCGACGGGAGGCGCTTCCGTCTGCGGCCAGACGAGCGTCCGCGAGGCGATGGCCGGCACGAGGTCCCGGTCGTGCGTGACCAGCAGCAGGCCGAGTCCGCGACTGGCCACCAGGTCGCGCATGAGGGCGATGATGTCGCGCTGCACGATGAGATCGAGCGCGGTCGTCGGCTCGTCGGCCAGCAGCAGCCGCGGCGAGGCGGCGAGCGCGGCGGCGAGGCAGGCTCGCTGCCGCTGGCCGCCGCTCAGCTGGTGCGGAAAGCGGCGCGCGAGCTGCTCCGGCTCGGGCAGACGGACCTCGGCGAGCAGTGCGCGCACCGCTTCGCGCGCGGCGTCGCGGGACAGCTGCGGCCGGCGGCGGCGCGCCACCTCGGCGATCTGATCGCCGACGCGCCGCACCGGATCGAGCGCGAAGCGATGATCCTGCAGCAAGAGGCCGACACCGGCGCCCCGTTGCCGATGCCAATGCGCGCGATCGGCGGTCAATTCGACGCCCTGCCAGCGAATGCTGCCCGCCAGCCGCGCACCGGCCGGCAGCAGGTCCAGCAGCGCCCGGCACAGCGTGCTCTTGCCGCAACCCGAGGGACCGACGACCGCCAGGCATTCGCCGGCGGCCAGATCCAGATCGAGATCGGCGAATACCGGTCCCGGCGCACCCGCATAGCGGACGGTCAATCCGCGCACCGCGAGCAAGCCGCCGTCAGCCACGCTCCACCTCCGTCGCGGCGGCGCCCGGCAGCATCCGCGCGCGCAAGCCATCGGCCAGGAGGTTGTACGCGAGCACCGTGCCGGCGATCGCCAGACCCGGGAACGCCGTCAGCCACCAGCCATCCAGCAAGTGGGCGCGCCCCTGGGCGATCATCGCGCCCCAGGTCACGAACGGCTCCTGCGGGCCGAGGCCGAGGAAGCTGAGGAACGACTCGACGAGGATCGCTTGACCGACGCGCAGGGCGCCGGCGACCAGGACGGTCGGCAGCAGATTCGGCAGGACGTGCCGCCAGGCGACGCGCCAGGCCGCGAGCCCCAACCCGCGCGCCGCGGCGACGAACTCGCGATCGCGCAGCGCCAGCGCCTCGACGCGGACCAGGCGCGCGACGTCCATCCAGCTCGAAATCGTCAGGACCGCGATGAGCAGCCAGAGCGACGGGCGCGAGACCGCGACCAGCAGCAGCACGAGGTAGATCGTCGGGAAGGCGAGGAACAGATCGACGAGGCCGACCAGCGCGCGCTGCAGCCGGCGCGGCCCGAGCCCAGCCGCCAGGCCGACCAGCGTGCCCAGCACGGTGGCCAGCAGCATGGTCGACCAGCCGACGAGCAGCGAGATGCGCCCGCCGTGCAGCAGCCGGCCCAGCACGTCGCGACCGAGCAGATCGGTGCCGAGCGGATGCGCGAAGCTCGGCGGCTGCAGCGACGTGCCCGGCGCTCCGAGCGCCGTCGGATCTCCCGGCGCGATGATCCCCGCCCCGAGAGCGGCCGCCAGACCGAGCGCCGCCAGGAACAGACCGACCGACAGATCGCCGGTACGAGGCGCGCGACCATACGCATCGCCGATCGCGAGCACGGCGCGCGCCATCAGCGGACCTCCTCCCAGCCGGCTTCCAGACGCAGGCGGGGATCGGCCCAGCGGCAGGCCAGATCGGCCAGCAACGAGCCGAGGGCGACCAGGACGGCCGCGACCGCGGTGACGGCCATGATGACCGGGTAGTCGCGCGCCAGGAGCGCCTGGACCGCGACACGCCCCATGCCCGGCCAGCCGAAGACCGTCTCGACCGCCACCGCGCCGCCCAGCAGCCCCGGCAGACTCAGGCCCGCCAGGGTGAAGACCGGCAGCAGAGCGCCGCGCAGACCGTGCCGCCAGAGGATGCGCGCCTCGCCGATACCGCGCGCGCGCGCCGCCAGGATCCAGTCGCTGGCCAGGACGCGCGCGACGCTGGCGCGCACGTGGCGCGCGGTCACGGCGAAATTGCCGAGCCCCAGCACCACGACCGGCAGCGCCAGGTGTCGGCCCAGGTCGAGCCATCTGGCCAGCGGTGGCAGCAGATCCGCGTCGGGCGCGTGCATGCCGCCGGCCGGCAGCCAGCCCAACGTGCGCGAGAAGACCAGGATGGCCATCAGGCCGAGCCAGAAGCTCGGCAGGGAATACAGGACGAGGCCGCCGACGTTCAGCAGGCGAGCTCGCCAGCGGTGCGGATGGCTGGCCGCCAGCAGACCGACCGAGAGGCCCGCGGCCAGTTCGAGCAGGAATGCCGTCACCGTCAGGACCAGCGTCGCGGGAATGGCCTCGCGCAGGACCGCGGCGACCGGCCGCTGCTGGCGCAGGCTGAATCCCCAGTCGCCGCGCAGCACGCCGCCGAGCCATTTCGCGTACTGAACGGCCAGCGGGCCGGTCAGGCCCAGACGTTCGCGGACGAGTTGGCGCGTCTCGGCGCCGAGGTGCTGCTCGTCGATGAGATCGGCCGGATCGCCCGGCATCAGCCGCACCAGGAAGAAGACCACGCTCAGCAGGCCCAGGATGAGCAGCAGGGAACTCAGCAGGCGACGCAGCAGGTAACGCGGCACACCGGACCTCTCGCGAGAAGGTCGCCGCGGCAACGGACGTCATCGCAGCAACCGGATACTAAGAACCGTCCCGCGGACGGTCAAGAGCGCCGGGGCTCTTGCAAGCTGCAACCGGAAAGCGCGACGCATGGCCGGATTGCACGATACGCCCTGGCGGCGACGATGTCCCGCCATCCCGTGGGGTGGCCCATGGTTCCCCAGAAGGTCCGATGCTGCCCCGCCGCGGCCGCTGGAACGCGATTTCCTACGCCGGCGCCGTCCCGTGCACCGAGCCCCGCCAGCAAAGGACCGCGCGATGAAACGCCGCTTGCCCCCGCCGACCCGTCTCCTGCCGCTCTGGTTGCTGCTCGGCGGCCATTGCGGACTCGCGCTGCTCGGCTGCGAGATAGCCGAGCCGCAGCTGCCGACGTTCACGACGACTCTGGCCTTGCCGCTGGGAGTCGAGCGGTTCGAGATCGCCGACCTGATCGACGACCAGGACCATCTCATCGCCCTGGACGACGGCACCCTCGGTTTCTGGATCAGCGGCGAACCGGCGACCGTCGGCCTCGACTTCGACCTGGGCGCCTCGTTCCCGAGCCAGCGCATCGTCGGCGAACTGGGCACGTTCACCCTGGATCTCGACAGCGGCGTCGACGTCAGCTTCACGCTCGCTGGCCTCTACCCCGCCGCCGCCGGGCTCGACGGCGCCACGACTCCCGTGCCGGCGTTCACCTTCGCCAGCCAGAGCGGCGCCGAAGACATCGCCGATCTGCGCCGCGCCAGCGTCGCCGCCGGGACCCTCACGATCAGTCTCAGCAACGGCCTGCCGGTCGCGGTCTCGGCCGAGGCCGGACCGGACCGCCTGGTCCTCGAACTGCGCGACCCTGCGACCGCGATCGTCCTGGCGAGCGTCGACTTCGACCCGATCGCGCCTGGCGGGCAGGCCCAGCGCACCGCCGACCTCGCCGGCGTCGAACTGCCGGGCGAGGTCGCCGTGCGGCTCGCCGGCGGTTCGCCTGGTTCCGGCGGCCAGGCCGTGCCGGTCGACGCGCAGGCCGCCATCGCGGTGCAAGCGTCGTTCACGGGCCTGCGGGTCAGCGAGGCCGAGGCCATCGTGCCGGCCCAGTCGCTGGCCACCGCGTTCACGACGCCGCTGCCCGCCGACTACGGCGTGGCGCACGCCGAGATCAGCGAGGGCGTCCTGAGCGTCGCGCTGACCAACGAGATGGCGATCGCATGCCAGGCGACGGTCGTCTGGGCAGCGGTCCGCGACCCGGCCGGCCAGCCGCTGCAGCTGATCTTCGACCTGCCCGGCGGCGGCCACCAGACGCGCGAGGTCGACTTCGCCGGCCACCGCGTGCTGGCCGGCGCCGGCGAGCTGCTCGCCGAGCTGGCGGCGAGCGTGACGGTCAGCAGTCCCGGCAGCGGCGGCCAATACGTGCTCCTGCAGGCCGATCAGGGCGTGCGGGCGGACATCAGCGGCGGTCGCCTCGAGTTCGCGAGCGTGACCGGCACGGTGCCCGCGATGAGCTACGATCTGGTCCCCGTCCTCGAACAGGTCGACCTGCCGGACGAGTTGGACGGCCTGACGCTGCGTCGCGCCAGCCTCGTGCTCGA
The DNA here is from genome assembly GCA_964549735.1 of uncultured Fibrobacteraceae bacterium. Taxonomy (GTDB): domain Bacteria; phylum Krumholzibacteriota; class Krumholzibacteriia; order LZORAL124-64-63; family LZORAL124-64-63; genus Glo-17. The sequence continues at coordinate 4,450 of CAZJWO010000096.1, read as the reverse complement.
GCTGACGAACACCGCCAGCGTCGCGGCTCTGGCGAGCTTCGAGCTCGTCGGCATCAACCAAGCGGGCGGCGAGCGCACCCTCCAGGTCGCGCAGGCCATCGAGGCCGCCAGCGAGGACCGCGCCGGCATCACGCGCGTCGTCCTGGACGAGACCAACAGCGCGGTCGTCGACTTCCTGAATCACCTGCCGACCGAGATCAGCCTCGCCGGCCGCGTCGAACTGGGCGGCGACGGCGCGCTGGTCACCGTGCGGCAGGGCGACGCCGCGACGGTCCACTGGGAGATCGTCTCGCCCGTGGAGGTGGTCATCGCCTCCTCTCAGCTCTATGGCGCGACCAAGGCGCTGGATCTCGAGCAGGACACCCGCGACCTCATCGAGGATCACCTCGGCGCGGCCGAGGTCCGTCTGCAGATCCTGAACCACCTGCCGGTCGGGGTGCAGGCGCGGCTGCTGTTCGGCACGGATCCCGAGGCGCTGAAGACCGCTCCCCTGCTGGCCGTCGGACCGGTCGCCGTGCTGGCGGGACAGACCGGCGACGCCGGCGTCGTGGTCGAGCCGAGGCTCAGCGAGCCGGTCGTCGCGCTGACGGCGGCCGAGAGCCGCCTGCTGGCCACGGCCGGCCTGCACAGTCTGATCGAGGTGAACTTGCCCAGCACCGAAGGCGACCCCGTGCGCATCATGACCACGGACCACCTCACGGTCCAGGGCCTGGTCCGCCTGGATGTCGTCGTGCGGGACACCCGCTGAACCTGGCCGCGCCGGGCCGTACCCGGCGCTCCGCTCTGGAGGCACGACCGATGACGCCACGCAGACGCCACAACGCTCCCCGCTCGCGCACCCGGAGCCTGTTCTGGGGGTGGGTCGTGATCGCCGCCCTGCCGGCGGCCAAGGCCGCGGCCGACGTCGACGCCCGCGCGCTGGCGATGGGCGAGGCCCATACCGCCGCCGCGCGCGGCCTGGCGGCGGCGGCCTGGAACCCCGCCGGCCTGGCGCTGAGCCGCGGCGCCAGCCTGCGGCTCGCGGGCGTGGCCTTTGACGTCCACAACAACAGCTTCTCGCTCGGGCGCTACAACGAGGTCTCCGGGCAAGAGCTGACGTACGTCGACAAGCAGCGCCTGCTGGCGGACATCCCGCAGGACGGGTTCCGCCTCGACGCCGGCGTCCGCGCGGGCGCCCTCGGTCTGCAGATCGGCCGCTTCGCGCTGTCGACCGGCGCCGTCGCCGTCGGCCGCGGCCAGCTGGATCGCGACGTGTTCGACATCGTGCTGTTCGGCAACGAGCCGGACCAGACCGTCGATTTCAGCGACACCTGGGGCGACGGTCTCGCGCTCGGGAAGCTCTCCGTGAGCTGGGGCCAGCAGATCCATGACGGGCCGCTCGGCCGCCTGGCCGTAGGCGCCACCGCGAGCTACCTGCGCGGCTTCTACGAACTGCGGGTCGAGGAGTCGCGCGGCAGCGTGACGACCGGCCCCGGCGAGATCGGCGGCGAAGCCTACCTGTCGGCCCTGACCGCCGAGGACGGCGAGGGCTACGGCCTGGATCTCGGCGCCGCCTGGCTGGCGCCGGGCGGTTGGACCGTGGGCCTGGCCCTGGACAACGCGCTGGCGCGCCTGAGCTGGCGCGGCGAGGTCGAGCGCACCGAGTACCGGGTGACCGCGAGCCAGATCAACCTCCTGAACGATCAACGCGACGACGGCATCGCCGATCACGACACCTCGTACGCGGTCGCCGGCCTGGCGACGCACCTGCCGCGCACCCTGCGCCTGGGGGCCGCGCGCGACAGCGGCCGCTGGCTCGTGGCCGCGGACTACGTCCAGGGCTTCACCGACCGCGCCGGCACGAGCACGAAGCCGCGCCTGAACGTCGGCGCCGAGTGGCGGCCGCTGGCCGTGCTGGCGCCGCGCGCCGGTCTTTCGCTCGGCGGTCACGTGGGCGCCAGCGCGGCGGGCGGATTCGGTCTGCGGCTGGGCTTCTGGCACATCGACGTGGCTGTCATGAGCCGCGGCGGACTGGGCGGCTCGGCGACGCGCGGCGTCGGCTTCGGGTTGAGCACCCAGCTGATGTTCTGACAGAGCCGCGCTCAGCGGTCGCCGGCGTCCATCTCGCGGGCGAGGTCTTCCCAGCTCACGTAGCGCGGCGAGAGCGCGAACGCGGCGGCGAACGCCGTGGCGGCGCGCACCGCGAGATCCGGCAGCTCGTCCGCGGTCCACGGTCGGCCGCGCAACCTGCCGAGGTCAGTCGTGGCGGTCAGGAGCTGCTCGCGCGACAGCGCGCCCCGTCGCGCGGGCTGCAGGCAAGCCAGCAGATCGGCATGGCGCGGGCCGGTCAGGATCGAGCCGTGCTGCAGGAAGGCTCCCGCGCCGCGCCGCTGCGCCGAGCCGACGATCTTGCGGCCATCGATGCGGATCTCGTGCTGGCCGGCGCTCTTGAAGCACACGGCCTGGCGCATCTCGCCGCGCTCCTCGCCGCCGGAGATCTCCGGCGCGTAGCCCAGATCGCGCAGGAAGGCGACCAGGGCCTCGTTGATGCGCGCGTAGCAGGAGTGCAGGCTGTCGCCGAAGAGCGGCGAGGGGCTGGGGCCGACGACGCAGTAGGTCAATTCCTCGGCGTGCAGGATGGCGCGGCCGCCGGTCGGCCGCTGCACCAGGTCGAAGCCGAGGCGCGCGATGGCCGCGTCGTCGAAATCGGCGCGCCGCTGGTGGAAGCCGTAGCTGACGGCGTAGGGCTGCCACCAGTAGAGGCGCAGGAGCGGCGGCTGCGGCGGGCGCCAGCGCTCCAGGAGCTCGGCGTCGCGCTGCATGTTGACGGACCCCGCGAGGGGCCCATCGACGATCACGTGCAGCAGGGACGACATCGCCGGCTCAACAGTTGCACGGCCCCAGCCAGCGCAGATCCGGCTGGCGGGCGGCTTGCGCCTCGTCGAGCCTGCCGACCGGCGTGGCGTGGGGCGCGGTCTGCAGGAGCTCCGGCCGGGTCTGCGCCTCGCGATGGATCTGCTCGAGCGCCGCGACGAAGAGGTCGAGGCTCTCGCGCGGCTCGCACTCGGTGGGTTCGACCATGAAGGCCTCCTCCACGATGAGCGGGAAGTAGATCGTCGGCGCGTGCACGCCGAAATCGAGCAGGCGCTTGGCGATGTCGAGCGTGCGGACGTCGTACTTCTCCTTCCAGGCGCGGCCGCTGGCGACGAACTCGTGCAGGCAGCCCTCCGGGTGGTCCACCGGCAGGATGTGGCGCAGCCGCGCGAGCAGGTAGTTGGCGTTCAGGACGGCCATGTCGCTCACGCGCCGCAGGCCGTCGCCGCCCGTGCGCAGGATGTAGCTGAGCGCGCGCAGGCAGATGCCGACGTTCCCCATCCAGGCGTGGATCGCGAGGTCGTCGCCGCCGGCCGGCTCGCGCGCGAAGACGAACTCGTCGTCCTGCGCGACGATGCGCGGCCCCGGCAGGAACGGCTCCAGTTCGGCCGTCACGCAGATGGGACCGGCGCCCGGGCCGCCGCCGCCGTGCGGCGTCGAGAAGGTCTTGTGCAGGTTCAGGTGGACCACGTCGAAGCCCATGTCGCCGGGCCGGGCGCGGCCGAGGATCGCGTTGAGGTTCGCGCCGTCCATATAGAGGCGGCCGCCCGCCGCGTGCACGATCGCGGCGACCTCCAGGATCTCCGTCTCGAACAGCCCCAGCGTGTTGGGGTTGGTGATCATGATGCCGGCGGTCTGCGGACCGCAGGCGCGGCGCAGCGCGTCGAGGTCGATGCGTCCGTCGGCGCGGCTGACCAGCGTGCGCGGCGTCATGCCCGCGAGCACGACCGAGGCCGGATTGGTGCCGTGCGCGCTGTCGGGTATCAGGATCTCGCGACGGTCCGGCTCGCCGTTGGCCAGATGCAGCGCCCGGATCACCAGCATCCCCAGGTACTCGCCCTGGGCGCCGGCCGCCGGGATCAGGCAGCAGGCCGCCAGGCCGGTGATCTCGCAGAGGCTGTCCTCGAGCAGGCGCAAGGCGGCCAGGAGGCCTTGCATGTCCTGCGCGTCCTGCGCGGGATGCAGCGCCGCGAATCCCGGCAGCGCGGCGATCTGCTCGTTGAGGCGCGGGTTGTACTTCATCGTGCAGCTGCCGAGCGGGTACATGCCGCGCTCGATGTGGTGGTTCAAGCTCGAGAGCTGCGTGTAGTGCCGCATGACCTCGGGTTCGCTGAGATCCGGCAGATCGGCGGGCGCCGCGCGGCACGCGGCCGCGGGCAGCGCCGCCGGCACCGGTTCGCCGTCCCAGGCGGGCAAGGTCAGGCCGCGGCGGCCGCGGCTGCCCTTGGCGAAGAGGCTCTGCGTCTCGGCGCCCAGCCAGCGCTGGCAGGCGCTCGGCGGCAGGATCGATCCGCTCATGGCTGCACCTCCTTGCCCGCGGCAAAGTCGGCGAGGGCCTCGGCCAACAGCGCGATATCCTCGGCCGTGCGCTTCTCGG
>CAZJWO010000095.1:0-14281 GCA_964549735.1 uncultured Fibrobacteraceae bacterium | reverse complement strand
TACACGACGCTCTTCCGATCTCGACGAGCCCTTCACCCATCCCTGGTTCCAGGCGGGATCGCCGCCGGTCATCCTGTCCGTCGGCCGGCTCACCGAGCAGAAGGACTACGCGACCCTGGTCGCGGCCTTCGCCATCGCTCGCGCCCAGCGGGCCTGCCGGCTCGTCATCCTCGGCGAGGGCGAGGATCGCGGCGACCTCTCAGCGCTCGTGGAGCGCTCCGGACTGGCGGCGAACGTGCTGCTGCCGGGTTTCGTGAACAATCCCGTCGCCTGGCTGCGCCGCGCGGCGCTCTTCGTGATGTCGTCCAGATGGGAAGGCATGCCGCTCGTGCTGCTCGAAGCGATGGCCTGCGGCGCTCCCGTCGTCTGCACGGATTGCCCCCACGGTCCCGCGGAGATCCTCGAGAACGGCCGCTGGGGACGTCTGGTGCCGGTCGGCGACCCCTCGGCCCTGGCCACGGCCATCCTCGCAGCGCTCGCCGACCCGCAGCATCCCGATGTCGCCGGCCGTGCCGCGGCCTTCTCCGTCGACCGGACGGTCGACGGCTACCTCGAACTGCTCGGGCAGCGCCATGCTTGAGCGAGGCCGGGCCGTGCCACCGATCGCACCGGCGCCGCAGCGCAAGCCGGGCCTGCCCTATCGGCTCTTCTGCGGCGCCTGCGCGTCGATCTTCGGCGCCATTCTGGCCGGTCTGCCGCTCCATGTCTTCCTGGATCGCGACAACTATCTCTTCTACGTCGTGCTGTCCCGGGACGTCCTGGCCGGCCACCTCCATGCCGGCCTCGTCGCGATGCTGGCCAACGAACCTGTCTGGCTGCTCGTCAACGCCGCCCTGTCGTCCGTGCTGGCGCCGGAAACCGCCATGCGCGCCATCATCTTCTTTCCGGCGGCCGTGGTCGCGTATCTCGTTCTCAGCCGCGATCCCCGCCATCTGATCTGGCTGGCGGCGTTCCTGCTGCTGCCGCAGGTCCTCAAGAACCACGTCGTGCACCTGCGCCAGGGTGTGGCCATCGCCGTCTTTTTGGCCGGCTGGTTCAGCGCGCGCAGATTCTGGCGCGCGACGCTCCTGCTGGCGGCGCCGTTCATCCATGCCTCCTTCTTCTTCGTGTTGATCCTCTTGATCTGCGTCAACGCCGCGAAGAGGCTGCGTTTCTCGGGGGGGCTGCGCGCGGCGATGTTCGCGTTCATCGGCCTGAGCGTGGGGCTCGGCCTGGCCTGGCTGGCGGCGCTGCTCGGCGCGCGCCAGAGCCTGGTCTACGATTTCGCCGCGGCGGACATCAGCGGCCTGGGGTTCCTGTTCTGGCTGCTGGTGCTCGGAGTCATGCTGGCGCAGGGCCGCAATTACGCGTATCGGCACGCGTTCGAGATCGGCACGGTCATCTTCTACCTCGCGACCTATTTCTTCCTCGAGGTGACCGCCCGGATCTTCGAGAGCACCATGCTCCTGGTGTTGCTGGCGGGTTTGCGCTTGACCGGCTGGCGGCGGGCCGTTTTCCTTGCGTTGATCGTCGCCTACGGAGCGCTGCAATGGTACCTGCGCAGCGGCCGCCCGTGGGCCGGCTTCGGCCTCGGCTAGCATCCCCGGCTCTCGAGCAGGCGGACCGCGCGCCGCGACGCGCCGCGGTGGCGGGTCGTTCGCCGCGGCGAGTGCGCTGCGGCCGGCAGGAAGGTCATGAAGAGCATCCTGATCACCGGCGCCGGCAGCTACGTCGGCGGCAACCTCGCGCGCTGGCTCGCGCGCGCGCCGCACCGGTACCGCGTCGAGACTGTCGACCTGCGCGGCGACGCCTGGCGCGCGGCCGACTTCGCCGCCTTCGACGCGGTCTTCCACGTGGCGGGAATCGCGCACGTCACCCGCAACCGCCGGCGCGCCGACATCTATTTCCGCGTCAACCGCGATCTCGCGCACGCGGCCGCGGCGAAGGCGAAGGCGGCGGGCGTCAAGCAGTTCATCTTCATGAGCAGCATCATCGTCTACGGCCCCGGCCGCCGGATCCGCGGCCTCATCGGCCCGGAAACGACGCCCGCGCCGGCCGACCCCTACGGCGAAAGCAAGCTCCAGGCGGAGCAGCGCCTGCGCGAGATCGAATCCGACGCCTTCAAGGTCGCGATCATCCGGTCGCCCATGGTCTACGGACCGGGCGGCAAGGGCAATTACCCCAGGTTGGCCCGCCTGGCACGGCGTTGCCCGTTCTTCCCGGACGTCGACAACCGGCGCAGCATGATCTACATCGACAATCTCTGCCGCTGCGCGCAATTGCTGATCGACAACGAAGAACGCGGCCTCTTCTTCCCGCAGAACAGCGAGCACGTCAAGACCGCGGCGCTGGTCCAGCAGATCGCGGCGGTCCACGGCCGCCGCGTCGTGCTGTTCCGGGCGTTCAATCCCGGCGTGCGCGTCCTGGCGCGCAGGATCGATCTGCTGGACAAGCTATTCGGCGATCTCGCCTATGAACACGAGCTGAGCCGGTACCGGGAAGACTACCGCGTCGTGGGCTTCGCCGACTCCATCCGCGCGACCGAACGCGCGACGGCCACCGAGTGAGGCGGACATGGACCGGGTCTTGATCCTGACGTCGGTCGCCTCGATGCTCGACCAGTTCAATCGGGCGAACCTGGCGGCGCTCCGCGAACTCGGCGCCGAGGTGCACGTCGCCGCGAACTTCCGCTCCGGCAACACCAGCACGACGGAGCGCGTCCGCGAGTATACGCGCGAACTCGACGACAGCGGCGTCAGGCACCATCAGATCGACTTCGCGCGCAACGCGTGGAACCTGCCGGTGAACCTCCGTGCCTACCGTCAGGTCGCCACGTTGCTGCGCGCCCACGATTTCCGGTTCCTGCATTGCCAGTCGCCCATCGGCGGCGTCGTCGGGCGCCTGGCCGCCCGGCGCGCGCGGACGCCGGCTGTCTACACGGCCCACGGCTTCCATTTCTTCGCGGGCGCGCCGCGCTGGTATTGGTGGTCGTACTATCCGCTCGAGCGCTGGCTCGCCGGCTGCACCGACGTCCTGATCACGATCAACCAGGAGGATCACCGCATCGCGCAGTCGTTCGCGGCCGGCGCCGCGGTGCGTCTGCCCGGCATCGGCGTCGACACCGCCGCGTTCCGACCGGATGCCGACATGCGGCGCCACGCACGCGACGGGTTGGGCCTCGCCGACGACGCCGTCGTGCTGTTGACGATCGGCGAACTGAACCGGAACAAGAACCACGCCGCGACGCTCGCGGCGCTGGCGAGGCTGGCCGCGGACAGGGTCGTGCTGCTGATCTGCGGCAAGGGTGACCGCGAATGCGAGTTGCGCGCGGCGGCGCAGGCGCTGAACCTCGGCGCCAGCGTCCGTTTCCTGGGCTTCCGCAACGACATCCGCCGGATCCTGGCGGCCGCCGACGTCTTCGTCTTCCCTTCACGCCGGGAAGGGTTGCCCGTCTCCGTCATGGAAGCCATGGCCGCCGGGCTGCCGGTCGTCTGCTCGCGCATCCGCGGCAACGTCGACCTCATCGAGGATGGCGGCGGCGGCTTGCTCTTCGCGCTCGGCGACATCGATGGCTTCGCCAGCTGCATCGCGCGCCTGGTCCGCGACCCGGAGTTGCGCCGGGCCATGTCCGCCCACAACGTCGCCGCCGCCAGGAACTACGACCGGCAGATCGTGCAGCACGCGCTGGTCGACCTCTACCGCGGGATGCTGTCCGCCGTTCGCGCGCGACGCAATTGACGCCGATCGGTGACCGCAGCCCCCAGGGGCAGACCCCGCCCGGACGAATCGGACCGGCCGGTCACGGCGCCGGCGGGCGGTGCCCCGCGCGCAGCCACGCGCGATGCGAGCGCAGGACCAGGGCAGCCAGGCCCGACGAGCACGCCACCAGCGCCGCCAGCAGCAGGCAGCGCAGCAGATCGGATCCGCTTCTGTACAGGAACGCGGCCGCCGCCGCGCCGCACATCGCCGCGGTGTAGACGCACGTCACCCAGGCGTGGGATCGCCCCGTGCCGACGAGCTTCTGATACAGGTGATCCTTGTGCGCATGATGTAGTCGCCGGCCGCGCAAGGTGCGGATCAGCAGCGTCAGTCCGGCGTCGAAGAGGAAGACCCAGAGGATCAGCAGCGGCACGACCAACGGCGTACCGGTTTCCGGCTGCGCCAATCGCAGCGCCACGATCGCCAGGAAGAAACCGATCGGCAGGCTGCCCGAATCGCCCAGAAAGACCCTGGCCCGCGGGAAATTGGATCTCAGGAAACCGATCGTCCCGCCGGCGATCACTGCCGCGAAGACGCCCACGCTCTGGGCGCCCGTCATCTGCGCCAGGACCGCGAAGGCGCTGCAGGCGACCAGCGTCTGGAATCCCGCCAGGCCGTTGATCCCATCCATGAAATTGAAGAGATTGGGGAACCCGACCAGGAAGAGCCAGGCCAGCAGCCAGCCGCCTGCGCCCACGGCGAGCGTCGGCCCGCAGGGCAGGCCGATCTCGCCGAGCCCGAGCGGCGCCAGCGCCAGGACGCCGGCCATGAGCAGGCCTTCGAACAGCAGCCGGATCCAGGCCGACAACGAAAGCACGTCGTCGATGAAGCCGATGACCGTCAGGCCGCCGAGCCCCACGAACAACGCGAGCGCGAAAGGATCGAACCGCAGCAGTCCCAGCGCGAGCGCGGCGCCGACGATGATCGCGAACGTCAGCAAGATGCCGAATCCGCCGCCGCGTGGCACCGGGACGGCGTGCGAACTGCGTCGATTGGGCACGTCCATGACGCGCGACGTCAAGAGGACGCGGATGACGACCGGCATCAGCAGGAAGGAGACGGCGACCGCCAGGCCGAAGTAAGGCAGATACGTTGCATGCATGCCGATGTTCACCCGCTCCTTCAACCGTCCGGCGCCGAGCAGTGCCGGCAACGATAGGATTGGAGTTTGCCCCTCGTCAAGGCAGCGGCTAGATTCCGGAGATGTCCACGTCCAGGCCGGCGCGTGAGGATTTGGCCCTCCCGGCGCCTCGCCCCGGTCGAAAGGAGAGCGGACCGGTGACGCTTCGTCCACGTGCGAGGCCATTGCACGTCGCCCATGTCATCAGCGGCCTGGGGCGAGGCGGCGCCGAGACGATGCTGCACAAGCTCGTCGCGACCCTGCGCCCGTCAGACGGCTTCCAGCATTCCGTCGCGGTGCTCACCGGTGACAGCCAGTACGATTTCGCAGCGCTGGAGACCTCTGTGCGCTGCCTCGGCATGCGGCGCCCGGTGCCGGGCGTCATGTCCGTCCTGCAATTGCGACGCTTCCTGCGCGCGAAGGGATTCGATGTCGTCCAGGGTTGGATGTACCACGGCAATGCCGCGGCGGCGCTGTGCGCGCCGCGTCGCCTGCCGGTCCTCTTCAACGTCCGCCATTGCCTCCACAGGCTGCCAGACGAGAAGCTGCTGACGCGTTGCCTGATCCGTCTCGGCGCGACCCTCGCGCGCCGGCGCGCCGCCGGTGTGATCTACTGCTCGCGCGCCAGCAGACGCCAGCACGAGGCGATCGGCTATCCGTCGCCCAAATCCGTGCACATACCCAACGGCTTCGACTTCGACCTGTACCAGCCGCGGGCCGGCGGATCGCTGGCGGCGCGGGCAGCCGCGCGGCTCGAACTGCCAGCGGACGCGGTCGTCGTCGGGCACGTGGCCAGATTCCATCCCATCAAGAACCATGCGGGCTTGATCCGCTGCTTCGCCCGCGCGGCGCGCCGGCATCCGCAAGCCAGGTTGATCCTGGCCGGCCGCGAGGTCACGATGGACAATCCCGACCTGCGCGCCACCATCGAGGCCGAACAGGCCGCCGCACGCGTCCTGCTGCTCGGCGACCGCGCCGACGTGCCGACCCTGCTGGCGGCATGCGACGTGTACGTATCTTCGTCATGGAGCGAGGCCTTCCCCAATGCCCTGGGCGAAGCGATGGCGTGCGCCGTACCGTGCGTGGCGACCGATGTCGGCGATTCGGCGGCGCTGGTGGGCGACAGCGGCTTCGTCGTTCCCCCGGACGACGGCGAGGCGCTGACCGCGGCGATCGCCAGCATGCTCGAGTTGTCCCCGACCCAGCGGCGTTCTCTCGGCGAGCGCGCCCGGGCGCGCGTCATGGACAGGTACGATCTGGCGGCGACCGCTTCGCGTTACGCGCACCTGTACGCGGCCGTGACGAACGGCACCCGACCTACGGCGTGCGGCGCGCGCTGACGGCGCGGCGAGCGTCCGGCTTACGGATGGCCAGCGAGAGATACGGCGCCACGGGAATCCTCAGCTTGACGACGCTGTCCATCACGGCGAGCACGGCGAGCCGCCGCCAGCCGCGATACCGGTCCTGCAACCTGCGTCTGGCCGCGAGATACCAGATATCGCTCTGCTGGCGCGCGCCTGCGGCCACCGGCGCCAGCCGCGCCGGTGGAGCGGCGGCCCCGCGGAGGATCCCGAATATCTCGTCCGGCGTCGCCCCGCGAATGCCCTTGCGCAACAGCTGCTCCCAGGTTGACCCGCGCAGCCCCCGCGCCGAACAACGGCGCGCGATCGCCAGCACGGCGCGGTCGGGGAGCTGGTTGATCAGCGGCAGGCCCGTCGTGTGCATCTCCAGAGGGAATCGCCGATCTGGTGTCTGGTTGATGAACAGGACGCCGCCGGGCTCCAAACCATCCCACATCTGAAGCAGAAGCCGGGTGCGTTCCGCGGGCAGCAGGTGCTCGTAGACGGCGGACAGCAACACCGTCTCGTAGCCCGCGATGCCGGCAGGCAGGCGATCCGGCGACGGCGAGGACAGAAACACCACGTTGTCGAGTCCGTAGTGCTCGGCGCGCAGTCGGGCGAGCGCCAGCAGATCTTCCTGCAGATCGACCCCGTACAGACGACAACGCGGCAGCAAGCGGGCGAGGACCACCGTCGAGGCCCCGGATCCGCAGCCGAAATCGAGAATGCGCTGGCCGTCGAGCTCGGGCGCGGGGACGTAACCGAAAACGGCGGCGCGCAGATCGCTCTCGAGATACGCGGGGTCCTCGTCGCGCGCGATCTCGTCGCAGAGATACGCCGGGCCCTTGACGTCGAGCACCGCCCTGATGAGGCCCAGGGGGTACCTCGTCAGCCACTCCGTTCGCGGCGAGAACGCGGCGCGGTCGTTCATGCGGACTTCGATGCGCCGCGCGCCGTGATCGACTTCGGAGACGGTAACGAGCCCATCGGCGTGTGCGAGGATGGCCGCCATGCAAAGACCCCGCGCGCGGCACGCGCTCCAGGCGACCAGCGTGGTCGCGGCCGGCACGGGCGGCGCCTTCCAGTGACATACCCGGGGCGGCCGCGTGCCCTGCCGGCACTCCGCGGACCCACCCGTTGCGAAGGCCCCCAAGGTACACCCTGGCAGCGGCCGGCTCAACCATGCCGGGCTGCGCAGGGGCATCATGCCGGACGTCGCCTCGACTTCGCTTGCCACGCGGGCCGGGATTATGGTATCGGTTCGCGCCACGAGAGGCCTCGTTGCCGCCGCGCTGCGCGGTGCGCCGGATCGAAGCGGGCGCGTCGGCGCGGCGCGTCCGGTATGGACCGCGAATGGCGCGGATTCCGCCCCGGGGTGACCGTTCCGTGAACTTGATGCACATCATCTCCAGTTTCGTGGCGGGCGGGGCGGAGATCTACGTCCGGAACCTGGCGATCGGGTTGCAGCACCGGGGATACAAGACGACGGTCATCGCGCTCGACGGATTCGGACAGGACGACCCGAGGCGCTACCGATTCCAGCAGCAGTTCATCGCCGGCCTGGAAGCCCGCGGCGTCGCCTGCGGCGTGGTCGGCTCCCGGGCCCGGCGCGATCCGCTCTGGGCGGTCAAACGATGCCGCGCCATCATCGGCGAGGCCGATCCGGCGTTGATCCACGCGCACCTGACCTTCGCCGCGGTGTTCTCCTGCTTGTCCGCGCGCGGCAGACCGATCGTCTTCACCCACCACAGCACGCCCGTGCGCAGCGTTGCGGCGCACAGGTTCTTTCTCGCCAAGCGGCTCGCGCGCTACATCGCCGTCTCGGAGAGCGGCCGCGCGGCCCTGCTCGACACCGCGTCCATCAGGGCCGACCAGGTCATCACGATCGTCAACGGCATCGACCTCGCCGCGTATCGGGCCGCTCCGCAGCGCGCGGACGACGGCGAGCCGTTGACCGTCATCGCCGTCGGTCGCCTGTCGCCGCCGAAGAACTATCCGCTGCTCCTGCATGCCATGGCGAATGTGGCCGCCTCCTGCCGGCAGCGGCAGACCCCGGTCCCTCGCTTGAGGATCGTCGGCGAGGGTCCCGAACGCCGGCGCCTGGAGAGGCTCCGCGACGACCTCGGGCTCGCGCGGGATGTCGAGTTCCTCGGCCTGCGCGATGATGTCGCCGCACTGCTGCGGGCAGCCGACGTGTATGCGATGTCTTCCGCCTGGGAGGGCCTGTCGATCGCCTTGATCGAAGCGCTGGCCGCCGGCTTGCCGATCGTCGCCACCGATGTCGGCGGCAACCGCGAGGTCGTCGAGGACGGCGTCTGCGGCTTCCTGACGAATCCCGGCGACGCCGCGGACCTGGCGGCGAAGATCTTGCGCCTTGCCGCGGACCGCGAGCTGCGCCGGCGCTTCTCCCAGCAGGCCCTCCTGCGGGCCCGTTCGTTCGACATCGGACGGTCGCTCCGTGCGCATGACCGGCTGTACCGCGAACTGACCGGATCGATCAACGCTTAGCTCGGATTATTCATGCAGGGCCGCAGCAACGACGTCGCGAGACGATTGTCGATTGACTTGGCCGGCGCGAGGCAGATACGTTGAGCCTCCTTGCCGGAGCGGAGGCCGCGCTGCAGCAGGAGGATCCCCGCAAGATGAGCGTTCTGCGAAGCCCGTGCGGCGCCACGCTGCGCGCCGAGGCTCATTTCGCTGCCGTGCTGCTCATGCTGACGGCGGCCAGCGTGTCGATCGCCGCCAGTCAGATCGCGCTCGGCCTGGCGCTCCTGCTGCTGCTGCTGCGGCGCTTCATCGACCAGGCGCCGATTCCGGCGACGGGATTGGGCGTGATCACCGCCGCCCTGGCCGGCTGGGCGCTGCTGAACGTCCCCTTCTCTGCCGACCCCGGCCAATCGCTCGTGTTCTACCGCCGCTTCTACCTGTTCGCCGCGATCTGGGCGGTCGCGGGCGTGGCCGACTCCGAGGCGCGCCGGCGCTGGTTGCTGGGCGCGCTCGTCGTCGGCTCGGTCGCGATCAGCATCTACGGGCTCATCAGCCTGCATCGTCTGGTCGGCGGCTTCTGGAAATGGCGCCTGGTCGCGATGTCCAATTCCATGACCAGCGGTTGCGTCTTGATGATGGCGCTGCTGGTGGTCCTCGGCTTTCTGCTGGTCGCCGGCAACCGCCGCCGGCTGCGCTGGTGCCTGGCGCTGGCCGCGGTGCCGATCGCCTTCGCGCTCGCCCAGACGCTGACCCGCAGCGCGTGGCTGGGCGCGCTCGCCGGTTGCGGCGTCATGCTTCTGCTCGCGCGGTCGCGCCTGCTCGGCACGCTGGCGCTGGCCGTCTTCGCCGCCGGCTTCGTGATCTGGACGCTGCCGGCGACCAGCTTCAGCGCCATGATGTACAACCGCCTGAACCTGACGGGCATCCAGGAAAGCCAGACGTACACCGAGCGCGTCGACATGTGGCGGGCCGGCTGGCGCATGATCGAGGCGAACCCGTGGCTAGGCGTCGGCGACCATGATCTGAAGAGGACGGCGGCGCCGTACTACGATGGCGAACCGCTCGACTACGGGCACCTGCACAACAACCAGATCATGCTGGCGGCCATCTGGGGTCTGCCCGGGTTCCTGCTGGCCTCGCTCGTTCTGATCTGGCAGCTGGCCGTGCTCTGCCGGGCGTGGCGCTCGCGCGACGGACCGGACGATCCTGCCGAGCCGCTGCGACGCGGCTGGTTGCTCGGCGCGATCGGCGTCTGGACCGGGTTCTTCGTGGCTGGCCTGACGGAATGGTACTTCGGCGATGCCGAATCCATGCTCCTGTACCTGGCGATCATCGGCGCGGCGCTCGGCGGCCGCTCGCAGCGCCGGCGGGGCGTCGCCTGATCCTCGCGCCGCTCAGACTCCGGCGTTGGCCGCCATGACCGCCAGCAGGTCGAAACGCGAGAACACGTACGGCAGGACCGGGTGGTTGGCGGCGAGCTTGTCGGCCAGCTGGCTGTCCGAGCCGTCCTTCAAGATGCAGGTGACGGCCGGGCGGCTGGCGAGGAACGGCAGGATCTTCGCCAGCTGCTGGTTCGTCATGCAGTTGGGGTCCAGCACGACCAGGCCGACCTGATCGTGGCCCACCTCCTGGTTGAAGTACGCCTTGAGCGGGAAGAGGCGGCAGCCGAAGTGCTCCAACAGGCCGCCGACCCAGCCCACGCGGTCCTCGTCCGTGCTGAGGATCACCGCCGCGAGCTGTTGCCCGGCCACCGGCGCGGCCGCCGGCAGCTGGCCGCCCTCGTCCGCGATGCGCAGGAAGACCTGCATCTCCTCGATCTTGCGGTCCATGCGCCGCAGCGCCTCGCGCACGTGGGCCGTCTCCAGGCAATGCAGTCGCAGCAGGCGACCCAGATCCGCCTCCGGCAGCGGCCGTTCGAACCCCCCGCCGTGGATGCAGGCCAGCAGGTCGCCGAGCGCGACGAGCGTCGTCAACGGCTGCTCGCGGCCGGCGATCGTCTTGAGGTCGTGGTGCCAGCGGGCGGAATCCTGCAGCGCCTCGGGAAGCTGCCAGTATTGCATGAGCCGCTGCCCGACCGCGGCATGGCTCATGCCGAGCGTCGCGGTCTCGCTGGCGATGATGTCGGCGCCGGCCCGGGCGGCGGTCTGCGCCTGCTGCCAGTCGTCCGGCGCGGCGCCCGCCAGCACGACGTGGCCGATGTCGTGCATCAGGCCGGCGATGAACGCCTCTTCCGGATCATGAGCCTTGCCCATCTGCTCGGCCATGGCCTGGGCTCCCGCTCCGGCGGCCAGCGCGTGATCCCAGAACGCCGCCATGTCCTTGGCCCCCAGCTTGCGCATGGCGGAAACCATGCCGAAACCCATCGCCACGTTGCGCACGCCCGAGAAGCCCAACACGACGACGGCCCGCGTGATCGTCGCGACCTCGCCGCTCATGCCGTAGTAGCTGCTGTTGACCAGCTTGAGGACCTTGCCGGCCAGGGCCTGATCGCTGCTCAGGACGCGCGTCACGTCTTCGGCGCTGCTGTTCTCGTCGTTCATCACGGCCAGCAGCTTCTGCACCGCCACCGGCATCGGCGGCAGATCGCGCATGGCCTGCATGACCTTGTCCTTGATGTCGGGCACGGGCGAGCCTCCATCCGGAGCCAGACGGTCGTCGGCGCCAGGATGCGACGCCTCTGGGCAGGCATCGGCCGCAGAGCGCTCGGCTTGAGACTCGGCCGGCGGGCGCCGCCAGCGGTCCTGTCCGCGCGGCGATCGGTTCGTCAGCCCCGCGTTGCGACGGCGCGCTCACGGTTCGTCATCCGCCAGGAAAAGGCGCTCCAGATAGGACAGCTTCTGGCGCAGATCGTCGTTCCAGCGCCGGTTCGGCGGCGTTTCGGCCCGATACCGCCACTGCGGCGAGGCTTGCGCGAGCGCCTCCTCCAGCTGCCAGCGGTGCTCGAAGCGACGTCCGGCGAGCGACCGCACGGCGGCGATCTGAGCGGGCTCGAGCCAGTCCCGATCCAGGACGAGGTGCACGCGCGCGGGGTCGACGAAGAGCGGCATGACCTCGGCCAGCTGCAGCAAGCGCCGCGCGTCCGCGCGGGTGTAGCCGGCCTGCTTCTCCAGCGCATGCTGCAAGCGCATCGCGTTGCGACCCTCGCGGTCGAGCCAATCTTCGCGCAGGCTCGGCTTGACGAGATCCTCGACGGCGGCGCGTTCGAGCACGGCGGCGTCGAAGCGGTAACGCACCGATCTGGCGACCTGCTGCTCGAAGACGTTGTCCACGAAGAAGAGCAGGAAGAATGCCACCAGGCCCGCGGCGATCGGCGTCGCGACCCAGCCGAGCCCGACGCCGCCGAGCGGGCGCAACCGGATATCGCGGCCTCCGCGCAACAGGCCGAGGCCGAGGATCGCCCCGATGACCGCCTGGCTGCTGCTGACAGGCACCAAGGGAAAGGTCGGCAGCCCCAACGCCGCCAGCCAGGACTCTAGCCGCTCGCTGGCGAAGACGAAGAGCACCAACGAGTGCGCGAGAACGACGACCAGCGCCGCTTCGGGCGAAAGCGGCATGACCCGCCCGCCGACGGTCTGCATGACCCGTTCGGAATAGGTCATGACGCCGATCGCGATGGCGATGCCGCCCAGCAGGAAGAGCAGCTGCGCCGCGCTCAGATGCACCCCCAGCACCGAGACGTCGCGCAGCGGATTCTCCGGGAGGAACACGCCCATGACGTTGGCGATGTTGTTGGCGCCGAGACTGTAGGCGCCGAAGGCGCCGACGAGGATCAGACCGGCGCGCACCAGCGCGTCCTGCTCCAGCAGATGGATCTTGCTGCGTTGGATCAGCGCGCGCAGCAGCAGATAGAGGACGACGGCCGCCACGGCGGCGAGCAGCGGGCCGAGGACCCACGAGAGCAGGATGCGCGAAAGCGCCCGGGTGCCGGTGACCATGCCGGCGTACAGGTTCCAACCGATGATCGCGCCGACGATCGCCTGGCTCGTCGAGACCGGCAGGCCCAACCGCGTCATCGCGAGGGTCGCCAGCGCGGCGGCCAGCGCGACCGTGAACGCGCCCGCCAGGGTGTTGACCGCGCCCAGCCGGCCGAGCGTGTGCGCGGCCCCGGCGCCGCCGAGCACGGCGCCCAGGATCACGAAGACCGAGCAGACCAGCGCCGCCGTGCGGAAGCGGACCATCCGGCTGCCGACCGCGGTCCCGAACACGTTGGCCGCATCGTTGGCGCCGAGCGACCAGCCCAGGAACAGGCCGCTGGACAGGAAGAAGAGGATCTCCAGGCCCATCACATGCGCCGCTTGATCGAGTAGATGGCCAGGCGGTCGGCCACGCCTTCGGCCATGTCCGCCACCCGGTCGATGCCCTCGGCGAAGTACCGCAGGTGCTGCCGCCGAGCCAGGTCGAGCGAAGCATCGGCGAAGATGCCGCGGCGCAGGTTCAGGCCGATCCGGTCGGCTTCGCCCTCGTAGTGGTGCACCTGGTACAGGAAGTCGGAGACCGCCGCCGGATCACGGAAGAAACGCCGCGCCGCCATGACGACGGCCTCGACGCACTTGAAGACGGTCTCGGCCAGGCGCCGGTATTCGCCCTGCCAGTTCGGCGGAATCGTCGGACGTTCGACGTCGAAACGCTGCAGGCAGGTCTTGGCGCGGTCGATGATGTCGTCGCTGTGCTCGAGCAGGGCCAGCACGTCGCCGCGATGCTCGGGGATGAGCGACTGGCTGTAGAGCGACGCCTCGACCTCGCGGCTCAAACGGTCGGCCCGCGTCTCGAGCCCCTCGAGGATGGCGAGCTTGGCGCTGAAATCGGCGAAACGCTCGTCGAGGTAGCTCGCGACCGCGTCCTTGAAGACCAGAGCGCCCTTGTTGATCGCGTCGAGAAACTCCTCGATCTGGCTCTCGATGACGCGGGTGGTGCGGAAGATGGGCATCACGACCTCCTACCAGCGGCCGAACGGTCGCCGCGCCAGGCTGCTGTTGCCGTAGCGCCGATCGTCGGTGACCTCCCGGCCGATCCAGGCGGGCAACTCGACCGCGGCGTCGACGCTCTCGAGCTCGATCTCGGCCAAGACCAGCGGGCGGTTGGCGCCCGCGAACTCGTCGACCTCCCAGACCCGCCCCGCGAACGGCACGCGATGCCGCGTCTTCTCGACGACCAGCGCGCCGCACAGGGCGAGCAGCGCCACCGCGTCGGCGTGCGGAATGGCGTATTCGAACTCCGGCCGTACCCCGCGTTTCGGCGGACCTTTGATGGTCAGCCAGCCGCGGCTCTCGGCCGCCGCGAGTCGCACGCGCACGACCGCGCGCCGGCCCGTGCTGAAGTAGCCCTGGCGCAGGGCGACGCTGGTTGCCGCCGCCGCGCGCCAGCGCTCATCGGCGACCAGGAACTTGCGTTCGATCTCCAGTCCCAAGGGCGACCTCTTCGTCAGGCGGCCGGCGGCGCGATATCTGGGGAGCATAGTGCCAGGCCCCGCGCGCGCCAAGCGCGGACCGCAGCCGCCGCGCCGGACGCGGCGCGCGAGCCGCCGGGCCGACGGCGCCGGCGCTGGCGCCGCAGAGATCGGAAGAGCGTCGTGTAGGGAAAGAGTGTAGGATAGGGT
>CAZJWO010000094.1:0-14992 GCA_964549735.1 uncultured Fibrobacteraceae bacterium | reverse complement strand
GGAGTCCGCTCGTGTCCTTGCCCACGGTCCTCGCCATGGCCGCGCCTCCCGCCGAGGGCGGTCAGGGCGGCAATCCGATGTACATGTTCGGCATGATGGCCCTGATCATCGGCATCTTCTGGTTCATGATCATCCGGCCGCAGCAGAAGACGCAGCGGCAGCGGCAGCTGATGATCGCCGCGCTCAAGAACGGCGACCGCATCGTGACCAACGGCGGCCTCTTCGCCACGGTCAAGGATGTGCACGAGGACCGCGTCGTGGCCTTCATCGCCGAGAACGTCAAGGTCGAGATCGCCAAGAACGCGGTCGCCGCGGTGGTCCAGAAGAAGGCGTGAACTTGCCGGACGACGGACCCGCCGCCAGGATCCTGGTCTACGGCGACGCGCGCCTGCGGCGCGTTAGCCGCGACGTGGCCGCCGGCGAGGACGTGAACCGACTCGTCGACGGCATGCTGGGCGCTCTGCAAGCGGCCGGCGGCGTGGGCCTGGCGGCGCCCCAGGTGGGCGATCTGCGGCGGGTCATCGTCTGCCGCGATCCCGGATCTTCGGCGGCTCCCGTGGTCATGGTCAACCCGGTCATCCTCGCGCGCGAGGGGCCGCGCGTCGGTTTCGAGGAAGGCTGCCTGTCCTTCCCCGGCCTGTACCTCACGCTGCCGAGGCCGCAGGGAATCGAGGTCCGCTACGAGGACCGCGACGGCCGGACGCGGACGCTGCGCGACCGCGGCCTGCTGGCGCGGATCATCCAGCACGAAGTGGATCACCTCGACGGCGTGCTGTTCTGCGATCATCTGCCGCCTTGGCGGCGCTGGCTGTTGGCCGGCCGGCTGCGCCGATTGCGGAGGCAGGAGGCGACGGCATGAAGGTCGTTTTCATGGGTTCGCCGCCATCGGCGGTGCCGTGCCTGGACGCCGTGCTGGCCGGCGGCCATGACGTCGCCCTCGTGGTCTCGCAACCCGACCGTCCCGCCGGCCGCGGCCGGCAAGTCGCGCCGACCGCGGTCAAGGCGGCGGCGTCGGCGCGCGGGCTGCGGGTGCTGACGCAGGACCGCGGCCGCCTGGAGCGCGAGCGCGTGTGCGCGGCGGTGCGCGAGGTCGCGCCGGATGTCGTCGTCGTCGTGGCCTTCGGCCATATCCTGCGCGAGCCGCTCCTGACCGCGCCGCGCCTGGGCTGCGTCAACGTGCATTTCAGCCTGTTGCCCCGCTGGCGCGGCGTTTCGCCGGTGCAGCACGCGATCATGCACGGCGATCAGTGGACGGGCGTGACCGTCCTGCGCATGGACGCCGGCGTCGACACCGGACCGGTGCTCGCGGCGGCGCCCACGCCCATCGACGGGCTGGAGACCGGCGGCATGCTCCTGCAGCGATTGAGCGAGCTGGGTGCGGCCTTGCTGCAGACGACCCTGGCGTCGCTCGCCGCCGGCCGCGTGCAGGCGAGCGCGCAAGGCGAAGATGGCGCCGTCTACGCGCCGCGCCTGACGAAGGTCCTGTCGCCCGTGCGCTGGGACCGCGGCGCGATCACGGTCCACAACCAGATCCGGGCCCTGCAGCCGGCGCCGGGCACGACGAGCTTCCTGGGCGATCGCCTGCTGAAGATCGGCCGGGCGCAGCCGGCCGGCCTGCACACCGGCGGCGCGCGGCCGGGCACGGTGCTGGCCGTCGCGGACGACGGCATCGAGGTCGCCTGCGGCGAGGGCCGCCTGCGCCTGCTGGAGCTGCAGGCGCCGGGCCGCTGCATGTTGCCGGCCGCCGATTTCCGGCGCGGCTTCGCCGTCGAGACCGGGCAGGTCTTCACCTCGTGAGTGCAGATCCCGGGCGCCGGCTGGCCTTGGACATCCTGCTGGCCGTGCAGCGCGGCGAGCGGTTGCCGCGCCAACTGCAGCGATTGCGCCGCTCGCCGGCGACCGCGGCCCACGCGAACGCCGCGGAGGAGCTCATCAAGGGCGCTCTGCAATGGCAGGGGCGCTACGACCACCTCATCGCGCGTTTCAGCCGGCGCCGTCCGCCACAGGATCCGATCGTGCGCGGTGTGCTGCTGCTGGCCTTGCATCAGCTGCTGGCCAGCCGCGGCGTGCCGCACTACGCCGCCTTGCATCAGGCCGGCGAGCTGCTGCGCGATGCCGGGCGGCCGCGCGCGGTGCCCTTCGTCAACGCGGTGCTGCAGGCCGTCCGGCGCCATCTCGGCGCGTCGTCCGCCGGCGACCCGCTGGCCGCCGTGCGGGATCTCTTCCCGGCCACCGGGAGCGGCGACGTCGCGGCGCTGGCCGCCTGGTGGTCCCATCCGCCGTGGCTGGTCGGACGCTGGTGCGCGCGCTACGGGCCGGACGCGACGGCCGCGCTGCTGCGTTGGGCCAACACGCCGCCGCCGCTGACGTTGCACGTGCTGCCCGGCCAGGCGGTCGCCGCCGCGCGAGCGAAGCTGGCGGCCGCCGGCTGCGAGACGTCGATGTTGCCCGCGTTTCCGCGGGCCTTGCGGTTGACCGCGCGCCCGGACCGCGCGCGCCTGCGCGAACTGCTGCAGGCGTGCGGCGCGTTGCTGGTGCAGGACGCGGGCGCGCAGGCGGTCGTCGATTGGTTGACCCGCGACGGCGCCGACCTCGCCGGCGTGGCGCGGCCGGTCGTGGACCTCTGCGCCGCGCCCGGCGGCAAGGCCATGCATTTGCGTTCGCTGCTGGCGCCGGCGTGCCCGCTCGTGGCCCTGGACCTGCGGCCGCGTCGCCTGGCTCTTGTCCGCGAGAATCGAGATCGTCTCGGGCTCGACGCGCTGGCGCTCGCGGCCGGCGACGGGTCGCGCCCGCCGCTGCGGCCCGCGAGCTGCGAGGTCGTGCTCCTGGACGGACCGTGCTCCGGCACCGGGGTCGGCCGCCGGCATCCGGAAGGCCGCTGGCGACTGCGCGCCGGCACGTTGCCGCGCTACGCGGACCGGTTGTTGCGGCTCGCGCGCGCGGCGGCCGATTTGCTGGTCGACGGCGGCCGCCTGTACTATGCTACCTGCTCGCTAGAACGCGAGGAGAACGAGGATGTCGTTGCGGCCTTGCTCGCCGCGCGGGATGATCTGGTCCCGGATCCGGGCGCGGACGGTCGCTGGGAGCGCGCCTGGTGGCCATGGCGCGACGCCTGCGACGGATTCTACGCGGCGAGATTGCGGCGGCGCGTGGCGCCGCGCGGCGGGCGCGCGCATTGATGCGATCCGTCGTCCGCCGGCGACGGGCCAGCATCGGGAGGCAGAGGCATGCGCGACGCGCGCGGCATGAAGGTCTGGGAATTCCTGCTGCTGCTCGCCGGCCTGGTCATGATCGCCGGCGTCCTGCTAGTGGCCGTAAATTTCTCGGTGCTGCCGCGCATCGTCCACCGGCATACCGTCATCCTCACGCCGGACCTGCAGGGCCTGACCGTCGGCGAGGCCGGCCAGACCGTCGCCGCGCAGCGCCTGACGATCAGCGAAGTCCGGCAGCGCGCGCACCCGACCGAGCCGCTGGGCGCGATCCTCGAGCAGACGCCCGCGGCCGGCAGTCCGATCCGCAGCGGGCGCCTCATCCGCGTCGTGACGAGCAGCGGACCGCCCGCCGGCGGCGTCCCCGATCTGACCGGCCTGAACTTCCGGCAGGCCGAGATCACGCTGCAGCGGGAGAATTTCCGGCTCGGACGAGTCAGCCGCGTGACCGACGAGGCCATCAGCACGCCGACCGTGGTCTTCCAGCAGCCGCCGGCCGGCCGTCAGTTGCGCAAGGGGCGGCCGGTCGACCTCGTGGTCGCCGAGCCGGGTGCGCCGCGGCTGCTCTGCATGCCCGATCTGCGCGGCGTGCCGCTCTATCTGGCCCGCCAGCGCGTGGCTGAAGCCGGCTGCGTCCTGGCCGCGGTGGCGTACGAACGCACGAGCGAACAGGCGGCCAACCTGGTGCTGCGGCAGCAGCCCGCGCCGGGGCTGCGCATCCGCAAGGGGGAACGCATTGAGCTGGTGGCTTCGTCGCCCTGAGAATCGCGTCGCCGTAGCGCCGTCGCTGCTCGCGGCCGACTTCGCCGACCTGCGCTCGGACATCGCCGCCATGCAGGAGGCCGGCGCCGACCTGCTGCATCTGGACATCATGGACGGCCACTTCGTGCCGAACCTGACCTTCGGCCCGGTCGTCTGCGAGGCGATCCGCCGCTGCACGACGCTCTGCCTCGACGCCCACCTCATGCTGACCCGGCCGGCGCGCTATCTCGAGCCGTTCGCCGCGGCCGGCGTCGACGCGATCACCATCCACGCCGAGGCCACCGATCCGCTGCCGGCGACGTTGTCGCGCATCGCGGATCTCGGCCTGCGGCGCGGCGTCTCGCTCAACCCCGACACCGAGCTGTCGGCCGTCGAGCGGGTCCTCGACCAGGTCGATCTGGTGCTCGTCATGACCGTCCAGCCCGGCTTCGGCGGCCAGGCCTTCGATCCGCGCGGGCCGGACCGGCTGGCGCGCCTGGCCGCGCTGCGCCGCCAGCGCGGGCTCGGCTTCGCGCTCAGCGTCGACGGGGGCGTCAACGCGGAGACCGCCGCCGCCTGCCGCGCGGCCGGCGCCGACATCCTGGTCTCGGGCTCGTGGTTCTGCCGGCATCCGGACCGGTTGCGGGCGGCCGCCCTGCTCCGCGGCGCCGCCTGAGTCCGCGGACCGTCGCCCGCGGATTTGCGATTGCCCTGTCAGCCGCCAGCGGCTATATTCCTCGGCCCGAGACCGGCGGCCGCCACGGTGCGGCCCGTGCGCCGCGCGCGCGGCGAGTCGGCAGTAGCAAGAATCCGGCGCGAGCCGGCCCGCGGACGATCGCCGAGCGGTCGCCCGGGGCCGTGGTGCGCGTCGGCGGGCCGCGGACGACGCGGCGGAGCGTGGACGACGTGTTCCAGGACCTGACCCGACGCCTCGAAGGGGCCATGCGCAAGCTGGCGGGCCAGCAGCGGCTCACCGAGGACAACGTCAAGGAGACGCTGCGCGAAGTGCGCCTCGCGCTGCTGGAGGCCGACGTCCACTACCAGGTGGCGAAGGACCTCGTCGGCAGGGTGCGCGAGCGGGCGCTCGGCCAGGCGATCCTGGAGGGTCTGGACCCCGCGCAACAGATCGTCAAGATCGTGCACGAGGAGCTCAAACGGCTGCTCGGCGGCGAGACCGCCGAACTCAACCTGCCGGCCAAGGGTATCGCGACGGTCATGGCGCTCGGCCTGCAGGGATCGGGCAAGACCACGTTCTGCGGCAAGCTCGCGCGCCGCCTGGTCGGCCAGGGCCGGCGGCCCATGCTCGTCGCGGCGGACATCTACCGTCCGGCCGCCATCGACCAGCTCGAAACGCTCGCCCGGCAGGTCGGCGTGCCGGTGCACGCGGATCGCGACCGGCGCAACGCGGCCCAGATCGTCAAGCTCGCGCAGCGGCGCGCGCGCGACAACGACTGCGACGTGCTCATCGTCGACACGGCGGGCCGCCTGCATATCGACGAGGCGCTGCTCGCGGAGCTCAACGACATCCACAAGACCGTGCCCATGGACGAGAAGCTGCTCGTCCTGGACGCGATGACCGGCCAGGAAGCGGTGCACATCGCGGCCGAGTTCGCGGCGAAGGTGGGTTGCGACGGTCTGGTGCTGACGAAGCTGGACGGCGACGCGCGCGGCGGCGCGGCGCTGTCGGTCAAGGAGATCACCGGCGTCGCGGTCAAGCTGGTGGGCGTCGGTGAGAAGCTGGACGACCTCGAGGTGTTCCACCCCGAGCGCATGGCCAGCCGGATCCTCGGCATGGGCGACGTGCTGACGCTCATCGAGCAGGCCGAAAGCCGCATGGATCTGGACGAGGCCCAGCAGCTGGCGGACCGATTCGCCCAGGGCGAGTTCAGCCTCGAGGATTTCCAGCGGCAGATCAAGCAGGTCAAGCGCATGGGTTCGTTCAAGGGCATGCTCAAGCTCCTGCCCGGGATGGGCGGAGGCGCCCTGGACAAGGTCGACATCGACGACCAGCAATTCGCGCGCGTCGAGGCCATCATCAACTCGATGACGCGCGAGGAACGCCGCAAGCCGGATCTGATCAACGGCTCGCGGCGCAAACGGATCGCCCGGGGCAGCGGCACGAACGTCTCGCAGGTCAACAAGCTGCTCAAGCAGTACCGGGACATGCGGCGGATGATGAATCAGATCAACGCCGCCGGCGGTCTGCAGGAATTCGGCCGCCGCGTCCTGGGCGGCGGTCCGCACTGAGCCGGAGGCGGTTCGCCGTCTCCGGAAAGGGGCTCCGCGGAGCCTGTTGCACGCGGCGCGCATGGGGCGCGTCGCGAAACCACCCGCATGGGAGGATGATACGTTGGCAACCACGATCCGTCTGACCCGCATGGGCAAGAAGAAGCGCCCATTCTATCGTCTCGTCGTGCTGGACAACCGCAAGCGTCGCGACGGCGCGTACCTCGCGAACCTCGGCTACTACAATCCGTTCGTCGAGCCGCACGAGGTGAACCTGCATATCGAGGACATCCTCGGCTGGCTGCAGAAGGGCGCCGAGGTCAGCGACACCGCCCGGTCGCTGCTGAAGCGCGAGGGCATCCTCTACCACTACAGCCTGATCCAGGCCGGACTCGGCGAGGACGAGATCCGGACGCGCCTGGAGACGTGGCGCCCGCAGCAGGAAGCCCGCCTGCAGCGCGACCAGGAGGCGATCCACAAGCACCGGCGGCAGATCGAGGCCGCCGAAGAGAAGCGGCGCCAGGATGCGCAGGCGGCCGCGGCCAAGGCGGCTGCCGAGGCCGCCGCGCCGGCGGACGACGCTGGCAGCGCCGAGACCGACGCGCCGCAGGAGGACGCGTGACGTGCAGGACAGCAGTTCGTTGACGCCGGCGCAAGCGCGCGCCCTGGATCTGGTGTCCTACCTGACGGTCAACTTGGTCGACCACCCCGAGGCGGTCCGGATCGATCTCGTCGCGGCGGAAGACCGCGAGGTCTTCCGGATCCGGGTGCACCCGGAGGACCAGGGGCAGTTCATCGGCAAGAACGGCCAGACCGCGCGCGCGGTGCGCAGCCTGCTGGCGGCCATCAACGCCCGCCACGACCAGCGCTTCGGCCTGGAGATCGTGGCGGACTGAGAGGTGCCGGGCGCTGCGGACACCAGCGGCTTCGTGCCGGTGGCCGAGGTGGTCAAGGCGGTCGGTCTGCGAGGAGAGGTCAAGCTCTACCCGCTCATCGACTTCTACGCGCCGTTGCTGGCCAGTCGTTTTCTGATCTGGCAGGACGGCGCCGGCGCCGCGCTGCAGAACGTCCGGCCGGCCGGCCAGTGCCTGGCGGTCAAGCCGGCCGGCTGCGACGACCGCGACGCGGCCGAGGCCATGGTCGGGCGCCAGCTGGGTTTCCGGCGGCGGGACTACCTGGACGCCGAGTTTCCGCGCCCGGCCGCGGGCCTGCCGTTCCGTTACCTGGGACGCGACGTGCGGGACACCGCCGGTCGCGTGCTGGGCGAGGTGCAGGAAGTGCGCCGCTATGCGGCGCAGGTGCTGCTCGTGATCGAGTGGGAAGGCCGCGAGGTGCTCATCCCGGCCGTGCCGCCGATCCTGCAGCCGGACGACGGCCTCGACGGACCGCTCGTCGTCGATCCGCCGGAGGGTCTGTTCGATGCTTGAGTTCAAGGTGCTGACGCTATTCCCGGAGATGGTCCGCGCGGTGCTGGGCACGAGCATTCCGGCGCGCGCGGCCGCCCAGGGGCTGGTGCGCTACCAGGTGACCGACATCCGGGATTTCGCGGTGGACAAGCACCGCACCGTGGACGACACGCCGTACGGCGGCGGCGCCGGGATGGTCATGATGGCCCCGTGCGTCGTCGAAGCGGTCGAAGCGGTGCGCGGCAACGCCGGCGCGCCGATCTGGCTCACCTCGCCCCAGGGCGAACGGCTGGATGAGGGATTGTGCCTGGCCATGCTGGAGCAGGCGCAGCAGGCGGGAGAGGTCGTCCTGGTCTGCGGGCACTACAAGGGCGTCGATGAACGGGTGCGGCAGCTGCTGGCGCCGCGCGAGATCTCCATCGGCGACTACGTGCTCAGCGGCGGCGAATTGCCGGCGCTGGTCGTCATCGATGCGCTCGTGCGGCGCGTCGCTGGCGTGCTGAGCGACGCGGCCTCGGCCGACAGCGACAGCTTCACGGCCGCGCGCGAAGGCGGTCTGGACTGTCCCTGGTACACGCGTCCGGCCGTCTACCGCGGGCTGGCCGTGCCCGAGGTGCTGCTCAGCGGCCATCACGGCCTGATCGAAGCCTGGCGGCAGGAGCAAGCCCGCCAGCGGACGCGCGAGCGCCGGCCGGATCTCGCGCGCGATTTGCAAGCCAAGAGCAGCGCCGGTCGCCGGCGCTGAAGGCCGAAGAGAAGCGGTCGTCCGTGATGGACCGCCGCGTGGATCCGGTCCGCGAGACCGGACGTCTAGAGGAAAGGCAGCCATGAACAACGTCATCGACAGCCTGCGCTACGACTCCCTGCGTGAGGATCTGCCCGCGTTCGCCATCGGCGACACGATCCGCATCGCCGTCCGCATCAAGGAGGGCGGCAAGGAGCGCCTCCAGAACTTCGAGGGCGTCGTCATCGCCGAGCAGGGCACCGGCCAGGAAAAGACGATCACCGTGCGCAAGCTCTCGAGCGGCGTCGCGGTCGAACGGATCTTCCCGATCGAGTCGCCCAACGTGGCGGCGATCCAGGTCGTCAAGCGCGGCCGGGTCCGGCGCGCGAAGCTCTACTACCTGCGCGACAAGAGCGGGCGGCAGGCGAGGATCCGCGAGGCCCGGCGCAAGTAGCGCCGTGACCACGGCGGCGGCGCGACTGCTGGCGTGCGATCGGGAGCATTCCCGCGGCGGGATGCGCCTGGTCGCGGGCGTCGACGAGGCGGGGCGAGGCTGCTGGGCCGGACCCGTGGTCGCGGCCGCCGTGATCCTGCCCTACGGCTGGTGTCCGGTCGAATTGAACGATTCCAAGCGCGTCGCTCCGGCGGCGCGCGACGCGTTGTACAGTCAGCTGCGCGCCGGGGCCGTGGCCTGGGCCGCCTGCGCCGTCGGGCCGCGCGTCATCGAAGCGCGCAACATCCTGGCCGCCACTCTGCTCGCGATGGCCCGGGCGGTGCTCCGCTTGCGGCCGGCGCCGGATCTCGTGCTCGTGGACGGCCTGCAGGTGCCGGCCGTGCCCTATGAGGCGTGCGCGCTGATCCAGGGCGACGCGCGCAGCGCCGCGATCGCCGCCGCCTCGATCTTCGCCAAGGTGCTGCGGGATCGCATCATGACGGTCTGGGATCGTCGCTATCCCGGCTACGGTTTCGCGGCGCACAAGGGCTACGGCGCGGCGGCGCACCGCGAGGCCCTGCGGCGGCTCGGTCCCTGCGCGCTGCATCGCGCGAACTTCCGGCCCGTGGCCGATTGCGGCCGGCCGCGCCTCTGGAACGGTCCCTGCTAGACGACCGCGTCGCCACGGCGACGGCGCGCGACCTCCCGGACAGGACAGACGCGATGGCTGGACACCAGGCCGGCAGGCTGGGCGAGGACCTGGCGTTGTCGTTCTATCGCCTGTGCGGCTACGAATGCCTGGCCAGGCGCTGGCGGCGCGGCGGCGGCGAGATCGACCTGGTCGTCGCGCGACCGGGCCTGCTCGTCTTCGTGGAGGTCAAGCTCCGCGGCGGTGGCAGCCGAGCGACCGCCAGCGAGGCCGTCCACCGGTCCCAGCTGCGACGCCTGCGCCGGCTCGCGGGGCTCTGGTGTTGCGAACGGGGCGGCGGCGGCGCTGCGCTGCGTCTGGATGTCGTGACGGTCGACGTGGCCGGCGAGGGGCGCGGCCTGGTGCTGCGGCACTTCCGCAGCGCCGGCTGAACGCCGGAGGCCCGTTGCGTCGCCACGTACCCGGCGCGAGAATCCGCGCTGGCCTGCGGCCGCCGTCTCCTCTATGATGCAGGCTGCGGGCCAGCGGACAGCGCCGCAAGAGCCAGCTCGTGGCACCCACCAGACGCCGGATCGCAGGAGGCGCCCGGCCGATGAACTACTGGCACATCCTGGAGGAGGCGAGCCGTGCGCTCGCCGCCGGGCGTTTCCGGCAGGCCGAGACCGCCTACGCCACGGCCACGGCTGCCCGCGAGCAGGACGCGCGGCGCGTCTTCCTCTCGGAGACCGTGCCCGACGGCGCGCGGCGGCTCTGGCACCGGCTGCGGCGGCGTCCGCGTGACGGCGCGCAGACGAGCGGCGAACTGGCCGGTCGCTGGCAACACGCGACCGCCGAGTTCCACGTGGACTTCCGCTCGCGCGGCGAGGCGGTCTTGCGGAGCGCGGAACGCCAGATCGCGGCCTCGGTCACCGCGGACCCCGCCGCCGCCGCCGCATTGCTCTGCGAAGCGATGTACCTCTCGGTGGGCAGCCGCCTGGCCACCCGTCGCCTGCCGGCGGCAGGTCTGCTGCAGGCGTTGTTCGCGTTGCTGCCGGCGAGCGGCCGTCTGTGCGACCACGACCTGGTGACCGCGGAGCTCGCGCTGCCGGCGGCGCTACGCCTGCAGCTGGCCCAGCAGGCCCTGCCGGATCTGAACCGGCTGCCGCAAGGGGAGCGGGCGGCGTGGACGCGCGTCCTCTTGACGCTGCTCGAAGATCCGGACGGCGATTGGCAGCCCGGCACCGGCCCGGCGCGGCGATGGCTCGCCGCACGCCTGGCGGACACGTACAGCGAAGAGGCGGCCGAGGTCCTGCCGCGATGGCAGGCCTGCGACGAGGCGCAACAGCCGGAGGCGAACCGGCGCTGGAGCCGGCTGCGACGCCTGGAGATCCTGGCCGACCGCGATCGCCGGCGTCTGGCGGTGCCCAGCTATCGCGAGGCGCATCGGTTGGCGGCGCTGCTGTCGCCGTCCGCCGATCCCGAGGAGGAACAGCGCTGCCGCGAGGCGATGGCCGTCGTCGACTACCGGCGCCCTCGCGCGACGCCGCCGCAGAGCTGGATCACGGCGACCGTGACGGCCGACGGCGCGGTGCTCGCCGTCTACTGGTGGCGGGACGAGCCGCGCGATGTCGCGCGCTGGCGATCCGGCGATAGCCCGCTCGAGATCGAGGAGTTTCTGGCCGCGGCCGCGGGCCGCGTGCTCTGGTCTGCCGGCGGTGCCGACCTGGCGCCGCCTGCCGGCTGGCCGGAGAACGGGCGCGGCCAGGCGCTGGTGCCATTCCTCGAGACGATGCTCGAACCGTTGCTGCCGGCGGCGGGCTGGAGCGACGAGTTCGCCACGCGGCTGGCTCTGGGACGCTGCGGCGCGTGGCGGTCGGGCTGGCGCGCCGATCTGGGCCACCCTCTGCTGGCTCCGCCCGGCCAGGACGGGCGCCTGCTGGCGGAACAGGCCGAGATCGAGGCGGCCTTGCACGCGGGGCTGCTCTGGCTGGCCGTCCTGCACCGGGTCAATGCGGCGGACCCCGCCCTGCGGGCCGGCCTCGGCGAACTGGCGCGCCGCGGCGACCCGGCGGCGCGTTTCCTGCACGAGCACGCGGTCCTCGGTGCGCCCGAACTGGCGGCCGTCGACGCGGGCTTCGCGCCGTGGACGCTGCCGTTGCTCTGGACGCGGCCCGATCCGCTCTCGACGGCGCGCGCGGCCGACGAGCAGGAGGCGGAGCGCCAGGATCTGGCTGGACAGGACGTGGCGGTCGTGGTGACCGGGCGGCCGGCGCGCGTGCTGCCGGCGTGGGGTCCCGGCCAGAGGCGCTGGCGGGTGGTGCTCGATCGCTGGCAGCGGCTCGGCGAGTTCCGGCGGTTGGCCCGCGAATGCTACGGGCCGGTGACCGTGGTGCCGCCGCAAGGCCTCGTCCACGACCTGCAGACGGCGCTGCGGCAGCTCGACGCTTGGGCGGCGGCCGCGGCGACCGCGCCGCCTGCCGACCGCATGCTGGCGATCTGCCACTGGATCCGCCTCGTCGAAACGCACAACGGCGACCTGCTGGACGCCTGCGTGCTGCGGCCGCGCCCCCGGGGAGCGTGCGCGGCGCTGGAGCACTACGCGGTCCGACTCGCCGACCTGCCGCGGCGGCCGGTCGCGGACGACGCCGGCTGGGCCGAGCAGTACGCGCAGCGCGCGCGCCGATCCGGTCTGGTGATCGGCGAGGTCGACGACGTGCCTGACGATCCGCAGGCGCTCGACGCGATCTGGGGCGTGTTCGACGGCAGCGAAGCCAACTGGGTCTTTCTCGACAGCGCGGCGGTACACTGGCGCTTGCGGCAGCGCCGGCAGGCGTTCCTGCCGCAACTGCACCGCATGCTGGCCAGCCGGGGGCGGCGTCATCTCTCGCTGCTGAGCGGTCGCGGGCTGTACCCGGACGACCTCGCCCGCTGGCTCGACGTCGCGCTCGCGCCTTATGGCCGGCCCTACCACGCGGTGCTGCCGGACGCGCAGCCGCCGCACCTGAGGCTGGCCGGGACCGGTCCGTTGCCGGGGTCGCACCTGGAGCCGGGCGCGGCGCATGTCGCGGCGCTCGGTCGGCTGCAGGGCGGTGCCGAACAGGTGCGCGTCCAACTGCCTGCCGCGTCCGGCGCGGCGCAGTTCTGGCGCGCGGCGGCGGCCGGAACGTTCGGCGAGGTCGCCTGGCGTCTCGGCGTCTGCGGCGAGTCCTGCGAGCGCCTCGTGGTGCCGCAATGGGACGCCCTGGACGGGGCCGGAGAACTGGATCTGCCGGCGGCGGACTCGGTCGCGGCCTGGCAGGCGGCCGACGGACGGCGGCAGACCCGGCTGGCGGAATTGCGACGCGCGCTCGCGCTGGAGTGCGGCGCGCTGCTGGCGAGTCCGGCTGGCGTGGTCGAGGTCCTGGACGGTCGCTGGTGGCGGCTCTTCGCCGGCGATGCTCCGGCGGCGTTGCCGCGGCAGGACGGCGGTCCGACGGTGGAGGTCTTCGCGCTGCCGGCGACCGGCGGCGAGGACCACCGCCGCCTGGCGGCGGCGGTCGCGGCGTGGCTCGTCGAGCAGGGTCGCATCGGCGGCGCGCCGCCGGGCTGGCAAGGTCCGGCGTTGGCCGACGGCCAGCCGCTCGGTAGGTCAGGCGGCGTGCGTTTTCACCTGGCGCCGGCGGCGGCGCTGTGGCGCGACCTGGCGAGCGAACTGTTGCGGGACTGGGAACATGGATCCGACGCGGGACGCCTGCTGCTCGTCGCCGAGAGACCGCCGCCGGGCGCCGCCGTCCTGGCGGCGGTGTGTGCGGGCGCGGGCGCGACGGTCCTGGCGTCCGGCGAAGCCGTCGAATTCGGCGCGGTGGTCTGGGCTCGCCCCGATGAACTCGAGGCCTGGCTCGCGCAGGATCGAACGCCGCCGGCGTTCGATCGCGCCCTGGTCCTCGCGCTGGACACTCACTGTCCGCCGGCGGACGGCGCCGCGGCGAGCGCGCACTGGCTCGGGTGGTTGGCCTCTCAGGCAGGGACGCGATTGGATCTGGTCGGCGGACCGCTGCCGGAGGCGTGGTCGCGATTCTTCGGCGCGCGATTCGCCGCGACCGGGCCGGCGTCTCGCGAGCCGGGCGGCTGGTCGCGCTTGCGGCGCGGCGAGGTGCCGGTCGCGGCGCGGATCTGCCCGCAGTGCGTAGGCCGCGCGCAGAGCGGCGTCGACGACGTGATATGCCGGCATTGCAGCTATGATCTCGCGGGTCCGGGACCGCGCGCGGGCGAGGTCGAGACGCTCCCGCCACGAGTCCAGCGCCTGCTCGAACAGCAGGACCTCGGACGCGACGAGCCGCTGGAACTCTGGGCGGCGGGAGACGACCTGCAGAAGGTGCGCGAAGTCTTGCAGCGCAGCGGGGCCGCGGCCGATGACCTGGACGGCGCGTGGCGTCTGCCCGATGGGCGCCGCTGGCGCCTGCGCGACGTCGGCGAGCCGGCGCCGATCGGGTCCAGCGGGGCGATCCTGCTCGATTCCGCGCGCGATCCCGCGACGTTGCGACCTTGGGCCGGCGCCGGCCGCGACGCCTGCTTGACCCTCCTGTACGATCGATTCGACGTCGCGCCACCACCGCATGGCGCCACGCTGGACGGGTCGCGCCGTCTGCTGGAGTTGCTGCGCCGCCCGCAATGGCTGGCCGCCCATCCGGCGGCGCCGGGCCTGCGTGGCGCGACAGTGCCGTTCTGGTGCCTCGGCTGGCTGGCCGGGCTGACGCCGCGACGGGTTCGCGGCTCGCTCGCGCTGCTGCGCTGGGTGGCCGTCCTGTCGGGCGACCTGCCGCCGCGCGCGCGCGGAGGGGCGCCAGGAGGCGCCCAGCCGCGCTGGCTGATCCGCGTCTCGCTGCGGGACGCCGAAGCGCGGCTCGCGGTCCTGGCGCGCCGCAGCGAGGATCTGCTCGAATCCTGGCTCGACGCCGGTCTGGCCGGTTCGTGGCACACGGTCAAGGCCGCCGGCGCCGTCGATCCCGCGGACCCTGGCGCCACGACGGCAGATTCGGCGATCGACCTGCAGCTCGACGCCTTGCTCGCGGTGCTGGGGTCCGCCCCCGCCGGCGGCGCGGCCCGGCTGGTCTATCGCGCGCCGGCGGGCGCCTGGTTCGACGCGCGGCGTCTCGTCGGTTGGCTCGGCGATCGTCGCCAACTGCCCGATGTCCTGCGCGGAGAGATCGAGCTCGTGGCCGGCAAGATGCGCGAGATGCTGGCCGGCTACTCGCTGGTCGACGCCGGATTCGCCCTCGCCGCCACGAACGCGGCGGCGGAATTGACCCCGCGACAGGCTCTGTTGATCCAGATGCTCGGTTTCTGGACCCGTGTCGGCGATGGCGATCAGCGGGGGATCGTTCTGGAGGACCTCGAGCGCCTCGGCGCGGCGGCGGCCGTGGCCGCGGACGGACCCGCCGGCGATCTGCTGCAGGAACTGGCGTCGGCCAGCGACAGATGGCGCCAGAGACTGGCCCGTGCGCCCAGCGGCGGTCATCTCGACGCGCACGCGTCGCTGCCGCCGGCGGCAGCGACGTCGGTCCCGCCGCGGTCGGCGCGTTGGTGGCGGCGAGAGCGCACGCCGGCGCAGCGTCCTCTGCAGCACGAGATCACGGCGTGGCTCGC
>CAZJWO010000093.1:0-15081 GCA_964549735.1 uncultured Fibrobacteraceae bacterium | reverse complement strand
CTGGGAACTTGCCTATCACCATGCGGACGGCTTTCCCGTTGATCCATCGGCGGACTTGGAAAGACTTGTGCCCGGTGTCGGTCACGCTCAGGACCAGCTTCAGCTCCGGCTCCTTGGCGTCCATGTAGTAGTCCCTGGTGCCGGGGGTCGCTGGCGGCAGGCTGTTGATCGCTTCAATGGTGAACTTGAGTTGTTTCATTTCGGCGGCTCCTGTCTCCGGACTGTCTCTGAACTGTCTCCAGACTTCGCGCCCGCCAGCTCCAGCGGCAGGGGTCAATCGCCAGTTTCCGGAGACAGTTTGGAGACAGTGAAGCGCGGGAAAATCCGGGAGTCAAGGGGCAAAGGCGGGATATTAGACTGACGGTGTAACATGCTGCTGCTATTGTCTTTGCCGCGGTAAGTGCATGGGCTGCAAAAGGTTGGAAAAATGGCGAGGGGTAGACTTTTAAGCAGGGGGTACCCGGTTCGAGTCCGGGGCGGCCTACCAGGGCGACCCCCGCCACGGCCCGGCAGCCGGATATCCTCGCGCTCTGGCGAGCGCTGCGGAGTTCCGGCTGCCGGGGTGGCGGGGGTCTTGTGTTGTCTGGCCGGCTGGCATCGGTGCGCCCGCGCGTCGCGGATGCGGCGCCAGGCGGCCCGCAGATACCGTACCGATTCAGGCGGTAGACTCGTTGACACGTCCGTCGCCGATGTCCCCCTCGGGTGACGGCTGGTCGCGGCAGCGGCGGCTCTCTCCGGACCATCCTGCCTGTCGCTTCGCGTCGCGAGCCGCGTCTCGGACCCGCCCGGCCGCGGTCTATCGCCGCCGCAGTTCACGAAACAGCGCCTGGCCGACATTCTCGCGGTGACTGCGGGCTGCGTCCTTGCAGGGGCGTCGCGCTGCGCGAGCGGCCACGTGCCGCGACCGCAGACGGTCATGCGGATCGCCGCTCGGTCAGGCTCTGGGGGGAGCAATCGTGAAGCGTCATCGGCGGCGTTCTTGGTGGACATCGGCCTGGGTACGGACCGCCGGCCGCGTCATGGCGAGGCGTCTGATGCTCGTGGCCGCGCTGGTCGGCGCGACCGCCGCGGCTGCCAGCGCCGAACCGCCCGCGGCGACGGCTCGCCAGCGAGATCTGGTCGCGCTGGCGCCGCCCGTCGTGTGGCGCCACGAACTGGCCTGGAAGCTGTCTTCGGACGACGTGCTCTTCGGCCGCCTCGCCGAGGTCGATCTGCTGGCCGACGGCGTGCTGGCGATCACCGACCTGCAGCTCGGCCAGGTCCTGCTCCTGGCGCCGGACGGGACGGTGCTGCGGGTCCTGGAGGTCGCCGGCGAGGGACCCGGGCGGCTCTCGCGCCCGGCGGGCGTGTGCGAGTGGGACGCCGAGCATCTCCTGCTCTGGCAGGCCTGGCCGGGGCGCGCCGAGATCGTGCGCCGCGACGGCACGCCGGTGCGCTCGCTCGTGCTCGGCGGGCGCGACGGCCGGCTGAACGTGGGGTCCATCCTGGCGCTCGCCGGCCGGCGCGGCGGGCTGGTCGGGGTGCAGGCCGAGGTCGAGATCCTCGATTCTCAGCAGTCCCTGAACGTCCTGCGTCTGTGCCGATTCGCGGACGACCTCGTGGCACGGCACGACATCTTGCGTTGCGAGGTCGCCACGGTCGATCGTATGGGGCTGGTCGACGAGACCGAGCTCGATTTCCCGATCCACTCCTGGTCGCTCAGCGGTGAGCGCCGTGTCGTCGTGGCCCCGCGGCGCGCGTGCTACCGGCTCGAGACGTACGCGGACGAGCATGGCGTCGGCGAGGTCTTCGCCCGCGACCTGCCGCCGCTGCCGCGTCGCCAGGCCGAGATGGACCTGCTGCGCGCCGGCTTCACGCTGGAGGTCGACGGCCAGCGGCGCGCGATCGATTTCGTCTTTCACCAGACCGCGCAGATGATCCAGGAGATCGTCGCGCTCGACCCGCGCACGCTCCTGCTGACCACCGCGTACACATTCCACGCGCTCGAGAGGCCCTGCACCGCGCGCCTCGACCTCGTCGATCTCGACGCGGCCACCGTCCGCGAGGTGAGGCTCGAGGTGCCCGTCTCGCCCGACGCCGATCGCCTGCTGCTGCTGCCCAATCGCGACGTGGTCGTGCTGGTCGGCGGCGGCGCGGCGCTCGTGCGGGGCGATCACGAGGCGACGGCCGAGCCCATCGCGCCCTCGATCGCGTACTGGCGATTCCGAACGGAAGGACCGCGATGATCTCCAAGAGGCGTCTGCTGTGGATCCCGATCCTGGCGGTCCTGGCGATCCGGACGGCTGGCGGCGGCGATCTGGGGCGGCGCGCCAGCCCGCTAGCGGAGGTCGTGGCCCAGCATCGCCTCGTGCTCGTCTACCGCGCCGGCGAACCGGACCTGTCGCGCGCGATCGCGCCGGTGCTCAGCGACCTGGCGGCCGTCTACGCGCCCGATGGCCTGGGCGTGGCCGTCGCCGGCCTGACCGCTGCCGAGATCGGGCGACTCGGCGGCGCGGCTTGGTGGCGGCTGTCGGACGCCGAGCACGGTGACGGCGAGCCTTCGCTGGCGCTCTACCGTCCGGGCGGCGAGGCGCTCGCCGTCATGTCCGCGGCGGCCATGGACCTCTACGTGGTGTACCGGGCCTGTGAGCGCTACCTGCGCGGCCGCGATCGCGTGACGTTCTTCGAACACGTCACCGAGGTCCTGGCGGGACAGCTCCAGCGGCGCGCGGTCGCCGTGCCGGTCGCCGCCTTCGCCGCTGCCGACGCCGAGGACGTCGGCGCCGATCGCGGTGGCAGCGTCGCGCTCGCGGACCTGCTGGCCGACTATCCCGATGGTTGCCTCGTGCTGCCGCCGGGCTGCACGGATTGCCTGCTCGAGAAACACGCGGCTGCGCTGGCCGACCTGTTCGCCGCGCGCCCGGCGACCCCGGTGCTGGTGTTCGCGCCGGTCGTCGACGGCGACCTGCGCCGCCACGGCTGGTCGGGCACGGCCTACCAGCTGCCGCAGGACGCCGAGGTCAGGCTGCTCGCCCTGCGCCAGGCGGGCCACTATGCGCCGGTCCTGGTCGCCACCGCAGGCGACCGCGTGGTCTCGGTGCGGCCGCTGCGCGGCGAGGACCGCTCATGAAGGTCGCTTCTGTCGCCCTGATCCTGGTCTGCGGCGTCGTGATGTGCCCGCGGGCGTTGCGCGCCACGGACATCGCCTGCCGCCTCGAGCCGGTGGCGGTGCTGGCGCACGCCGACTTCGCCGGCGAACCGGTCGCCATCACGACCTGGCAGGATCGGATCCTCCTGCTGGATCCGCTCGAGCAGGTCATCTGGCGGCTGGACCCCGCGACCGGCGAATGCGGACTCCTCGAATTGCCTTCGCACACCGCCAACGACATGTTCTTCGGTTGCGACGACCGGTTGTACGTGGTCGATCCCGGCGAACGGGCGCTGTTCGTTCACGCTCCGGAATCCGGCGCCTGGCGGCGCATCGACCTCGGCTACCGCGTCTTCTACGGCGCCGGCAGCGCCGAGATGATCCTGTTCAACGCCGACCGGCGCCGCCAGCAGCATCTGGTGACCGCGTGCACCTGCGCCGGCGACACCCTGCGCCTGGGCCGGCGGCTGACCCATGCGCATCCCTATGCGGCCGTCGCCAACAACATGAACTACGCGCGGCTGGCCCTCGCGCCGGACGTGATCGTGGTCGGCCACATCGCGCTGGGTCATCTGCAGGTCTACTCGCGCGACGGGGCGCGGCTATCGGCGTTCAGCCTCGCCGGGCCCGAGGTGGCCGCCATGCGCGGGGTCTACCTGGCCAGCCTCGGCGTGGCGGCCGCCGGCACGCTGTCCGTCAGCCCGGACACCCTGATCGCCGACCTCGTCCGCGCCGCGCAGCCCGAGCGTTTCGCCGTGCCGGTCTACGTCGCCGGTCTGGCGGTGCACGCCGGTCTCGTGTTCGTGCTGGTCAACAATACGTTGCAGATCTTCACGCCGCGCGGGGAGCTGGTGGCTCGCCACGCGATCGCCGGTCAGCAGCGCGGCGAACGCGTCGTCATCCACGCGTTCTGCATCACGCCGCAGGGGCGGTTGCTGGGCCTGGACGCCGTCCACTACCGCAAGATCTACGATTTCGGCCCGGCGGCCCGGCTGGCCGCCGGTTGCATTCCGGTCGGGAACGAGGAGGGAACCGCCTCAGGGAAGGAGCCACGTCAATGAGATCTCTCGTCCTCTTGGTGTTCGTGCTGGCGACACTTCTGGTCGCGACCGAGGCGCCGGCGGCCGGCGGCCAGGTCGGCGCCGAGTGCTCCTGCAGCGCGAGCTGGGCCTTCGGCAGCTGCCAGATCGCCGGCCCGTGCCCGTGCACCTGCTACTGCCGCCTCTGGGGGCGCTGCCGCTGCGTCTGCGACGGCGCGCAGATCGTCAATCCGCCGGGCGACTGAGCGCGTCCGGCGGCCGTTTCAACGAAGGAGGAATCGATGAGAAACATTCTGGTCATGGTCTGCCTGGCGGCGACGGTCGCCGCCGTGGTCTCGCCGCCGGCCGCGCAGGGAGCGGGTTCCGGCATGGACAACCACTCCTGCAGCGTGAGCTGCTGGAACGGCACCTCCTGTACGGCCATGGGTGCGCCGCCGTGCAGCTGCCGTTGCCGGGGATTCCTCGGTATCGGCGGCGCGATCTGCACGTGCGGCGGATCGCAGTTCGCCGATCCGATGGGCGACTGATCAGCGCAGCGCCAGCCGCGGCACGCCGTCGGCGATCCTCGTTCCTGGCCGGTCGTGGCGCGGTGGCGCTGCTCGAGTCTGTTGCCGTGACGCAGAAGCCCCCGGTCGCTTGCGGACCGGGGGCTTCGTCGAGGTCGTCCAGGGGTCAACGACGCTGGGTCTTCTGCCAGGTGCGCTCGAACTCCGCCACGGTGTCGGCGAACAGGTCCATCGCCTTCTGGATCGGCGCCGGCGTTTCGAGATCGACGCCCGCGCTGCGCAGGATGTCCAGCGGCGGCGCGCTCGAACCGGCCTTCAACAGGCCGTCGATGTAGCGCTGCGCCGCCTTGCCGCCCTGCTTGGTGATGTCCTCGGCGAGCGCCAGGCCGCTCGTCAGGCCGGTCGCGTACGTGAACACGTAGAAGTCGTAGTAGAAGTGGGGGATGAACATCCACTCGCACTCGTCGTTCTCGCTCATCGCGAAGTCGGGGCCGTAGTAGAGCTCGATCAGCTCCTTGTACTTGGCGTTGAGCCAGTCGGCCGTCAGCGGATTGCCGGCCTCGGCGTGCTCGTGGAAGGCCAGCTCGAAGTCGGCGAAGAGCGTCTGCCGGAAGATGGTCAGGCGCATGCTCTCCAGCCGCTGGTTGAGCAGCAGGAGCGTCATCTCGGGGTCCTTGCGATACTTGTTCAGCAGGTAGTTGGTCAGCAGGGACTCCTTGCAGGTCGAGGCGATCTCGGCGAGGAACGTCGTGTAGCCGCGGTACTGTGGCGGCTGGTGGCGGCTGCTGTACCAGCTGTGCATGGCGTGGCCGTACTCGTGCGCCGTCGTGTACACGGCGTCCAGGGTGTTGTCGAAGTTCTGCAGCACGAACGGGTGGATATCATACGCGAGCGCGCCGTTGCTGTAGGCGCCCGAGCGCTTGTTCAGATTCGGGTAGACGTCGGTCCAGCCGCGCGCGGGGTCCATGCCGATGCGAGCCTGGGCGACGAACTCCTTGCCCAGCGGCGCCATGCTCTGCGCGATGAGCTCGACGCCCTCGTGGTAGGTCATCTCCTTGTCGACGTCCGGCAGCAGCGGGTTGTAGAGATTCGCGAAATCGAGCGGCCCCTCGATACCGAGCACCTGGCGGCGCAGATCGATGTACCGGTGCAAGGTGCGCGGCAGATTCTCGCGCACGGTCGAAACGAGGTTGCGGTACGTCTGCTCGGAGATGTTGTCCGGCGAGATCGACGCCTCGAGGCAGCTGGCGTAGCCGCGCGCCTCCTTCGTGGCGATGTGGCTCTTGACGACGCCGTCGAGCAGCACGCTGAACGTCGTCTGGTACTTGCGCAGGGTGCCGAAGAAGGCCTCGGCCGCCTGTTTGCGCACGGCGTAGGTCTGGGCCGCCCGCAGCGTCGAGAAGTTGTTGATCGTCAGCTGGCGCGGCTTGCCGTCCAGGCCGACGATCTCCGGAAAGACGATGTCCACCCCGAGCAGCGATTCGTGGGCGCCGCTGGGCGTCCCGCGCATGCGGCTCGTGATCGCCAAAAGGTTTTCGCCGCTCGCGTCGAGCGTGTACGCCGCCTGGCGCCAGAGTTCGGCGAAGTAGTAGCGCCACTCGGCTTCCAGCGCGGGGTCGGCGGCCAGCCAGCCCTCGATCGTCTCGCGCGGGATGGCCAGCAGCTCGGGCTGCATCCAGCTGAGCGCTTGGTTGAAGCGCGGGCCGAGCTGGCCGACACGGCCGACGTTGGTCCGGGCCGCGTTGTCGCCCTGGTCGATGTCGAATCTCAGCTGGGAGTAGACGCGCAACCTGTAGAACCGGTCGAGCATCTTGAAGGTCCGCTCCTGGGCTTGCTTCAGCACCGCGGGCGACTCGCCCAGGCGCCCCTGGAATTCGAGAAGGCTCGGAATGTCCTGCTCGAATGCCGCCAGTTCGTTCTCCCAGTCCGCGATGGTCGGGAAGATGTGGTCCCAACGCCACTGGTATTCGGTCGGCACCGCGGACCGGGGCGACGCGGCATCGGGAGTGTACGCCAGGCCGGCCGTCGCCGCCGACAGGCAGACGACGAGCAGGATGCTGCGATAGAGGCGGCTCTTCGCATGCGACGGGATCATGGAAAACCTCCACGGGCTGGGGGCAGAAGAAAAGCCCGGTCTGGCGGACCGGGCTTGTCGGGATGCGCCACGGCACCGGGTCAACGATGCACCGGGCGACCGAACTTGTCAAAGACGTGGGTGGCCGCGCCCTTGGTCTGCGGCAGGGGCAGATCCTCCGGCAGCCAAGCGTATTCGTCTTCTTCTTCGCCTTCGCCGGGGGTGACGAGTCGGTAGCGCAGGACTCGCCCGTCGACGCCGACGGCGTACAGGTTGGTGCTGCTCGTGCCCCAGATGTCGAAGAGCATCAGATCGTCGGCGTAGACCTCGGTCAGGCTTGGCGCGCCGAGGTACGGCGGATCGACGCGCAGGATGCGTCCGTCGGTCGTCACGACCCAGGCCGGTCCCGCTTCGAGGCTCTGCGGGTCGTCCGGGTCGGTCAATCCGGTCGTCGTGAAGACGCCGTAGATCCTGGTGCCGAGCGCGGGGCTGTAGCAGGCGGCCCAGACGAGCCGATTGGTCTCGTCGATTCGCAGCCGGAACAGGCG
This sequence comes from uncultured Fibrobacteraceae bacterium, assembly GCA_964549735.1. Taxonomy (GTDB): domain Bacteria; phylum Krumholzibacteriota; class Krumholzibacteriia; order LZORAL124-64-63; family LZORAL124-64-63; genus Glo-17. Next base: position 7,786 of record CAZJWO010000093.1, on the reverse strand, counting down.
GCCGCCGTCGGTGGCGATGAAATTCCCGGCGACCAGCTCGCTGCTCGCGGCGCAGGTCACCCATTCGACGCCGGCCGCGACCTGCCGCAGCTGCCAGTCGGCACGCGGCAGCGGTGCGCTCTGGTCGGACATCAGCACAGTGCCGTAGGAACCGGTGACGCCGTAATGAGCCACCGCCGTGAGCGATTCGATGTCCTCGCTGAGCTGCAAGGTGTCGAGGATGGTCTGCTGGGGATCTCGCCGGTAGATCAGCTCCGGCGCGTTCTGCCAGACCCCGCCGACCAGCCGGCGCAGCGTGCCCTTCATGCCGGCGGCCATGACCGTGTTCTCGTAACTGCCGATCGCGAAGAGGTTCTTGTCGGTGCCGCTGTTCATGGGCGACCAGATTCCGCCCGACCGGCGCAGGATCACGCCGCCATGGCCGGTCGCATAGACCGTCCCGGCGCCGTCGCCCCAGACGTCGGTCAAGGGCGCGGTCGTGCCGCTCTCTTCCTGCTGCCAGCCGGTGCCGTTCCAGTGGAAGATCAGACCGGGTTGACCGACCACGAAGATGTCGTCCGGTCCGGAGCCCCAGACGCCGAGGAACCAGATGCTCGCCGGCGGGACGGGCGGCTCCGGAAACGTGGGGTCGGTAACGTCTTCGTCGCAGCCGGCGGCGAACAACAGCCCCGCCATCAGGACCGGCAGCAGCCGGATCACGGCGCGCCGGCTGGCGGAAGCTCGAACACCTATCATGCTGGGCCACTCCCTCGGGCTAGAAACGCTTCAGCCACGAGGCGACCGCGGACCGCCGCCGGCCGCGCGCCGCCTCGTTACCGCGCTCAGGGCTAAATGTAACGAGAGGCAGAGGGAAAGTCCACCGGCAACCTCGTGCCGGATCGGGTCTTGCCGGCGCCGCCCCGCTTGACGACATTGGGCGGCAAGAAAGCGAAACGAAAGAGGCCGCCATGGACGTCGAGCTGACCGCAGCCCAGGATTCGGCGGCGCTGACCGCGGAGATCGCGGTACTGCGCCGGAAGCTGGGGGCCGTCATCCTGGCCCACTTCTACCAGGAGCCCGCGATCCAGGACATCGCCGACCACGTCGGCGACAGCCTCTACCTGGCGCAGCGCGCCGCGGAGACCGCGGCCGAGGTCATCGTCTTCGCGGGCGTGCACTTCATGGCCGAGACCGCCAAGATCCTCAACCCGGACAAGCTGGTGCTCGTGCCGGATCTCGAGGCGGGCTGCAGCCTGGCCGACGGGTGCCCGGCGCCCGAATTCGCCGCCTGGCTGCAGGGCTACCCCGGTCACAAGGTCATCAGCTATATCAACTGCTCGGCGGCCACGAAGGCCCTCAGCGACATCATCTGCACCAGCAGCAACGCGGTGCGCGTGGTCGAGAGCTTTCCGGCCGACCAGCCGCTCGTCTTCGCGCCCGATCGTTTCCTCGGCAGCTGGGTCTCACGCCAGACCGGCCGCGACCTCGTCCTGTGGCCGGGCAGCTGCGAGGTCCACGAGGTCTTCAGCGCGATCCGGCTCGAGGAGTTGCGAGAGGCCCACCCCGAAGCGGCGGTCGCGGCTCATCCGGAGTGCCCGGAGCTGATCCTGGACCAGGCCGACCACGTGGGCTCGACGAGCAGCATCCTGGCTTTCGCGCGCCGTACGCCGGCGCGCGAGATCATCGTCGTGACCGAGGCGGGAATTCTGCACCAGATGCAGAAGGAGAACCCCGAGAAGCACCTGATCCCGGCGCCGGGTGCCGACGAGACCTGCAACTGCAATCTCTGCCCTTACATGCGCAAGAACACGCTGGCCAAGCTGCGGGATTGCATGCGCGAGCGGGCCCCGCGCCTCGAAGTCGAGCCGGAACTGGCGCGGCGCGCCCTGGTGCCGCTGCAGCGCATGCTGGCGCTCAGTTCCTGATCCCAGCCAGATCCGTGGCACCCGCGGCGGGGCGCGCGGCGATGTCCGGCGCTAGTCGCCGGCGTAGTCGCCCGCCTGGCGACGGGAAAGCGAGATGCGGCGCCGGTTGAGGTCCACGTCGATGACGCGCACCGTGAGCTCATCTCCCTCGCTGACGACCTCGCGCGGATGCAGCAGACGCCTCTGAGAGAGCTCGCTGATGTGGATCAAGCCCTCGACTCCCGGCGCCAGCTGCACGAAGGCGCCGAAATCCGTCAATCGCGTGATCTTGCCCAGGCGATCCTCGCCGGTCGTCATATTCGCGGCCTGAGCGGGCCAGGGGTCTTCGGCGAGGCTCTTCATGGACAGGCTGATCCGCTCGCGGCGACCCTGGCCCGGGTGCTGCACCTCGACCACCTCGACGCGGACTTCCTGCCCCTCCCGCAGGAACTCGGACGGGTCCGACAGGCGCGCGTGGCTGATCTGCGAGATGTGGACCAGGCCTTCGAGTCCGCCGAGATCCACGAACGCTCCGTAAGGCATCAGGCGGGACACGGTGCCGGTCAGGACGGCGCCCGGCGCCAGCTCGGCGCGGATCGCGTCGGCCTTCTCCTCGCGCTCCTGCTGCAGCAACGCCCGGCGCGAGAGCACGATGTTGCGCCCGTCGGGGCCGATCTCCAGGATGCGGAAGCGGCGGGTCGCGCCGATCAGCGGCTGCGGGTCCTCGATGCGGCGCAGGTCCATCTGGCTGAACGGACAGAAACCTCGCAAGCCGCCCAGATCGACCGTGAAACCGCCCTTGTTCGTGTTGGAAATGCGGCCCTCGACCGGCACGCCGGCGGCGTGAGCGTCCTGCAGGGCCTGCAGCGCCTGCCGCCCCGCCTCGCCCGGGTTCAGGGACCTGCTCAACGCCAGGCCGCTCGCCGTTTTGACCACGTAGCCGGCCACCTCGTCGCCGATGCGGCAGGCCAGCTCGCCTTCGGCATTGCGCAACTCGTCGGCGGACATCGCGAACTCGTGGCGGGCGCCGACATCGACGAAGACCTCGTTCTCGCCGATCTGCACCACCTTTCCCGTCAGCTTGTCACCCGGTTTGGGCTCGGAGGCGCCGGCCTCGCTCGCGGCGAGCAACTCGGCGAATTCCTGGGCGTCTCGTTCTTCACTGTCCTCGGTGAAGTCCTGGTTCAGCGGCTCGTCGTGCATGTTTGGTTCCGATTCTCCTTGCTGGGATCTTCCGGGCGGCCGCTGGGGGCGTCCACCCAACATACAGGATACTCCAACCGCGAGGCGCCGGCGTGAATAATTTTCGCTTCGCCGCTCCGGCGCGCGCCTCGCGCGCATCGCGATGGTTCACTTCCAGAATTCCTCGACGAAGATCTCGCCCGGCGTCTGGCGCGTATGCTTGCGGTATCCGAGTCCGCCGAGCAGGGTCAGCATGGCGTCGATCATCAGCGGATTGCCGCACAGGAATACGGCCGTGCGATCCGGTGTCAGCGGATGGCCCAGGCGCGCCGCGACGGTCCCTTCGGTGAAGAAGCGCTGGACGTAGCCCACCTCGCCTTGCCAGCCGGGATCCTGCTGCGGCCGGTCGATGATCGGAAGGTAGTGGAAATGCTCGTAGCGGGCGGCCATCTCCTCGAGTTCGCTGCGATAGCCGAGGTCGTACGAGACGCGGCTGCCGTGCACGACCACGGTGTGGTGTCCCGCGTCGAAGGCGTAGCGGGAGCGCAGCATGCTGAGGTAAGGGGCCAGGCCGGTGCCGGTCGCCACCAGGACGATGTCCTTGCCGGGCTGGACCTCGTCGAGCGTGAACATGCCGACGATGCGCCGCCCCAGATGGATGCGGTCGCCCTGCGCCAGCGCGAAGAGCCGTGGCGTCAGGGCGCCGGTCCGCACCAGCGCCACGAAGAACTCGAAATACCGCCCCTGCAGGCTCGACGAAGCGATGGAATAGGCGCGCCGGATGAGCTTCGAGGAGTCGGCCGGGGGATCCTCCGGGTCGGCGGCATGGTAGCGGGGGGCGCTCCCGGGCAGGCCGAGCGTCGTGTACTGCCCGGCCTGGAACGGCGGCAATTCCTCGTCCGGGGTGACCTGCAGGATGATCAGGCCGTGGTTGACGGCGTAGCGCAAGGTGACGGTGGCGTTCAATTCGGCAGACATGGCGACTCCCATTTACGGGCCGGGCGGGCCAGCTAGGCAGGCCGGCAGCCCGCGCGCGTCCCGGATCCGTGAGCGTCGGAAAGATAGCACCTGGTCCCGGGACGTCCCAAGGTCGAAACGGGACGGAGTCTGGGCTCGGCGCGAGAATTTATATTGACACAAATGGTATTGTATTTAGTTTACCAGACGAAACAGATCTTTTATTTCGCTCGCGGCGCGATACGAGCGCGGCGGAAAGCGATGGGGCGATGCTCAGGATAACGAAAGCGGAGGATCAGGCCGTCCGGCTGGTCATGCGGCTGGCGACGGTCGGCGACCAGTTGACCCTCGGCCAGCTGGCCCAGATCGAGGGCCTGCCCGAGCCCACGGTCGCCAAGCTGCTGGGGCAGCTGCGGCGCGCCGGCGTCGTGACGGCCAGCCGTGGCCGGCATGGCGGCTACCTCCTGGCCGAGCGGCCGCAGGACATCTCGACGGGCCGGGTGCTGCGCGCCCTGGGCGGCGAACCGGCGCCCGACCATCCGTGCGTCGCCGATCCGCGCAATGGCGGCGATTGTCCGCGCACCGGGGACTGCGGCCTGCGGGCGGTCTGGCGCCACCTGCAGCAGCAGGTCGCGGCGCTGCTTGAGCGCACCACCATCGCCGATCTGCTCATGGTCGAGCGGAGCGTCAGCGGCCATCTCCAAGATGTCTGGTCAGAGCCTGGGGTCGCGGCCGGCGCCGTGGCCAAACGTGCACGTTCCGAAGGAGCCTGAGGTCGAGGCATGAACCAACGAGAGAAGCAGATCCTGCTCGCCTGCCGCGAGCTGCGCGTCTTCGTCGAGGACAAGGAGATCGTCAAGGGCGTCGACCTCCAGATCGCCGCCGGCGAGAAGCACGCCCTGATGGGGCCCAACGGCTCCGGCAAATCGACGCTGGCCGCCGCGCTCATGGGGCATCCGGCGTACCGGGTCGAAGGAGAGATCGAGCTGGCCGGGCGCAGCCTCGCCGGGCTCGATCCGGACGAGCGCGCGCGCCTGGGCCTGTTCCTCGGGTTCCAGTATCCCGTGGCCGTGCCCGGCGTGACCGTCGCCAACTTCCTGCGCGCGGCGCTCGCCGCCCGGCTCGGCCGCGAGGTGCCGGTCAAGGAGTTCCGCCAGAAGATGCAGTCCGCTTTCGATCGGCTGGACGTGCCGAAGGACTTCGCCGGCCGCTATCTGAACGATGGCTTCTCCGGCGGGGAGAAGAAACGCCTGGAGATCATGCAGATGCTGCTGCTGGAGCCGACGGTCGCCCTGCTGGACGAGACCGACAGCGGCCTGGACATCGACGCGTTGAAGATCGTTTCCGCCGGGGTCAACGAGGCCAGCGGCCCCGACACCGGGATCCTGCTGGTGACGCACTACCAGAGGATCCTCGATCACGTGCGGCCCGATGTCGTGCATGTGTTCATGAACGGCCGCATCGTGCGCACCGGCGGTCCGGAGCTGGCGCTCGAGCTCGAAGCCCGCGGCTACGACTGGCTCGACGGCCGCGACGCGACGGCGCCGGCCGGCACCGCCACGGCGAGAGGATGATCCCATGAGCGCACAGAACATCGCGAACCTCAACCAGGACTACCGGGAGAAGTACGGCTTCTCCGATCCGGAGGCCTACCTGCACAAGTCGCCCAAGGGCGTGTCCCACGAGACGGTCGAGATGATCTCCCGCTTCAAGGGCGAGCCCGAGTGGATGCGCGCGTTCCGCCATCAGGCGCTCGATACGTTCTTCGCCAAGCCGATGCCGCGCTGGGGCAATCGCGAGCTGCTGGGTTCGATCGACTTCGACGACATCCACTACTACGTGCGCTCGACCGAGCGCTCGGCCACCGACTGGGAAGATGTGCCGGAGAACATCAAGCGGACCTTCACCCGCCTCGGCATTCCGGAGGCCGAGCAGAAGTTCCTGGCCGGCGTGACGGCCCAGTACGAGTCGGAGGTCGTCTACCACTCGATCCAGAAGGAGCTCGCGGACCTCGGCGTCGTCTTCACCGACATGGACTCGGGCCTGGCGAACCACGCGGAGCTGGTGCGGCGCTACTGGGCCACGGTGATCCCGCCCGCGGACAACAAGTTCGCGGCGCTCAACAGCGCGGTCTGGTCCGGCGGCTCGTTCATCTACGTGCCCAAGGGCGTCCAGGTGGCGATCCCGCTGCAGGCCTACTTCCGCATCAACACGGAGAACATGGGCCAGTTCGAGCGCACCTTGATCATCGCGGACGAGGGGTCCAGCGTCCACTACATCGAAGGTTGCACCGCGCCGGTCTACACGACGAACAGCCTGCACTCGGCGGTCGTCGAACTGATCGCCTTGCCCGGCGCCCGCATCCGCTACACGACGATCCAGAACTGGTCGAACAACGTCTTCAACCTGGTGACCAAGCGCGCGCACGCGCACCGCGATGCCGTGGTCGAATGGGTCGACGGCAACATCGGCTCCAAGCTCACGATGAAGTACCCGGCCATCCATCTGCTGGGCGAGCGGGCGCACGGCGAGGTCCTGTCCATCGCCTACGCGGGCACAGGGCAGCACCAGGACGCCGGCGCCAAGATCGTCCATGCGGCGCCGCACACCTCGAGCCGCATCATCAGCAAGTCGATCAGCAAGGACGCCGGCCGCGCCGGTTACCGCGGCCTGGTCAAGGTGCACCCGGGCTGCCACGGCAGCCGCACGAGCGTCGAGTGCGACGCGCTGTTGATCGGCGCCGCCGCGCGCACCGACACCTTCCCGACCATGGAGATCGCCGAGCACGACGTGCGCATCGAGCACGAGGCGCGCGTCTCGAAGCTGGGCGAGGAGCAGCTCTTCTACCTGCAGAGCCGCGGCCTGGACGCCGACAAGGCGCGACTGATGATCGTCAACGGCTTCATCGAGCCGTTCGTGCGCGAGCTGCCCATGGAGTACGCGGTGGAGATGAACCGTCTCATCGAGCTCGAAATGGAGGGGTCCGTTGGCTGAACAGATCCAGCAGGGCGCCGTCGCCACGCCAGGAGCGGCCGAGTCGTACGATCTCGCCGCGGACTCGTTGGCCGCGTTCAGCCGCGGCAACGGGGAGTCCGCGGGCGGCGCCGCGTGGCGCCGCGACGCGGCCGCCGTGCTGGCGGCCACGCCGTTGCCCGATCGGGTGCGCCACCTCTGGCGCTACACCGACCCGACGCGGCTGCTGCCGCGTAGCCTCCTGCAGGCGCCGGCCGCCGCGCCGGCCGACGCGGCGCTGCTGCCCGGACCGTCGGTCCAGTTGGCGGCCGGACAGGCGCCGCTCCTGGGCGACGCTGCGCGCCGGGCGGGCCTGCGCATCGCGCCGCTGCTGCACGATGCGGCCGACGCCGACCTGCTGGGTCGCGCCGTGCCTGCGGGTCACGGCTTCTTCGAGGCGCTCAACGCCGCGGCCTGGAACGCCGGTCTGGTGATCCGCGTGCCGGCCGGAGCGGCGCTCGAGCGTCCGTTGCGCGTGGTCGTGCCGGCGGCGGCGGGCTGCGATCTGCTGCCGCGCCTGCTGGTGGTCGTCGAGGCCGGGGCGTCGCTCGTGCTCGTCGAGGAGCACGTCGGCGGCGGCCCGCAGGGCGTGGTCGTCGGCGTGACCGAGATCCTGGTCGGCGCCGGCGCCGAGGTCCGCCACGTGCTCGTGCAACGCTGGCAGGACGGCCAGGTCGGCCACCTGACCCAGCGCGCCCGCCTGGAGCGCGACGCGCGTTTCCAGATCGGAAGAGCGTCGTGTAGGGAAAGAG
>CAZJWO010000092.1:0-15225 GCA_964549735.1 uncultured Fibrobacteraceae bacterium | reverse complement strand
CCCCCCCCACCACCCCCTCCTACACTCTTTCCCTACACGACGCTCTTCCGATCTCGTCGTCGCCGAACCCGGAAGGGCCGGCGAACAGCGCGCGGTCGATGTCCGCTTGGTCGAGCTTGAACTGCGCGAAGAACGCGACGTTGCCGGTCACCAGGCCCAGCACGTGGCCGGCTTCCCGCAGCGCGTGCAGAACGTGCGGCACTCCCGGCAACCGGCGGTACAGGGGCGCGTCGCCGGCTGCCGGCGCCGTGAAGACGGCCTCGGCGCGCGCGCAGATCTCGCGCCACGCCGCGCGGTCGATGCGCATCTGCGGCGCACGCCTCCGCACCGCCCGCTCGCTGATCTGCCAGTCGGTCAACCCATGCTCCATGCCCTGCGAGAAGTCGACGTCCCGAACGCCGAGGACCTCGCTCAGGGCGCGGTTGAGCGCCGCGCGTTTCGGCGAGACCTCGCCGGGCCGGTCGGCGCGGATCTTGACCAGCAAGGTGCCGTCGATGTCGCAGAGGATGATGGCCACGTCCCGATCGACTCCTGATCGCTTACCAAACGACCTCGCGAGAGCGGCGCGCGGTCTGGCGCAGCGCTACCTTGACCGGTTGGAGATCCCGGCGCGGAGGTCCGGCATGAGCTTCTACACCCAGTTCGCCGCCCACTACGAGCGGATCTTCCCGTTCCGGCCGGCGACGCTCGACTTCCTGCGGCGCCAGCTGCCGGCGCGCGGGCGCGTGCTCGATCTCGGTTGCGGCACGGGGCACTACGCGGGCGCCCTGGCCGCCCTCGGCCTGGAAGCGGTCGGCCTGGACCTCGATGCGGCGATGATCGCCGCCGCCCGCGAGCGGTACCCGAGCGCGCTGTTCGCCGTCGCCGACCTCGCCGAGGTGCGATCCATCAGCCCGCACGCCGAGGGCGCCTTCTGCATCGGCAACGTGCTGCCCCACCTGCCGCCTGATCGCCTGCCGAGCTTCCTCGCCGATCTGGCGCGGGTGCTGCCGGCCGGCGCGCCTTGGATCGTCCAGACCGTGAACTTCGATCGCCTGCTGCCGCTGCGTGCCGCGCACGATCTGCCGGTCCTGGACGCCGGCGACGGACTCGTCTTCCGGCGGCGCTATGAACCGGGACGCGACGGCGGCCTGCGCTTCCTGACCGAACTCGTCCGCGCCGGAGAATCCGTATTCGCGGGCGAAACCGCGCTGTGGCCCAAGATCAGCGCCGATCTGGCGACCGTCCACGCCGCAGCCGGCTTCGCGCTGGGCGAGGCGTTCGGGTCCTTCGCCGGCGAAGCCTTCGCCGGGCGACGGTCGGCCGGTCTGGTGCAAGTCTACCGCCGCCACGATACGGCGTGACGGCTGGGCGTCAACGGTCGTCCATTTCGGCGCCGCAGCGCGGGCACGGATGCGTCGGCGGCCAGGGCAGGAGCGTGCCGCCACGGCAGGTGGGGCACTGCCCCGCGACGGCCTGCCACTGTTCGGTCGGCGGGCCGGATCGCGTCTCGCCGGGAACCCGCCGCGCCACCACGACGACCACGACGGCCTTGCACGCGCGACAGACCATGCTCTGGCGAGCGACTTCCTCGCCGCGGTCGCTGGCCGCCAGCACGTTGGCCCGGTAGCCGCAGCCGCCACAACGGAACATGGTGTTCTGCATCGGCGGACCTCTCCTCGCTCGAGCGGAGCGGGTCGCGGCCACGGACAGCGGTCCAGGCGCGCAAGCGACGAACCGTCACGCGGGATCCTCCAATGCCGATTCTACACTATCGGAAGCCTGTTTGTCAGTAACATGCGGCCATGTCGTTGAAAAAATTGATCTTCCGGCGTTCGTCGCGAGTCGGGAATTCTATTGATAATAAACGATGATTTTGATATGATTTTCGTTCGCCGCGACCGAGGAATTCAGATCCGGGAGTCCGCCATGGAGTACACCGCGAGCCAGCATCAGACCTGGAGCCGCCTCTACGGGATGCTGGAACCGAGGATCCGCGCCTACGCCTGCCGCCAGTACCTGGACGGTTTCGCCGCGCTCTCGCTGCCTCGCGACGAGATCCCCTCGGTGGAGGGCCTCAACGTCAGGATCGAGCCCGCGACGGGCTGGACGGTCGTGCGCACGCCGGTGCGCTACAGCGACGCCGTCGACTGGTACCACCACTTCGCGCGGCGCGAGTTCCTGATCACCGACTACATCCGCGAGGAGCACGAGCTGGAGTTCACGCCGGAACCGGACATGTTCCACGATATCTTCGGCCACCTGCCGTTCCTGATGGACAGGCGGTACACGGCGCTCGTAGAACTCTTCGCCCCGGCCTTCCTGCGCGCCGACGACGCCATGCGCGAGAACATCAAGCGGCTCGCGTGGTACAGCACCGAGTTCGGCATGATCCGCGAGAACGGCGGATTGAAGGTCTTCGGCGCCGGACTGCTGTCCTCGGCCGGCGAGATGGACCGCGTCATGGCGGGCGCCGTCCCCATCGAGCCCTTCCGCTGCGAGAGCGTCATCGCCCACGCGAAGTCGGTGTGGGAGTTCAACAGCATCCTCTTCGTCGCGGTCGATCTGCAAGCCTATCACGACGAGTTGAAGCGCTACTTCGACGCGATCCCCGCGCGCGCCGCTTGAGAATCGGGAACGCGGCGCAGTCCGTGCGGTTGACCTATGATGTCCGGGTCTCGACCTCATTGGCTCCCCGCCGAACGGAAAGGGCGCTCCCGCGATGAATCGCCAAGATATCCGCGTGTTGCAGCAGGCCGGAGGTTATCCCGCGCTGACGATCACCATGCCCACCCACCGGGCGAAACCGGAGAACCGGCAGGATCCGATCCGCCTGAAGAGCCTGGTCAAACAGGCGGCCGACCGGCTGCTCCAGGAGTTCGGCAAGCGCGAGATCGCGCCGTTGCTGGCGCGACTGGAGGAACTGGCCGGCGGCGTCAACCACCACAAGAACCTCGACGGGCTGGCCCTGTTCGTGAACCGCGATTTCGCCCGCGCGGTGCGCCTCCCGTTTAGGCTGCAGGAGCGCATCGTGGTCGATGAGACGTTCTACACGCGCGACCTCGTCTTCGCGATGAATCGCACGGCGCGCTACTGGTTGCTGGTCTTGAGCGAGAAACCGACACGCCTGCTCTATGGCACGCGCGACAGCCTGCTCGAGGTCGAAGACCACGGATTCCCCATGGTGCATACCGGTCCGGGCGGAGAACGACCTTTGCCGAGCGATTTCGGCGTCAACAAATCGGCTTACCGGGACGAGCGGCACCGCCAGTTCTTCCGCCAGGTCGATGCCGCGCTCAAGCCGCTGCTGGCCGCCGATCCGTTGCCGCTGGTCGTCGTCGGCGTCGACCGCTACCTCGCCTTCTTCCGCGAAGTCAGCGATCACCGGGACGCCGTCCTGACGACGCTGACGGGCAGCCACGACGGCACGTCGCCCCACGACCTCGGCAGACTGGTCTGGCCGCTCGTCGAGACGAGCCTCGCGGCCGAACGCGAGCAGGTCTTCGCGGAGCTGGAACGGTCGATCGGAGAACGCAAGGTCGCCGCCGGCATCGCCGAGGTGTGGCCGCTGGCTCGCGAGGGCCGCGGTCGCCTGCTGCTCGTCGAGGAGGACTTCCACTATCCCGCGCGTGTCGACCCGACGGGCACCATCATCACGCCGGCTGAAGATGCGACCGCGCCCGATGTCCTGGATGACGCGGTCGACGAGGTCGTCGAGGCCGTCCTGCTCAAGCAAGGGCAGGTCGTGTTCGTCGATCCCGGACGGTTGGCGGCGCAGGGGCGCATCGCGTTGATCCTGCGCTTCTGACCGCGGCGCGTCGCGGCCCCCGTCCGATTCGCGACGGGGGCCGCTGTTCGAGCGACGATGCTTCGCGCCACCGCCCCGCAGACTAGCGCACGAGCACCATCTTCCTTGTCTCGGTCCGCCGTCCGTCTTCCAGACGGTACAGGTACAGTCCGGACGGCAGTTCGGCACCCGCCTGGTCGCGACCGTCCCAGACCAGCCGATGCTCGCCCGGCGCGTAGACCTGGTCGGTCAGCCGGCGCACCAGCTTGCCCTGCAAGTCGTAGACCTGGAGCCTGACCTGGGTCTGACGATCGACCGCGAAGACGATCGTCGTCTGCGGGTTGAACGGGTTCGGCGCATTCTGGGCCAAGGCGAAGGCGGACGGCAGCCCGCCGCCGGCGACCGGCGTCAAGCCGCTGAGATCCACCGCCTGGGCCGCCTCGGTGTTCGCCTGCAGGTCGGCCAGATTCGCGCCCCAGACCAGCGCGTAGACGTGGACGATCTCCCCGCCCGGCGCGATGTCCACCGGTCCGGCCGACGTCAGGGCCGACCAGTCGTCCGCCGACGGCGTCGTGGCGAGCGAGATGAGGCCGCGCAGATGGCGCGCCTTGATGTCCTCGGTGATGTAGCCGTTGGGGTAGACGTACGTCGGGTTGCTGATCAACGTCAGGTTGCGCGCCGTCGTCGGCTCGAGCAAGGCGATGCCGAAATGGGCCCCGCCGCCGCTGGGGTACATGTAGGTCAGGCGCCGCGCCGCGTCGGTCGCCCCGAGGTTCGCGCCGGCGTCGGCGACGTCGAAATCGCAGAACACGCCGGTATGGTAGGCCGAGACCGTCGTGGCGCCATCGTTGCGCACCGTGTAGCGCAGGATCACGAAATCGTCGTTCGGAGCGCCGGCGAAGGCGAAGCTCTCCTGGGTGACCACGACGTTGCGCGGCGAGGCGTGGCCGGCATCGGCGAACATCGCCTGGTAATCCTGGTCCGAAACGACTGCGCCGAGATCCCGGACGCGGCCGTTGGGGGAGGTGACCACGACCCAGTCGTAAGAACCCTCGTCGTAGTCGTGGTTGCAGATATAGGATTGGTTGATGCCGCCCCAGAACGACCCGATGAACAGGCCGTTGCCGCCGGCGGGGCCGAAGCCCACGCCTTCGACCTGGTTCTGGTTCGTGTAGCCGAGCGAGCCCGTGGCGGTGACCGTGGCCAGGACGTTGCCGGCGTCGTGGGTGCGCCACATCGGCAGGCCGATCGAAGCCTTGACGTCGAAGGTCTTCTCGTACCCGTTCTGAGCGGTGACCGTCAAGAGCATCGTGAACGTCGCGCCCTGAGCCGCGCCGGGATCGCAGGTCAACGAGAAGACGTCGCCGCCGTTCGTGCCCGTACCGCCGCCCAGCGCGATCGTGCCGAACGAACCGGCGCCGTCGCTGACGGCGACCGGACCGCCGGCCACCGTCACCAGGCCGCCCTGCACGTTCACGGCGTCGACCAAGGGGCTGTTGTTGACCAGAGTGAAGACGATGTCGAAATCCTCGCCCGGATCGATGACGCCGTCGCCGCCGGCGTCCTGGATCGCGAACGAGATCCAGGTCAGGTGCGGCGTCTGCGTCGCGGGCACCATGTTGACCGCCGCCAGCGCATTGATCCGGCCGCTGCCGAACTGGTTGTCCTTGCCGGCCGTGCCGAGGTCGACCGCCGTCAGTTCCATGATCGAGTCGATGCCGGCCGGCGAGAGGCTGGGATTCTTGTGGAGCATCAGGGCCGCCAGACCCGCGGCGTGCGGGCAGGCCATCGAGGTGCCGCTCCAGGAGTTCCCGGAATAGCCGCTGGGCCGGATCGTCGAATTCACGTTCACGGCAGGAGCGCTGACATCGGGCTTGGTCAGTCCGGGCCCAGGCGAGTAAGGCCAGTCGTTCCAGGGGTCGACATCGCCCCAACGGACCGGTCCCCGCGACGACGACGAGTAGCCGGTGTCGCTCAGGTAGCCGGTGCCGCCGACCGCGACCACGCCGCTCGTCGACGTGTAGGGCGTCCCCGCGATGGGATTCCACGGCGGCGGCACGCGCGCGGTCAGCCCGCACTCGATCGGCGGGGTGTAATTGAAATGGTCGTTGCCCGCCGAGTTGAAGATGAGCAGGCCAGCCGTGCGCAGCACGTTGCAGGTTTCGCGCTCGCTGCGCATCAAGGACGCGGGCAACGAACCAGGCACGCCGAGGCTCATGGTGATGACGCGGGCGCCGTTCTCCATGGCGTACTGGTAGGCCTGCCAGATGTTGCCCAGGGTGCCGCTGCCGGCGCTGTTGAACGCCTTCAAGGCCATCAGCCTGGCGCCGGGCGCGACGCCGGTCTCGGTGCCGCCGGTGCCGTCGCCGACGACCGTGCCGGCGGTGTGGGTCCCGTGGCCGGGATTCGCCGAATCGTCGTTGGGGTTGCCATCGTTGTCACCGAAATCGTAGCCATGGACATCGTCGATGAAGCCGTTGCCATCGTCGTCGATGCCGTTGCCCGGGATCTCGCCCGGGTTGACCCACAGGCGGTTGGCGAGGTCGGAATGGGCCAGCCAGACCCCCGAATCGATGTGGCCCACGACGACGTTGCCGCCGTCGTACCCCAGCGACCACACGGCCGGGGCGTTGATCCACGACACGTTCCAGACGATCGCGGCGGCGTCCTTGTCCGCGGCCGCCGTCGCCGCCGAGCCGTCGTCGCCGGTGCGGCGCTCCAGGACGCCCTGCAACAGGTCGTAGTCCTGATCATGGTGCATGAGCCCCTCGGCGCGATCGGCGGCCAGGATCGCCACCGCCGCGGCATCGGCGTCGAAGAGCAGGGCGCCGGCTACGTACACCGACCGTACGTTCTCGATCCGGCCCCCGGCGGCGGCCCTCGCCAGGGCCTCGCGCGCCGGCGCCTCCGCCGTCGCGGCATGGCTGCGCATGGCGTCGATCACGGCGTTACGGCGCGCGGTCGGGCTCAGCCCGGCCAGCGTGGTCTCCAGAGCCTCCAGGTCGGCGTGGTCCGGCAGCAGGAGCATGACCGGCACAGTCTCGCCAGCGAGCTTTCCGGTCAGGGCGTCCTGCAAATCGGGCGCGACATCGAAACCGTATGCCGCGACCGTCCATAACAGACAGAGCGCGATCGTCGTGATCCGTGGCATCATGGCAGCAACTCCTCGGCGCTTGGTGTTCTGAGCGAAAGCCGGCATATGAGAACCCATCAGGCAGACGAACGATCGGTTCAGGTGCTTTTTGGATTCGTGCGATGATGATACCACACTTCAAAACTGACATCCACCGCCAAGAAGACGCGCTGGTCCCGGCGAATACCTCGACCGCCACGCGGGTAACAGGCGGTCGCAGGTCTCGACCCCGCGTCCCGGAGCGTCATGGCGCCGTGGTGATCTACCGACACACACAGGCCGGAACCCTGATCCGCTGGCTGGTCGGGCTTTCCTCGGCGTTCCTGGCCGCGAACCTCGTGTTCGCGCCCGCGCATCCCGTCGCGATCGGGGTGATCGTCGGGGTGCTCGCCATCCTGCTCACCTGCCTGGTCCTCTTCCACTGCCTGACCACGACGGTGACGTCCGATGCGGTCGTCGTCGCGTTCGGTCCGGGTTGGATCCGGCGCTCGGTCCCGCTGCGGTCGGTTCGCGCCGCCCGGACGGTCCGCAATCCCGTGTGGTATGGCTGGGGCCTGCGGCTGACCCCTCACGGCTGGCTCTACAATGTATCCGGGCGGCAAGCCGTCGAGCTGGATCTGGCCGACGGGACGCGGTTGCGCATCGGCACCGACGAGCCCCAGCGCCTGCAGACGGCGATTGAACAGGCGGCGAGGTTCGGGCGCTGAGCCTGGAGCGTCGCCGGTTTCAGCGTTCCAGATCCAGGTCCTCGCCGAGCAACGACCTGCCGCCGAGCGCGGCGCCCAGCGCCGCGGCGAGCCCCAGGACGATCCAGCTGATCAGCATCAAGGATGAGGTCGCATACTTCTGCGTGAAGTCGAGCGTCAGCGGCATGGTGCCGAGCACGAACCACAAGAAGAGGCCGACCGAGAACGCCAGGATCCCCCCGCGCACCAGGGTGACCGTCCACAGCGCGGCCATCGGCGCGTTGATCATCAGGCCGACCTGCCAGTTCGGCATCTGAGCCGTCAGAAGCAGACAGGTGCCCAGGCCGAAGAGCAGATACGTCGGTCCCGCGCGCCGCACGAGCAGGCGCAGCAAGACCAGCAGCATCAAGAAGAAGAGGGCGTTGAACAGCGCGGCCGGCAGCCGGATCGCGAGATCGCCGACCATGATCCGCGCGGACGCCAGGACCGACCAGTTCACCGCAGCCGGCTGGGCCGGTGGCAGGTCGAGGACGCGGTGCAACGGCTCGTTCAACAGCGAGCCGAGCGCCGTCAGCCCGAACATCGCGCCGCCCAGGAGCACGCTGCGGCCCACGAGCGGATCGCGCCAGCCGCCGGCCGCCAGGCGCGACCAGCCGATGAGCACCTGCGGCCAGCTGCGGCGTACGAACGGCTCGAGAGCGAAGTAGAGCAGCAGGCAGACCACGGCGTAGAGCGCGCCGAGCGACAGCGCCGAAAAGAAGCGGTCGAGCAGAGCCTCCGGCAGCGGCGCGTGGTGCGCGCGGAACAACCAGGACAGCATGGGCAAGATCAGGACGAGCGCCGCGAGGCGGCCGGCGCCGCGCGTGTCGGTGCGACCGCGCCGGTGGTTGCGCATGGCCAGGCTGATGCCGCCGGCGAGCACGCCGAGCACGATGACGGCCAGGACGAGTTCGCCGCCGCTGGCGGTCTGGCGGTCGCGGGCCGTGCGCTGGTACGGTCCGGACCACGGCCCGCTGAGGCGGAAGAAGACCGGCCGGCCGTCGACTCCGCCGGCTTCGGCCGTGACGGCCACCTCGTGCGGGCCGGCGCGCCAGGTCCCCTGCCAGGCGGCGCGTTCGGTCACGAACTGGCCCGGATACCAGGATGGCTCGACTGGCGTCAATTCGCCCGGCACGAGGCCCGCCGCCAGCAACAAGCGGTCCCACAGCTCGCCCGGCACATTAGGCGGCGCCGCGGCCGGCGCGGCGAGCGAGGTCTCCGGCGGCACGGCGCTGAAGCCGACCAGCCGCCCCCCGGCGTCGAGCATCACCTCGACCATGTCCGCCATCGTGGGCGGCGGATCCCAGAGCGTCACCCCGCCCAGCGGATTCAGCGTCAACAGATAGCGTGGCGATTGACGGTACCAGAACTGCAGCGGAGTCGGGCGGACCTCGCGCAGCGCATCCCAGCGCGCGCCGGAGCTGTCCTGTTCGGCCAGCCACCTGAGCAGCGCGCCGTGCGTCGCGAAGCCGCGCTGGCGATCGACCGGACGCGCGTCGTAGCCGAGATCGGCCAACAGCTGGCGCGCCCGTTCCTCGAGCGCGTCGGCGGAGCGGTCGAGATCGAGATGGTGCGCGAGATTGCGCGGTCCGAAGAGTCCGGCCAGGACCAGCAGGCCCGCCAGCGCCAGCGAGAAGAGCAGCAGGCCCAACGCCGGCCGCAAGCCCCCCTTGCCGCCGGCCGCCGCCACGAGTTCCGGCGACGGCGTGTCGCCCATCGCCAGGGCCGCGGCCAGCGGATCGCCGCCCGGCAGCGCCGTGGCGACCAGCAGCGCGGTCGCCGGCCGGCGCGCGGGGTCCTTCTGCAGGCAGCGGTCGATGATGCGCTCGACCGCGGGATCGATGTCCGCGACATGGCTGCTGAGGCGCGAAGGCGCCGCCGAGCGTTGCAGCTCGGCCAGCTTCTCGGCGCTGTCCGCCTGGAACGCCGGCTTGCCGGTGAAGACCTCGTAGAGCACGAGACCCAGGGCGTAGATGTCGCTGCGCGGGGTGACCTCCTGGCCGGCGAGCTGCTCGGGCGCCATGTACCGCGGCGTGCCCGAGCGGATGTCGCTCGTGTGCACGCGATCGACGGCGCCCGCCAGGCCGAAGTCGGTGATCCTGACCCGGCCGTCCTCGTCGAGCATGACGTTCGCCGGCTTGAGGTCGCGGTGCAGCACGCCGCGGTCGTGCAGCGCCGCGAGTCCGGCGCAGAGCTGCCGCGCGATGTCGATCGCCTTCTCCTGCGGCAGGCGGCCGATGCTGCGCAGCACCGACGCCAGGTCGCGGCCGGGCACGAACTCCATCGACAGGAAGAGCTGGCCTTCGACCTCGCCGACATCGTAGACACGGCAGACATTGGGATGGGCGACCTGCCGCGCCAGGCGGGCCTCCTGCAGGAACCGGCGCCGCAGCTCCGCGTCGCCGCCGACCCGCGCGGGCAGGAACTTCAGCGCCACCTCCTGCTCCAGCGTCAGATCGTCGGCCCGGTAGACCTCGCCCATGCCGCCGGCGCCGATGCGGCCGCGGATCCGATAGCGGTCCTGCAGCAACACGCCGGGGGCGAAGCGCTCATCCGGCCGCGGGGCGATCCGGCTGGCCGCTGGTTGCGACGGGGGTCGCGCGCCGGGCACGGTAGGATCGTCGTTCGCAGGGGGCTTCATCGCATCGACCTCGCGCGATTCGGAAGTTCGCTGTCCGCTCGTGACCGAGGGCACAGGCTAGCGGCGCGGCGAGCGAGCGTCCAGCGCCAAGCCCGCGCGCACCGCGTCCGACCGCGCCGGCCGCCAGGATGTCACGAGGTCTTCCAACCTGTCAGGCGCGATGTGCCAAACTGGCGGAACGGCCGGCGCCGCATCGCCGCCGATCCGGAGCCATGGTCTTAAGTCATTCAATGACAATGCTATAGTACATAGCAGGGTAGCTCTGCGCTTGGCACGGAGGTTGTTACGTTTCCGGGCGTGACGCGCCGCGGCCGAGACCACGGCGGCCAGAACCAGAACACCGTCCGCCCGCGGCGCCGGCAGCCGGCGCCGGCTGGGCGGACCAAGCGAACGAAGGAGGGACGAGCCATGACGAGCATGATGCGTTGGAACCCGAGGGCGGAGCTGGAACCCGTGCTGCGCGATCCGTTCTTCCGCCGCTTCTTCGACCTCATCGACGAACCAGAGACGGCGCCGCGCGCCTGGTACCCGGCGCTCGACCTGGCGGAGGAGGACGACCGCCTGTTCGTGACGGTCGAACTGCCAGGCATGGAATCGCAGGACATCGACCTGAACCTGCAGGGCGACCTCTTGACCATCAAGGGCGAGCGCAAGGCCGAGAAGGAAGAGAGCAACCGCCGCTTCCACCGGCGCGAGCAGGTCTTCGGCGCGTTCACCCGCAGCCTGCGCCTGCCGTGCGCGGTCAACGGCGAGAAGGTCAAGGCCAGCATGAAGAACGGCATCATGACCATCACGCTGCCCAAGGCGTCCGAACACGTGGGCCGGCGTATCGCGGTCGAGAGCAAGTGAACGCCGTGGCTGGCATGACGATGGTTGCATGTCCGCGGGGATGTTTGCCTGTTTGACGAAATCGCGAAACACGCGGCGGGGGACCCCGCGGTCCCCCGCCAACGTTTGCGACGCTGAGATCAAACGCCCGCCTAGTCCGCCGCCATCCCCTCGTGATGCACCGAGAACTCCATCGGCACGCCATGGCAGACCACGCAGCCGCCACCGGCGCCGATGGGCCGCCGGTCACCCTGGTATTGCAACGGCTGGATGCTGTCGCGATCGCGGCCGAAGAACCGATTGACCGCCGGATACTCCGCGTGCGTGCTGCCGTGGCAGGCCATGCACTGCAGGATGCCGGTCTCGTCGGTGCGCAGGCGATACAGCCCGTCGGCGTCCGCGGTCCACTGGTTGAACGCCGATGCCGTCGCCGGATCGGGGCGCACGTAGTCCTCGGTGTGGCAGCCGACGCAGTCGGGTTGCTGGAGCCAGGGCTGGCGACCGCCGATCTCGCCGACGCTGGCGGCGACCTGGGGCTGCAGGTGGGCCATCAGGCGCGCCGCGCCGGGCTTGCCGGCCGTCGCCTCGCCCACCAACAGGCTCAACGCGTGGTCTTCCAGCGCGCCGTGGCAGTGCGTGCAGTCGAGGCTGCGGGCGTGCGCGCCGCGCAGGCAGTCCGTCGGGCCCCGCGCGTCGGCAGGGTGGCACATCGCGCAGGCGTCGGCGCCGCGCCCGGTCAGGTAGTTGGCGTGCCAGCCGTGGATCGCCGCCGAGAAGTTCAGTCGCTCCGGCTGGCCCGCGAAGCCCAGCCCCGGATCGGAGTGGCAGTTCTTGCACGCTTGCGGCCGACCGGCCTCGGCCTGCCGCAACAGGTCGGTGCCGGCGCGCTTGTCGTGCGCGCGCAAGACGCGCCGCCCGGTCTCGTCGCTGATGCCCGCGACGCCGTCGACGCGCCAGCCGCCCCCGTGGCACTTCGTGCAGCCCATCTCGCTGCTGACCGGCGCGACGGCCATGGTGCGCGCCAGCAGTTCGCCCGACGCGGCGTCGCGCGCCTCGAGCGTGTACAGCGGGTACGGGTGGAACCGCCCCTCCTGATACGGCAGGACCGGCAGGCGCGAGGCCACGAACAGGGCGCGGTCGGCGTCGGCCTGCATCACGCCGTTGACGCGATTGCCGGTGCGGCCGACCCCGGGCTCGGGATCGACGTCGAGGCGGAAGTTCGCGCGGGCGAACTCCCAGTAGCGCGTGTGCCGCTCCGGCTGCTCGAAGCCGGCCTCGATCGTGTACGTGATGTCGACGCCGTCGCTGACCACGGCGGGCGACGCGCCGCGGCGGATGAGCTGCGCGTGCAGGTTGTTGCCCGGCGGCAGGAACGTGAACCACGGATCGCCGTCGCTCAGGCAGTGCATGCCCGTGGTGTTCCAGGCCAGCAGCACGTACGCGTCCTGCGCGGGGTCGAACGCCGGGATCTCGACGACCACGTCGCGCGCGACGGCCGCCGCCGGCTCCGGCTCGGGCGGGCGACCGTGCAAGACCTGCAGCAGGTACGCCGCCAGCGCGCGGCGTTCGGCCGCGTCGCCGAAGAACGGCGGCATGTAGGGCACCACGCGCCCCTGGCCGACGAGCTGGGACTCGAGGCCCGCCTGCGTGAAGTCGCGCGTCGCGGGCAGGATGTCGTTCATCGGCCCGCGCACCGAATGGCAGGCCGCGCACTGCAGACGGAACAGCTCTTCGCCCGCGGCGAGCAGATTGTCGTCGGTCACCTCCTTGTGCGCGGCCCAGCGCGCCGCCTGCAGGAAGCTCGCGCCGGCCAGCTCCCCGGCCTGCGCGGCGGTGACGGCGTTCGAGTACATGATGCCGTGGATCACCCAGGGCCGCCGTCCGCCCTCGCGCACGAACTCGAAGCTGCCCATCTGGAACAGGCCCGCCAGCACGACCGCGGCCGCGAGCGCGCGCTGCGGCACCGCCGGCAGGCGCAGCAGCGCGAGCGCGCCGCCGACCAGGATCAGCGGCGTCACCCACAGGAACCGCCGCAGCCACGGCGCCACCTCGCGCGCCCGCTCGAGCACCATCAGCGACTGCGCCTCGGGCAGCGCCCGCACGTACCACAGCGCGCCCAGCGCGAGCGCCGCGAACGGCAAGACCACCCACCACGCGCTGTAACGGACCACGCGCTGCCGCAGTCCGGGATCCTTCTGCCAGGCGCCGGTCAAGAGGCCGAACATGCCGGCGATCATGAACGCCAGCGCCGAGCGGAAGACGAGCTGCGGCCAGAAGCTCTCGTTGAAGAAGCCGTGCCAGAAGTCGCCGGTCTGCGGCCATTGGCCCGTGGTCAGCATGAAACCGATGATGCCGTTGATCATGAAGAGCGAGAGCCAGGCGAACGCGAAATAGAACCAGCCGACGATCTCGTGGTCGCGCTGCCGCATGGTGTCGAAGCGGTAGTAGTAGATGAGCAGCGCCACGATCTCGCCCACGAAGAAGACCCACTCGATCGCCCAGCCGAAGACGAACGTGTGGATCAAGAGGCTCGTGGCGCCGGGGCTCAAGAGTCCGATCGTCCACCAGATGCCGACGCCGGTCAGCCCGCCGAAGACCATGGTCAGAAGCAGGAAGAACTTCGCGTGGCCTTTGAGGTAGCCGCGCAGCGCGGCGTCCTGGGTCTTGCGCGCGCGGATCTCGGTGACCACGAGCCACAGGCCGCCGCCCACGGCGAAGTGCGCCACGAAGACGTGCAGGATCGCCATCAGCGCGATCCAGAAGCCGCCGCCCAGAGCGCCGAGTTCCCAAACCGGGTAGTTCATCTCAGCCCTCCCTTCCGGCGCGCGCGGCCAGCTTCAGCATGTACCCCACGCAGGCCAGCCCCGCGACGAACACGATCAGGAACAGCACCAGCGGCGAGAGCTGCGGCACCACCACGAGCTCGCGCGGATGGAAGACCCCGTCGAGGTAGCCGAAGCGCACCACCTCCCGGATCGACGCCATCAGCACGACCGTCACGACGAGCAGGATGGTCGCCGCGCGCACCTTCTTCTGGAACGCCGCGACGACCGCGTACACGCCGGCGCCGATCCCCAGGATCAGCAGGGCCGAGGCGAGCGGGCTGCCGCCCATGAACAGCAGCATGACGTCGCGCGGCAGGGCGATCAGCCACCACAGCCCGGCCGCCATCGCCGCCAGGCTGCCGTGCGTGAAGAAACGCAGCGCCCAGTCGCGCGCGGCCAGCGCGTCGCGGTCGCCGCGGCGCACCTTGCCGTCGTGCAGCAACGCCACGAACAGCCCGCCCACCGCGACCGCGCCGATGATCATGTGCAGCCAGCGCGGCCAGAGCGTCGGCTCGCTCCAGTTCAGGAACGTGCCGCGCGGGTCGTCGAACCAGGCCGCCCAGCGCGCCGGCGCGAGCGCGAGCGTGTTGTTGTTCGTCCAGAAGAATGCGATCACCGCGAGCAGCACGACCACGAGCGCGGCCAGCACCGGCCGGTAGCCGCGGTCGTAGCGGAAGACGACGAGATACGCCGCGTAATAGCCGAGGATCAGGATCGGTATCATCAGCAGCCACCAGCTCGCCATCACGATGCTGCTGGTGTAGAACAGATGCCCGTACAGCACCTGCAGGAAGAGCAGCGGCGCCACCCCGGCGTTGACCGCGAGCGCGATCAGGGTCGGTACCTTGGTCGCGGCCTCGCGCGCGGCGAGCGCCCCCGGGCCCTGCTTGCGCAGGCCTCCGATCAGGGCCACCACGCCGCCTCCGAACATCGCGTTCATCATGAGCACGTGGATCACGAACGTCAGCGTCAGCAGCACCTGGAACCAGCCCCAGCTCACCTGGAGCGTGTCGGGCTGAGGGATCAGCACCTCCGGCATCGCCGGCTCCTCCCTGCAGAACGAAC
The DNA here is from genome assembly GCA_964549735.1 of uncultured Fibrobacteraceae bacterium. Lineage (GTDB taxonomy): Bacteria > Krumholzibacteriota > Krumholzibacteriia > LZORAL124-64-63 > LZORAL124-64-63 > Glo-17. Next base: position 242 of record CAZJWO010000092.1, on the reverse strand, counting down.
GATTCCCAATAGCGCCCCGATCAAACATCACTCGCCCGGTCCGGTCAATGACATTGCCGTATCAATTAACAAGACCACGTTGGTCCCGGATCTAGATGGTGACATCGAGACGCTGGTTCGCCGGCCAAGGATGTGGCATCATCGCGCGGTCCGTCTCGATCGCGACCGCAACGCCTGAAGGAACCGCGCCATGCTCGCCGATCTCATCCGCCGCTGCCGCACCTGCCGCCGCTACCGGACCG
>CAZJWO010000091.1:0-15315 GCA_964549735.1 uncultured Fibrobacteraceae bacterium | reverse complement strand
CCACCCCCGCCACCTCCCCCCTATCCTTCACTCTTTCCCTACACGACGCTCTTCCGATCTCGCCGGCGCCGCCGGCGCCGCGCTCGCGCCTCTGCTGGCCGAAAGGACGCCATGACCCAGGTGGGCTTCTCCAGCGATCCGCTGCCCGAACCGCGGTGGCTCGATCTGCTGCTGGTGGATATCGCGCAGCTCTGCACGGTGCACGCGCCACGCCTCGACGCGCAGGGGCCGCGGCGCGGCGAGTCGCTCGGCGACGTCGGCGCGTTCGCGGACGGGGCGCTGGCCGTCCGCGACGGACGCGTCGTGGCGGCCGGACCGCGGCGCGAAGTGTTCGCGGCGCTGGGTTGCGGCGAGACGGCGCCGCCGGGCGTGCCCGTCGTCTCGGCGGGGGGGCGGGCCGTGGTGCCGGGTTTCGTCGATCCGCACACGCATGCGGTGTTCGGCCGCACGCGCCAGGACGAGTACGAGAGGCGCCTGCGCGGCGAGAGCTACCTGCAGATCGCCGCCGCCGGCGGCGGCATCCGCGCCTCCGTGCGCGATCTGCGGCAGCGCGATGAGGACGCGCTCGTCGAGCTCAGTCTGCCGCGGCTGCGACGGTTGCTGAAGCACGGCACCACGACCATCGAGATCAAGAGCGGCTATGGGCTATCGCTCGCGGACGAGCTGAAGATGCTGCGCGTCGCGAAGCGCGCCGCCGCGGCGGTCGGCATGCGCGCGGTCCTGACGTGCCTGGCGGCGCATGAAGTGCCGGACGAGTACCGCGACCGGCGCGACCAGTACGTGCGCCTCGTCTGCGAGGAGGTGCTGCCGGCGGTCGTCGCCGCGGGCGTCGCTGAGCGCTGCGACGTCTTCTGCGAGCCTTCGGTGTTCACGCTGGCCGAGACGGAGGAGATCCTGCGCCGCGCCCTGGAGCTCGGCCTACGCTGCACGGTGCATGCGGACGAGCTGGAGCCGCTCGGCGGCACGCAGCTCGCCGCGCGGCTCGGCGCGGATTCGGCGGACCACCTCGTGCGCATCGACGAGCACGGCATCGCGGCGCTCGCCGGCTCGCGGACGGTCGCGACCTTGCTGCCGGCGACGGTCTTCTCGCTCGGGCTGCCGCACTACGCGCCGGCGCGCCGCATGATCGCCGCGGGCTGCGCGGTGGCGCTCGCCACCGACTTCAATCCGGGCAGCTGCCCGATCGGCTCGGTCCCGCTCGTGCAGTCCATCGCCTGCAGCCAGATGCGCCTGACGCCGGGCGAGGCGCTCGTCGCCACGACGCTCAACGCCGCCTGGGCGCTGGGTCTGGCGGCGGAGGTCGGCTCCCTGGCGCCCGGCAAAGCCGCCGACTTCCTCGTCCTGCACGGGGACGACCATCGGCTCGTGCCCTACCACGGCGGCGTGGATGCGGTGGCCGAGGTCTATCTCGGCGGCCGCAGGGCAGTCTGAGCCGATCCCACCCCCCGCAGGGCGACCGGCGGCCGCCGCGGGAGCGGTCCACCTTTTTCCGCTCAATCCGCTGGCCAATCGAACGATCATACTGCTCGAGAGGTTGTGGTCGGCGACCAGCGGCCTCGAGAGCCACGGGACACCCAGGACATCCAGGGGGCCGCTCCTTGTCCTCGAAACTGCGCAAGCTCAAGCAACAGGCCTACGAGGCCGGCCGCAAACGGGACTGGGCCGCCGCGGCCGACGCCTATGCCCAGATCCTCGAGCACGACAAGAACAATCCGTCGTTGCAGAACGAGTTCGGGGACGTCTGCCTGAAGATGGGCGACACGACGAAGGCGATCCGCCAGTTCCTCTCCGCGGCCGCCAAGTATCGGCAGACCGGGCTGCTGAGCAACGCGCAGGCCGTCTACAAGAAGGTCCTGCGGCACGAGGCCGGCAATCTGAACGCCAACTGGTACCTCGCCGAGATCCGTTCGGCGCAGGGCCTCGTCGCCGAGGGCGTCCAGCACGCGTTGACCTTCCTGGCGGCCGCGAACGACGTCTCCGGCGAGATCAAGGAGATCTTCCTCAAGCGCTGTCTCGAGCTGTTCGTGCTCTACGCCGAGAGCGACCAGGTCCTCGAGCGGGTCGAGGGCATCTTCCGTCTGCGCAACATGCCGCTGGAACAGGCGCGGGCCGGTTGCCTGCGTGCCTGCTTGGCCCACCGCGGCGGCGACACGGCGGCGGCGGCCGAGGCGGTCGCCAAGCTCGTGGCGGCGGTGCCGGAGATCAAGAACTACGCGGAGTACACGCGTTGGCTGGAGCAGAGCGGCCAGAAGCCGCGCGCGGGCGGCTTCGCCGATTTCAACGCCATCCAGCTCGACGCCGCGCAGAAGCCCGCCGCGCCCACGCCGGCGCCGCTGGCTGCGTCCGCGGCCCCGACCGAGTCGGGCGACGTCCAGGTCGACGGGCCGCTCGCCGCCATCGACGCCGAGTCGGATCAGACCGCTGAACCGGAAGTTCCCGCGCCCCGCGACGTGCGCTCGGATCCCGCGGTTCCGTCCGCAGACGTCGAACGGGACGACGATGGATGCATCACGATCGACGTCGGCGGCGAGACGAGCTTCTCCGACCTCCTCGCGGAGGCGGCCTCGGCCGTGCCGCAGCCCGCGGCCGCGCCGCAGGGCGGTCTGGTCAACCTGTTGCAGGAGATCCTCGCCGAGGAGGGTGAAGACATCCTGCGCAGCAGCGAAACCGAGCAGGTCTCGACGATCGCCAGCGAGATCGGGCGCAATCTGGGCGAGCAGCAGGACCAGGACCCCGAGACGCTGTACCAGCAGGGCCTCGTCTACCTGGAGATGGGGTTGCACGAGCAGGCGACGATGTCATTCGCCGGCGCGGCCCGCGACGCCGGATTCCGGCTCCGCGCGCGCGAGATGTGGGGCATCGCCCTGCATCGCGCGCATCAGCACGACGCCGCCCTGGCGGTTCTGCAAGAGGGCCTGGCCGGCGTCGCTGACGGCCAGGCGCTGGGGCTGCTCTACCACGCTGGCCGGATCCTGGAGGAGCTGGGCCGCGAGGACGAAGCGCAGGAGCACTACCGCCGCGTCCATGTCTGCGATGCCGGTTTCGCCGACGTGATCCAGCGCTTGCGCCTGCCGGTCGTCTGACCCGGATCATGGCATCTGCCACGACCTAGCGACGGCCCGGCCGGAACGGTCCGGGTCGCCAACCGATCTCTTGCCCGCGCGGCGGCCATGCCCTAACCTGCCGCCATGTCCGCCAATAGCCAACAAGGAGAGTTCCTGCGTTTGCGGCAAGCCGTGTTGCTGGGGCTTTTCGCGGGCACCGGCGTCGGCCTCGGTTTCGCGCTGGCGGGCGTGCCGGGGGTCGAATTGATGTCCTTGAACGCGGCGCTGGCCGGGGCCGCGCTGGGATGGGCGCATGGGGCGGCGGCCGGCGTCCTGGCCGTCGTCATCTATTCGCTCGGCAGTCCGTTCGGGCCGCCGCTGCCGCTGGTGCTCGGCGCGCAGGCCCTGGGCATGGCGGTGTGCGGCGCGCTGGGGGCGTTCGCCGCGCCGCTGCTGCGGCGTTCGGCGCCGCTGCTGGCGGCGGGCGTCGCGGCGGCGGCCGGTCTGGTCGCGGCCCTCGCGCTAGATGTGCTGACCAATCTCGCGGTCGCGATCTCGCTGGGTTTCCCACCGCTCGGCACCCTGGTCCTGGGGCTACCGGTCGCGGCGCTGCATGCCGGCACCACGGCCGCGGCGTTCGGCTTGCTCCTGCCGCCGCTCAACCGCCGGCTGGCGGGTTTGCTGCGTCGCGGACCGCGCGCGCTCCATCTCGGAGCAGCGGCGCTGCTGGCGGCGGCGATCGCCGCCGCGCCGGCGCAGGCGCAGCCGGCGCCGGGCGGCGAACCGGCCACGGCAGGCACCGACACCGTGGCGGCGCCGCGCGCCGCGGACGTGTTTGCGGCGCCGCCGGACAGCTTGCCGCAGCCGCTGGCAGGACGGCCCGCGCCGGCGGACGCCGACAGCCTGGGCCTGGCCTTCGCCGACAGCCTGCATCCGGCAGGGCTCGACAGCGCCGCCACGCGGCCGACGGATGCCAGCGAAAGCGGCCTGCTTCGCGGCCGGCCGGCCAGTCGACTCGTCAACCAGTGGCGGCGTCCGTTGTGGCAGCCCGTCCACGCCTCGCTGCGCGAGGACTTGCGGCGCAACACCGGCTGGTTGCCGGTCATCGACGGCGGACTGGGCGCGGCCGTGGTCTATTTCGGCGAGCCGGGCACGACCAGCGCGCCGCATTGGACACGCGAAGGCCTGCCCCTGGCGGTCGGGCATCGCTTCCTGGACGATCCGGAGGCGATCGTCAAATCGGGCCGTTGGGTCCGCGCCGAGAGCTACGGCCTGGCTGGCGATGGAAGCCTTGGCGGGACGGTGGCTCTCGAGCCGCTCGATCCCGCGGCGGATCGCGACCTCCTGGATACGCGCTGGTACAAGGGCGCCCGCGACACCTACCTGCGCGACGCGCATTTCCTGACCGCCGTAGCGCCGTGGCGCCTGGGTTTCGCCTTCGGTGAACTGCTGGACAACGAAGGCTGGGACTTCCGGACGCCCGGCGAGACGCGCTACGGCGAGCTCGCCGAACCCGACCCGCAGCAGCGCAGCATCCTGTGGGGCGAGGCGCGGGCGCGGTCTGGCCGAGGCTGGGTGGCGCGCGATCTCGGCGCGGCCGGCGCCGTCGCCTTCAGTCTCGAACAGGTGCGCAAACTCAAGCTGGGGCTGCCGGCCTACGGGATCCAGCACCAGGACCTATGGCAGAACCGGGCGACGCTCGACTGGCGGTCGGGGCCGCGGGCCCGCGCTGCCCGAGTGGCGATGTGGTGGGTGGACGCCGACGCCGATTGGGACCGGCAGCGGGCGTCCTATCGCAAGCAGGAAGGCTCGAACACGGGTGTGCTCGCGGGTTGGGGCGAGCCAGCGACGGGCCGCATCGAGGCGACCTGGCGGGCCTGGTCGCTCGTCGACAGCGGCGCGGATTCCGCCTGGGCCCGCGCCGACACCAGCGGGGGGCGCTGGCGAGGCGAGCAGGCGGACCTGCGGGGCAGCCGCGTCTGGACCCTGGGCCGGTATCAGTTGGCGATGACCGCGGGCGGCTGGTGGGACGAGCACGGCGGTTGGCTTGGCGGCGGCCGTGTCGGCCTGTCCGAAGCGCGGACGCAGCCGCGCTGGTCGCTGGCGCTCGAACACGGCGGACGTGCGCCGCGCAGCGACGAACTGGCGACGGCCTGGCGTTTCGTCGTCCCCGGCGGGCGACAGACCGTGGTCCTGCCGAATCCGGCGCTCGGCAGAGAGGACGAGTGGCGGCTGGTCGGCGAAGCCAGTCGCGGCGTAGCGGGCTTCGATCTTGCGTTGACCGGAGCGTTGCGGCGACTGCGCGACGGCATCGGCTGGCGCCCGCTCGCCGACGACGCGTTCGCCGGGCGCTGGGAGAATGGGCTGGTCCTGGACTCGGCCACCGTGCGGGCCAGCCTGGCGCGGGAGGGGCGTCTGCTGGGCTGGCTGCGCCTGCGGGCCGACGCGGCCTGGCGCTCCTGGCGCCAGAAGGACGAGCTGCGCTTCGCGGCACCGCCGGCATGGGACTGGCGCGTCGCCGTGCTCTGGGAGCAGCATTTCTTCCAGGAAGACGGGATCCTGCAGTGCGGATGGTTCCTGCACAGCCGCGGCGAGTTGGACGATCCCTGGTTCCTGGCCGAACCGATCGGGCTGCCGGCGATGACCGCACTGGATATGATCATCGATTTTCGCCTCGTGGGCACCAACCTCGGGATAGAGGTGCTGAATCTGGCCGGCGGCGGCAGCCGTCTGACCGCCGGAGCCATCGACCACGAACGCGAACTGCGCTGGCGCCTGCACTGGGTCTTCCATTACTGACGTTCGACGGGCCGGTGTCCTGCGCGCCGTGCCGGGGCGGTGCGCCGTGACGCGGCGCGAGCTGCTGGGCTGCCTGCTGCTGCTCGTGGCCGTGCTCGGCGGCCGTCTCGTTCGCCACAATCTCATGGTCGACGCAGGCGGCGGTTGGCGCGAACCAGGGTGGCTGACCGCGCACATGGCGCCGACGGCGGCAGAAGACTCTCTCGCGACCGCGACGGCGCCCCCTTCCGCGCGCCCGGCGGCGGGCGAGGCGCCGCTGCCGGCCGGCCTGGTGGACCCCAATACCAGTCCAGCCGACTCGCTCTGCCTGTTGCCGGGCATCGGGCCCGCCCTGGCGGCCCGCATCGTGGCCGCGCGCGAGACGGGCGTGCATTTCGCCCGCGCACGCGATCTGCAAGCCGTCCGCGGCATCGGTCCTCGCACGGTCGCGCGACTCGAGCCGTATCTTGCGTTTTCGCAGTCAGATAGCGCGCCATGAGCGGCGGCACCGCGTGGCGCGGCGACAGGGGTCGGACGCGAACTCGCACGCATTTGGCCTCAAGAGCGCGCTTCGGCGACCGATACCTGGTTGGATGTTGCAACGCCAGGGGGTCCGCCCCGGGCCACGCCTGTACACACCTGCACGTCGCCAGTCCGGCGAAGTTGCGGCGGAGAAGCAGTTCATGAACACAGGCCAGGCCGTCGTCGTCAGGGACAAGATCGCCGCCAGGCTGCTCGAGGCCGGGGTCATCAACCAGGGACAGATCGAGCAGGCCAAGGAGATGCAGAAATCCGAAGGCGGCTCGCTCGGCATGGCCCTGATGCGCATCGGCGCCGTCGACGAGAAGACCTACACGGAGTGCCTCGGCAAGGTCTACAACCTGCCGGTCATCGATCTCGATCATGCCAGCATCTCCAGCGAGTGCATCGACCTGATCCCGGCCGACGTCGCCACGAAGTTCCAGGTGCTGCCGCTGGAACGCCGCGGCCGCGTGCTGACCGTGGCCATGGCCAACCCCTCGAACATCTTCGCGATCGACGACATCAAGTTCATCACCAGCCTGGACGTACAACCGGTCGTCTGCAGCGAGATGGCGATCAAGCGGGCCGTCGAGAAGCACTACGCGTCGACGGAGTCGCTCGCGTCGATCATGGAGGGCATCGAGGACGACATCGAGGTCGTCGAGGAGCAGGACGACGACGAGGTCGCCTCCGGCGAGGAGCAGAACGCTCCGGTCGTCAAGCTGGTCAATACCCTGCTGTCCGAAGCGGTCAAGCTCGGCGCCAGCGACATCCACATCGAACCCTACGAGAAGCACATGCGCGTGCGCTATCGCGTCGACGGCGTGCTGCAGGAAGTCATGGAGCCGCCGATCAAGCTGCGCGCCGCGATCACCAGCCGCTTGAAGATCATGGCCGAACTGGACATCGCCGAGCGCCGCGTGCCCCAGGATGGCCGCATCAAGCTGAAGGTCGGCAACAAGAAGATCGACCTGCGCGTCTCCACGCTGCCGTGCATCTTCGGCGAGAAGGTCGTGATGCGTATCCTCGACAAGGGGAACCTCACGCTGGACCTCGCCAACTTCGGCATGGAGGAACTCGCGCTCAAGCACGTCTACGACAACGTGGCCAAGCCGTACGGCATGGTCCTGGTCACGGGCCCGACCGGCTCGGGCAAGACGACGACCCTGTACTCCTGCCTCTCGCGCGTCAACCAGATCGACGTCAACATCATGACCGCCGAGGACCCCGTCGAATACAACCTCGACGGCATCAATCAGGTCCAGGTGCGCGACGACGTCGGCCTGACGTTCGCCGCGGCGTTGCGCGCCTTCCTGCGCCAGGACCCGAACATCGTCATGGTCGGCGAGATCCGCGATCTGGAGACCGGGTCGATCGCCGTCAAGGCGGCGTTGACCGGACATCTCGTGTTCTCGACGCTGCATACGAACGACGCGCCGGCGACCATCAACCGCATGATCGACATGGGCATCGAGCCGTTCCTCGTCGCCTCGTCGACGAACCTCATCATGGCCCAGCGTCTCGTGCGCCGGATCTGCAAGAACTGCAAGCATCCGGAACCGGTGCCGCCGGAAGCGCTGCGGGACATCGGCCTGCCCGCGGCAACGGAGGTCTTCCACGGCAAGGGCTGCGAGAAGTGCAACGGCACAGGCTATGCCGGCCGGCAGGGCCTCTACGAGGTCATGCCGATCACGCCGGCGCTGCGCGAGCTGATCCTCGATCGCGCGAGCACCAGCGAGATCCGCAAGCAGGCGCAGAAGGAAGGCATGCTCACGCTGCGGCAGGACGGTCTGCTCAAGATCCAGAAGGGGATCACCACCATCGAAGAAGTGCTGCGCGAGACGACAGTGCAGGACTAGGAGGCAACATCTTGGTAGGCATGCGCGAACTGCTCGAGGAGATGGTGGCCAAAGGCGCCAGCGATCTGCACTTGACGGCCGGTCTGCCGCCTCAGTATCGCATCGACGGCCTGGTCGTCAGCAGCGCGTTCGACCCGCTCGACGGCGAAGACACGCGGCGCATGGCGTACAGCATCCTCAACGAGGAGCAGAAGAAGCGCTTCGAGAACGACAAGGAGCTGGATCTATCGTTCGGCGTCCAGGGCATCAGCCGCTTCCGCGCGAACGTCTTCATGCAGCGCGGCGTCACCAGCATGGCGATCCGGCAGATTCCCTATACGATCCACAGCTTCGAAGATCTCGGACTGCCGCCCGTCTGCCGGCAGCTCATCAACCGCACGCAGGGCTTGATCCTCGTGACCGGCCCGACCGGCAGCGGCAAGAGCACGACCTTGGCGACGATGATCGACACGATCAACCAGACGCGCGGCGGCCATATCATCACCATCGAAGATCCCATCGAGTACGTCCATCAGCATCGCAAGTGCATCATCAACCAGCGCGAGATCAACAGCGACACGAAGAGCTTCGCCCAGGCCCTGAAGTACGTGCTGCGCCAGGATCCGGACGTCATCCTGATCGGCGAGATGCGCGACCGCGAAACGATCGGCGCGGCGTTGACGATCGCCGAGACCGGCCACCTCGCGCTGGCGACCCTGCACACCAACAGCACGTTCGAGTCCATCAATCGCATCATCGACGTCTTTCCGCCGGAACAGCAGAGCCAGGTGCGTTCGCAATTGAGCTTCTCGCTGGCCGGCGTCATCACCCAGCAGCTCATCCCGCGCGCGAAGGGCGCCGGACGCGTGCTCTGCCTGGAGATCATGATCTGCACGGCCGCGATCAAGGCGATGATCCGGGACAACAAGATCCACCAGATCTACGGCCATATGCAGGCGGGTCACAAGTACGGCATGCAGACCATGAACCAGTCGCTCTGCCAGGCGGTCGAGAACCGCTGGATATCGCTGGAGACGGGCCTCGGGCGCAGCGCCGATCCTCAGGAGCTGAGGCAGATGCTGGGCGAAACGGTCGGCGCGCAGAGTTGAACCGCGCCGTAAGGAGGAATCGTGGCTGCCACGACGACATACGTCTGGAAAGGCAAGACGGCGAAGGGCGACGTCATCAGCGGGGAGTACAAGGCCGCTGACCGGCGCGAGGTCGCCGAATACCTGCGCAAGCGTCGTGTGGTGATCCAGTCGGTGCGCAAGAAGCCGAGCGAATTGAACCTCAGCTTCGGCGGCAAGAAGGGCGTGTCGATCAAGGATCTCTGCGTGTTCACGCGCCAGTTCGCGACCATGATCAACGCCGGACTGCCGCTGGTCCAGTGCCTCGAGGTGCTCGGGCGGCAGCAGCCCAAGCCGCATTTCAAGCAGGCGATCCAGCAGGTCATGATCGACGTCGAGGGCGGCCAGACGCTTTCCGAGGGCCTGGCCAAGCAGAAGCACATCTACGGCGACTTGTACGTCAACATGATCGCCGCGGGCGAAACGGGCGGTATCCTCGATACCATCCTGCAGCGCCTGGCGGTCTTCCTCGAGAAGAACGACGCGTTGCAACGCAAGGTCAAGGGCGCGTTGACGTATCCGGCGATCGTGCTGTTCGTCGCGGTCGGAGCCTGCATCTTCATGCTGATGGGCGTCATCCCGGTGTTCGCCAAGATGTTCTCGGACTTCGGCGGCGAGCTGCCCGCGCCGACGCGCATCGTCATGAACCTCTCCGACTTCCTGCGCTACAACTGGTATCTGCTGGTCGGCGGGGTCGTCGTCGCGGTCGTCGGCTACAAGCGTCTGCGCAAGACGAAGTGGGGCGAGCTGCAGACCGACAAGCTCTTCCTGAAGGTGCCGATCATCGGCAACGTGCTGCGCAAGGGCGGCGTCGCCCGCTTCACGCGCACCCTCGGGACGCTCATCGGCTCCGGCGTGCCGATCCTGCAGGGACTCGAGATCACCGCCCGCACGGCTGGCAATCGGGTCCTGCAGAACGCCATCGAGAGATCGAGCATCGCGATCAGCCAGGGCGACACCATCGCCGAACCGCTGCGCACCAGCGGCGTCTTCCCGCCGATGGTGGTTCAGATGATCAGCATCGGCGAGTCCACCGGCGCGCTGGACGAGATGCTGGCGAAGGTCGCCGACTTCTACGACGACGAAGTCGATGCGGCGGTCGACGCCCTGACCGCGGCGATCGAGCCGCTGATGATCGTCGTCATGGGCACCATGGTCGGCGGCATGCTCGTGGCGATGTACCTGCCGATGTTCAAGATGGCGAACGTTGTCGGAGGCTAGCGGCGTGACCGATCTCGCGGACAGGTCGATGCACGACAGCAGCCTGGTGCTGCGGTTGCTGACGGCCATCCTGCTGACCGGCGCGACGCTGCTCGCGGCCGCCGAGGGCGGCGCGGTCGCTTCGCCCGGGCTGCTGGCCGCCGGACTGTTCGCCCTCTGGGGCTCGCTCGCCGCCACGGCGTTGATCCGGCGCGGCAGACTGCAGCGGCGGGGTCTGGTCCTGCTCTGGATCAGCGTCGAACTGGCGGGCGTCGGCTGCATCGTCGGCGCCGTGCCGGCAGCGCCCGGCCTGCCCGTGTTCTTCCTCGGCCCGGTCACCGTGGCGGCGGCGCGTCTGGGGCGCGAGGGGGCGCTGGCGGCAGCCGCGCTGGCGGCGCTGGTCCTGCTGCTGCCGGCGATGTGGCGGACGGGAACGCCCGGTCCGCTGCCGACGACGATCGGTCTCGGCGCGGCGCTGCTGCTCTGCGCCGGCCTGGCGGCGGGCGAACTCACGCGTCTGGTCGATCGCCGGCGCCGCGCGGAATACCGGGCCGTCAGCCAGGCGCGCCGCGCCGGCCGCGAGATGCAGATGATCCTGGACAATCTCGGCAGCGGACTCTTGACCGTCGACAGCGGCGGGTTCGTCACGCGCATCAATCCGCGGGCGCGCGCGCTGCTCGGCTTGCCGGAGCGGGCCTGCGGCTACCGGCCGCTGAGCGCGCTGCTGGCCCCCGGGGGCGATGCGCTGGCCGAGATCGTGGTGCAGGCCCTCGCCGACGGACGGCGGCGCCAGCGTTGCGAGGTGCTGGTGCGGCGACGCGGCACGGAGGTGCCGCTCGGCCTGAGCGTGGACATCCTGAGCGGCGAGGACGGCGCGCTCGAAGGAGCGGTCGCCGTCTTCACCGATCTGACCGAGGTCAAACGGCTGCAGGCCCAACTGCGGCAGTCGGACCGGCTGGCCGGCGTCGGCGAGCTGGCGGCGAGCATCGCGCACGAGCTGCGCAACCCCCTGGCCAGCATCCGCGGCAGCGTCGAGCTGCTCGCGAGCGAACTCGAGGTCGAAGGGCACCAGGCCCAGCTCCTGCAGCTCATCCTGCGCGAAAGCGCGCGCCTCAACACGATCATCACGGATTTCCTGGCTTTCGCCCGGCTGCGTCCGGCCCAGCTGCGACCGGTCGACCTGGAGCCGTTCCTGGGCCAGGTCGTCCTGCAATTGCGCCAGCACGTGGCCGCGCAGGGCGGCAAGGTCGACGTCGCCTGCACGTGCGAGGCGCCCGACCTGCGCCTGCAAGCGGACGCCGAGCAGCTCGTGCAGGCGTTCCTGAACCTGGGGCTGAACGCCTGCGAAGCGATGCGCTACGACGGGCAGCTGCGCCTCTCGGCGGTGCCGTGCGCTGGCCAATGCGAGCTGCGGGTGCGGGACACCGGTCCCGGCCTCGACCTGGCGCGCCTCGACGAGATCTTCACACCGTTCGTCACCACGAAGCCCCAGGGCACGGGGCTGGGCCTGCCGATGGTCGCCCGCATCGTGCACGCGCACGGCGGCACGATCGAAGCCGGCAACAACCCGGGCGGCGGCGCCGAGATCGTTCTGCGCCTGCCGCTCGCGCAGAGAGACCGTGACGGCATGCAGGAGCAACCGGGAAACGCCGGGGCGCATGCCGTCGAAGTGTATTGATGTGTCAAGCGCTGTTATCGGTTGCCGAAATTAATTGATGAATCGCTCGGCCGCTTCGCTTCGAAGGAGATCTTTCATGGCCCTGGGCAGGATCCTGGTCGTTGACGACGAAGAGAGCATGTGCCAGTACCTGGCGATCCTCCTCGGCAAGGAGGGGTACGAGGTCGTGACGGCCAATTCGGGCGCCGCGGCGTTGCGGGCGCTGGAGCAGGCGCCGTGCGACGTGGTGCTGACAGATATCCAGATGCCGGGCATGGACGGCATCCAGCTCTTGAAGGGGGTCCGGGCCGTGGATCCCCAGACGCCGGTCATCATCATGACGGCGTACGCCAGCGAGCAGACCGCGATCGACGCGGTCAACCTCGGCGCGTTCAGCTATCTGCAGAAGCACTGCAAGAACGACGACATCAAGATCGCCGTCCGCAACGCGATGCAGCTGCGCCGCGCCGAAGCCGAGAACCGGACTCTCAAACGGGAACTCAAGAAGAATCGCAGCAAGCAGCAGATCATCGGGCAGAGCGCGCGCATGCGTTCGGTCTTCAAGATGATCGACAAGATCGCGGCCACGCCGGCGACGGTCATGATCGTCGGCGAATCCGGCACGGGCAAGGAACTCGTCGCGCGCGCCATCCACGACCGCAGCCACCGCGCCGGCGGTCCCTTCGTGGCGATCAACTGCGGCGCGATCCCGGAGACGTTGCTCGAAAGCCAGCTCTTCGGCCATGTGCGCGGCGCGTTCACCGGCGCCGACCGCGATCACGACGGGTTCTGCCAGCAAGCCGACGGCGGAACGATCTTCCTGGACGAGATCGGCGAGATGCCCCAGAGCACCCAGGTCAAGCTGCTGCGCATGCTGCAGGAGCGCGAGGTCATCCCCGTCGGCAGCGCCCACGCGGTCAAGGTCGACCTGCGGGTCATCGCGGCGACGAACCGAGACCTGGAGCTGGAGGTCGCCGAGGGACGCTTCCGCACCGACCTCTTCTTCCGTCTGAACGTCATCCCCCTGCACCTGCCCGCCCTGCGCGAGCGCGCGGACGATATCCCGCTGCTGGTGGATCATTTCCTGCGGCGGTACTGCCCGGACGAATACCAGGGGGGCCTGAGCAGCATCCTGGACGACGACGCGCTGCACTGCCTGCAGACCAGCGAATGGCCAGGCAACGTGCGCGAGCTGGAGAACGTGATCGAACGCGCCTGCATCATGCGCGACGGTCCGCGGATCACGCTCCGCGACCTGCCGCCGGGGTTGCACGGCCAGAGCGGGCAGGCGCCGCCGCCGAGCACGCTGGTCGGCGGCATGGTTTCGCTCGAGGAACTCGAGCAGGCGCACATCCTGCAGGTTCTCGAGGCTGTCGGCTGGCACAAGAAACGCGCGGCCGAGATCCTGCAGATCAACCCGTCCACGCTCTACCGCAAGCTGCTGCGCTACGGCGTGGGGCAGGACAAGATCGGCGACGATGATGGTGACGACGGCGAGGACCCGGCCCGCGAGGCGGCGGACCGCATGCTCGACGCCGTGCAGGCTCTGCACGAACACGAGGCGCGCCAGCAGGCGGCGCGACCGGCGCTGGGGGCGGCGAGCGAGGAACTCGTCGACACCGGCGGGGGAGCCATCCCGGCGGAATAATGCCATGTCGCGCGTCGCGCTCCGCTGCATCTTGCCGCGCGGCGCAGGCGCCGCCGGAAGGTGGGCCGGACGGACGCGGCGCCAAGTGCCTGACGCGACAACGTTTTGAACGCGAAGCGGCCGTGAAGCGATTCTGGCACGGCCATTGCACAAGACAGCAAGCCATCGGCAGGCTTGTCGGGCCCGAGGGCCAAACCCGTGGTCGACGCGACCGGAACAAGGAGGACCCCTGTGAACAAGAAGGGCTTCACGCTGATCGAGCTCATGATCGTGGTTGTCATCATTGGCATCCTGGCCGCGATCGCCATCCCCAATTTCATCGCGATGCAGGATCGGGCCAAGGAGGCCAAGGTCAAGAGCGTCGCGCACACCACCCAGCTGGCGGCCGAGGATTGGGCCGTGCGCAACAACGGCATCTACACCGATGTCGTCGCCAACCTGACGCCGCTGCTGCCGAACAACCAGCTGCTCGAGAACGCGTTCACCGGCTTGCGGACCGAGCCGATCCAGGGCGCGGCCGCGGGGCCGGGCCAGGTCGGCATCCAGGTCATCCAGCAGGGCGGCGTCAACGTCGGTTACACGATCACCGGTTACGGCAAGGACGTGAACTCCGGCGACGCCGGCATCGTGATCCGCTTGACCAGCGGCTCGTAGCCTGGCAACCGACCCATCGCCGCGACGACCGCAGCGGACCCTCGCCAGGGGGTCCGCTGCGTTTGTCCCCGGACCCGGGTCACCTGTGAATGTTCCGCGCGCCCGCGCTTGGCATCGTCATTGCATTTTCCGGCGGCGTGCAGGCCCGCGGCCGTCGAGCGGCCGCGAACGCCACCCCTGGCGCCTTGCGGGAGCGTGAACTGATCATGTTGCCACCCGATCCGGCCAGAATCGAGCCACCGGTGCCGGCCCTGGAGATCGTCGGGCTCGCCAAATCGTACCGCGGGGGATTCTGGGGACGGCGCCAGCGGCCGGCCGTCGCCGGACTGACGCTCGCGCTGCGCGCCGGCGAGATCTTCGCCCTGCTCGGGCACAACGGCGCCGGCAAGACGACGACGCTCAAAGCGATTCTCGGCCTGGTACGACCGGATGCCGGCAGGATCGCGATCGGCGGGGCGGACGCGAGCCAGCCCGCCGCCCGGGCGCAGGTCGGCTACCTGCCGGAGGCGCCCTACTTCCACGAGAACCTCACGGCCGCGGAGCTGCTGGACTTCCACGGGCGTCTGCTGGGAATGGACCGCGCCCGGCGCCGGGAGCGCGCCGTCGTCTGCCTGCACATGGTGGGCATGAGCGGCGAGAAAGGCCGCCGCCTGGGCGCGTGCTCGAAAGGCCAGCGCCAGCGCCTCGGGCTCGCGCAGGCCTTGCTGGGAGAGCCGCGCCTGCTGATCCTCGACGAGCCGCAATCGGGCCTCGACCCGCTGGGACGGCGCGAAGTGCGCGACATCATGCTGGCGCAGAAGGCCGCCGGAGTCACGATCCTCTTCTCATCGCACATCGTGCCGGACGT
>CAZJWO010000090.1:0-15790 GCA_964549735.1 uncultured Fibrobacteraceae bacterium | reverse complement strand
CGATCGTGCCCACGTTCACGTGATCCTTCGTCCGTTCGAACTTGGCGCGTGCCATGATCCGGCAACCTCCTGCTTGTAGGAGCGCGTGCTACGCTCCGACGTAATGCCGCGTCAGATCGGCGGCAATCTTCTCCGGGACGCGCTCATAGCGCGCCAATTGCATACTGAACACGCCGCGTCCCTGGGTCAGGGACCGCAGCTGGGTCGCATAGCCGAACATCTCGCTGAGCGGAACCTTCGCCTTGACGACGCGATCGCCGCGGAGCTGTTCCAGGCCGCTGATCTTGCCGCGGCGGCTGCTGAGATGGCCGGTGACGTCTCCCAGATGGGATTCCGGGACGATCACCTCGACGTCCATGACCGGCTCCAGCAGCGCCGGCCCCGCGTCGCGGGCGCCGTTCCACAGCGCTTCGGCGGCCGCATAGGCGAAATCGGGTTCGGCGGTCTCGCCCTCGGCGAGCGCGGTCTCCTGCAGGGTGATCTTCATGTCGACCAGGGAGTAGCCGGCCAGCACCCCGGTGTCGCAAGCCATGCGCACCCCGCTCTCGATCGCCGCCCGCAGCTCCGGCGGCAGACCGGCGACGGCGGCGGGCATCGCCTCGTAGACGAGGCCGCTGCCCTCGGCGCCCGGCGCCAGCGCGAGGACCACCCGGGCGAAGTTGCCGTGGCCGGCCGGGTCCTTGCGCCGCTCGCACGTCGAGACGGCGTCCGCGGTGATCGTCTCGCGATAGGCAACCTGCGGCCTGCCGACGTTGCAGGCCACGCCGTATTCGCGCCGCAGCCGGTCGCAGATGATCTCGAGGTGCAACTCGCCCATGCCCCAGATGACGGTCTGGCCGCTGTCCGGATCGATCTTGACCTGGAACGTCGGGTCCTCGCTGCTGAGGATCTCGAGAGCCTCGCCCAGCCGCACGCCGTCGGCCTTGGTGCGCGGCTCGATGGCCACGTAGATGACCGGCACCGGGAAGGTCATCGGCTCCAGCAGCACGGGCGCCTCCAGGGCGCTGAGACTCGTACCGGTGCGCAGCAGCTTGGGGCCGACCAGCGCGACGATATCGCCGGCGCGCGCCTCCTTGAGCTCCTCGCGCTTGTCCGCGTGCATGCGGAAGATGCGCTGCACGCGCTCGCGCTTGCCGGCCGTGACATTCGAGACGACCTGGCCGGCCGCGAGCGTGCCGCTGTAGACGCGGGCGAACGCCAGGCTGCCGGCGTGCTTATCGGCGACCAGCTTGAAGATCAAGGCGCTGAAGGGTTGCTCGTCGCTCGGCTCGCGTCTGATCGACTCGCCGCTCTGCGGATCGGTGCCGCCGATCGCGGGACGGTCGGCCGGCGAGGGCAGGAAATCGACGATCCCGTCCAGCAGCCGCTGGATGCCCTTGTTCTTGAGCGCCGAGCCGCAGAAGACGGGCACCAGGCCCTGCTCGATGGTGCCCCGCCGCAGCGCGCGAGTCAGCGCCGCGACGTCCGGCTCCCGATCGGCGAGGAACGAATCCATGACATCCTCGTCGACTTCGGCGGCGATCTCGACGAGCTGGGCGCGGGCGGCGGCGGCCGCCGCTTGCATGTCATCGGGGATGTCGGTCTCGGTCCAGGAGACGCCGAGGTCGTCGTCACGGTAGACGCGGGCCCGCATCGCCAGCAGGTCCACGATGCCGACGAAACCGTCCTCGGCGCCGATCGGCAGGCAGATGGGCACCGGCCGCGCACCCAGACGCTCGCGCATCATGTCCAGGACGCGCGGGAAATCGGCGCCGAGACGGTCGAGCTTGTTGACGAAAGCGAGGCGCGGCACGCCGTACCGGTCCGCCTGCTTCCAGACGGTCTCGCTCTGCGGCTCGACGCCGCCGACAGCGCAGAACACGGCCACCGCGCCGTCCAGGACCCGCAGGCTGCGCTCGACCTCCATCGTGAAATCCACGTGGCCGGGCGTATCGATCAGGTTGATCTGGCAGCCGCGCCAGGCGATGGTCGTCGCCGCGCTGGTGATCGTGATGCCGCGTTCCTTCTCCTGCTCCATGTAGTCCATCTGGGCGGCGCCATCGTCGACCTCGCCGGGCCGGTGCACCTTGCCGGTATAGAACAGGATCCGCTCGGTCGACGTGGTCTTGCCCGCGTCGATATGAGCCATGATCCCGATATTCCGGATCTGGTCGATGGCCACTGAGCGTGTCACGGCTCGCACTCCCGGACTACATTGCGGCCGATCCGCCGGGCGGACCAGGCCGTTCGACGCGCGCAGTACCCCTTGGGCCTGCGCGACCAACCTTGCCTCTAGCCCCCGGACGCTTCCCTGCGCGGGGACGAAATCAGGCTATTCGCTTGTCCGATCCATCTGGTTGCTGGCGCTGTCGGAACGAACGAGAGGGACCATTACCAGCGGCAGTGGGCGAACGCCTTGTTCGCTTCAGCCATTCGGTGAGTATCCTCGCGCTTCTTGATAGACGGTCCTTCGTTCTTACTGGCCAAGGCCAGCTCGGCCGCGAGTCGATCCGCGAAGGTCTTCTCGGGGCGGCTGCGCGCAAAGGTGATGATCCACCGCATCGCCAGCTGAGTCCGCCGCTCGGGCCGGATCTCGACCGGGACCTGGTAGGTGGCACCGCCGATGCGCCGTGATTTGACTTCGACACCGGGCTTGACGTTGTTCAAGGCCGTCCGGAAGACATCGATGCCTTCGTGGCCGGTCTTCTCCTTGATGACGTCCAGGGCCCGATAGATCTCCCGTTCGGCCACGCTCTTCTTGCCGTTGCGCATGGCGTAGTTGATGAACTTCGTCACCATGACGTCGCCATACCGGGGATCGCCCGGCTGCACGCGCTTCTCGGGGGACCGACGACGAGACATTCCGCACTCCTTGGCGGCGTTGGCCGCCGATTCACGCTCGCGCGCCGCCAGGCGGCGCGCCGGGCGCTGCGATCGCTACTTCTTGGGGCGCTTGGCTCCGTACTTGGAGCGGCCCTGCCGGCGAGCATCGACGCCCGAAGCGTCCTGCGTGCCGCGGATGATATGGTACCGGACGCCCGGCAGGTCCTTGACGCGACCACCGCGCACCAGGACGATGCTGTGCTCCTGCAGGTTGTGGCCTTCGCCCGGGATGTACGCCGTCACCTCGATGCCGTTGGTCAGACGCACCCGCGCGATCTTGCGCAGGGCGGAGTTGGGCTTCTTCGGCGTCTGCGTATAGACGCGGGTGCACACGCCCTTGCGCTGCGGGCAGGACTGCAGGGCGGGGCACTTGCTCTTCTGCTGGACCGTCCGCCGGCCCTTGCGTACCAACTGGCTCAGTGTCGGCAACTCTTCTATCTCCCGTGACAGGCCTCGGGCCGCAGCCCGCGGCTCGCGCGAACTGGACAGCATCGACACGGCGGCGCGGGACAGCTCCCGCCGCCAATTGAGGGAGCAATAGTATAAGCGCCCCTCGGCATTGTCAAGGCACAACAACGGCCTGGGCGCCCGGCGCCGCGGCCGTCACTCCAGCGCCATCTCGGCTTCCGCAGCGCCTTCCTCGGCCCGGACCGCGGCCAGGGTCCGCAGCTGCTCGACGGCCGCCAGGATGGCGTCGTCCTCTTCCTCGGGGTCGTCCACCGCCAGGTTCTTGTAGCGGGCCAGGCCCGTCCCGGCGGAAATGAGATGACCCATGATCACATTTTCTTTCAGGCTGTGCAGTTCGTCCCGCTTGCTACGGGTCGCCGCATCGGTCAAGACGCGCGTCGTCTCCTGGAAACTGGCCGCGGAGATGAAGCTGTCGGTCGTCAGGCTCGCCTTGGTGATGCCCAGCAGCAGCGGTTCGAAGGTGGCCGGCTCGAGCTCCGGCTCGCCCTTCTCGCGCAGGACGAGGTTCTGCTGCTGGATCTCGCGGTTCGCGGCCTCCACGGCCTTCTTCGAGACCTGGTCGCCCTCCAGGAACGGCGTGTCGCCGGGCGAGAGGATCTGCACCTTCTGCAGCATGCGCGAGACGATGACCTCGATGTGCTTGTCGTTGATGCGCACGCCCTGCAGGCGGTAGACCTCCTGGACGGCGTTGACCACGTACGTCTGGACGGCGCCGACGCCCTTGATCGCCAGGATGTCCATGGGGTTGATCGGGCCTTCGGTCAAGCGGTCGCCGGCCAGCACCCGCTCGCCGTCGTACGTGCGCACGTGCCGGCCGTGCGGGATCAGATATTCCTTCTCGGCCCCCGTATCGCCGACGATGACGACCTTGCGCATGCCGCGCGTCGTGCCGCGGAAATGGACCGTGCCGTCGAGTTCCGTGACGATCGCGGCATCGCGCGGCCGCCTGGCCTCGAACAGCTCGGCCACGCGGGGCAGTCCGCCCGTGATGTCGCCCGACTGGGCGACCTCGCGCGGGATCTTCACCAGGTGCGTGCCGGGGCCGACCTCGCTGCCGTCGTCGACGAGCAGCATGGCGCCGGTGGGGATCAGATACTCCGCCAGCGGGCGGCCGGTCTTGGGGCTGATGACCTGGATCGACGGATGCACGTTCTTCTCGGTCGGCTCGATGATCATCGGCTGCTTGCGGCGCGTCTTCTCGTCGACCGCTTCGGCCAGGCTCACGCCCGGGATGATGTCCACGTACTGGACCAGGCCCGCCTTCTCGGAGAGCACGAAGTCGGCGAACGGATCCCATTCGAAGATCGGATCGCCGGCCGCCACCTTCTGGCCGTTGCGCACCAGCACGCGGGCGCCGTAGGGCACGATCATCTGGCTGCGCGTGCGGCCCGAATCGAGGACCAGGCTGATCTCGCCGCGGCGACCGATCGAGATCATGTCGCCGTCGATGTTCTTGACCAGCTTGACCTCGTCGTTGAAGACGATCTTGCCGGGCGCCGCGGCCGCCTTGACATTCTGCTCGACGATGCGGCTGGCCGTGCCGCCGATGTGGAAGGTGCGCAGCGTCAGCTGCGTGCCCGGCTCGCCGATCGACTGGGCGGCCATGACGCCCACCGGCTCGCCGATGTCCACCAGCTTGTTCTCGGCCAGGTTGAAGCCGAAACACAGCGCGCAGACGCCGCGGCGCGACTCGCAGGTCAGCACCGAACGGACCATGGCCGACGGCAGGCCCAATTCGTCGACCTGCTGGGCCTTGTCGCGCGTGACGAGCTCGCCGGCGCCGACGATGAGGTCGTCGTTCGGGCCATAGATGTCCTCGGCGGCGGCGCGGCCCATGATACGCTCGGCCAGCGTCTCGATCGTCTTCTCGCCCTCCTTCAAGGGCGTCACCTCGATGCCGCGCAGCGTGCCGCAATCGTGCTCGGAGATGACGATGTCCTGCGCGACGTCGACGAGGCGCCGCGTGAGGTAGCCGGCGTCGGCGGTCTTGAGCGCCGTGTCCGCCAAGCCCTTGCGGGCGCCATGGGTCGAGATGAAGTACTCGAGCATCGTCAGCCCCTCGCGGAAGTTCGCGATGATCGGCTGCTCGATGATCTCGCCGATGCCGCCGGTGATCTTCTTCTGCGGCTTGGCCATCAGTCCGCGCATGCCGGCCAGCTGCTTGATCTGGTCGGCCGATCCGCGGGCGCCGGAGGCGTTCATCATGTAGACCGGGTTGAAGCCGTGATCGTAGGTGGCCAGGTGGTCGAACATGCGGTCGCGGATCTCGTTGCTGACCTGCGTCCACTTGTCGATGACCTTGTTGTAGCGCTCCCGGTTCGTGATGATGCCCTTGCGATGCTGGTCGACGATGCTGGCGACGGTGGCCTGAGCCTCGGCGATGATCTCCTTCTTCTCGGGCGGAATGATGATGTCGTCGATCCCGATCGACACGCCGCCTTCGGTCGCGTGGTGGAAACCGAGATCCTTGAGCTGGTCCAGGAACTGCATGCAGCGGGTGACGCCCAGGCGGTAGTGCACCTCGGCCACGATCTTGGCGAGCTGCTTCTTGCCCAGCGGCTGGTTCACGTACCCGAGCTCGTCCGGCAGGATCTGGTTGAACAGCAGGCGCCCCGGCGTCGTCTCGACCCGGCCCAGATCCGGGAAGCGGACCTTGACGCGGGCATGCTTGCCGACGATGCCGGCGGCGTGGGCGGCCAGCGCGTCCTCGGGGCTGCTGAAGAACTTGCCCTCGCCGACATCGCCCGGGCGCTCCAGCGTCAGGTAGTAGCAGCCGAGGACCATGTCCTGGCTCGGCGTCGCCGTCGGCTCGCCGCTCGACGGCGAGAGGATGTTCAAGGGCGAGAGCATCAACAGGCGCGCCTCGAGCTGCGCCTCGTAGCCCAGCGGCACGTGGACGGCCATCTGGTCGCCGTCGAAGTCGGCGTTGAAGGCGATGCAGACCAGAGGATGGATGCGGATGGCCTTGCCCTCGATGAGCACCGGCTCGAAGGCCTGGATGCCCAGGCGGTGCAGGGTCGGCGCGCGGTTCAGCAGCACCGGGTGATCCTGGATGATCTCCTCCAGGATGTCCCAGACCTCGGGGCTTTCCTTCTCGACGAGCTTCTTGGCGCTCTTGACCGTCTGGACGTAGCCCTTCTCCTCGAGCTTGCGGATGATGAAGGGCTTGAACAGTTCCAGAGCCATGCTCTTGGGCAATCCGCACTGGTAGAGATGCAGCTCCGGTCCGACCACGATGACCGAGCGGCCGGAGTAATCGACGCGCTTGCCCAGGAGATTCTGGCGGAAGCGCCCCTTCTTGCCCTTGATCATGTCGCTGAGCGATTTCAGCGGCCGGTTCCCTTGGCCCTTGACCGCGCGCGAACGCCGGCCGTTGTCGAACAGCGCGTCGACCGCTTCCTGCAGCATGCGCTTCTCGTTGCGCAGGATCACGCCCGGCGCCTTGATCTCGATCAGCTTCTTGAGGCGGTTGTTGCGGTTGATGACCCGGCGGTAGAGATCGTTCAGGTCGCTGGTCGCGAAGCGGCCGCCGTCGAGCGGCACCAGCGGGCGCAGATCCGGCGGCAACACCGGCAGGCAGTCGAGGATCATCCATTCCGGCTGGTTGTTCGACTGCCGGAATGCGTCGACGATCTTCAGGCGCTTGAGCAGCGACTTCTTGCGCTGCAGGGAGGTCTCGGTCTTGATCTGCGCGCGCAGGTCGCGGTCGAGTTCCTCGAGGTCGAGGCCCGCCAGCAGCTTGCGGATGGCCTCGGCGCCCATCTCCATGCTGCAGTGCGCGTCAGGGTGCTCGTCCTTCAGCTCCCACCAGTCGTCGTCGCTGACGATGTCGCCGACCTTGAACTCGGTGTTGCCGGGCTCGAGGACCACGCTGGACTCGTAGTACAGCACGCGCTCCAGGTCCTTGACCTTGATGTCCAGCAGCTGCCCGATGCGGCTCGGCAACCCCTTGAAGAACCAGATATGGGCGATGGGCACGGCCAGCTCGATGTGGCCGAGACGCTCGCGCCGCACCTTGCTCTGCGTGACCTCGACGCCGCACTTGTCGCAGACGATGCCCCGGAAGCGGATGCGCTTGTACTTGCCGCAATTGCACTCCCAGTCCTTCACCGGACCGAAGATGCGCTCGCAGAAGAGCCCGTCCTTCTCGGGCTTGAACGTGCGGTAGTTGATCGTCTCGGGCTTGGTGACCTCGCCGTAGCTCCAGTCGCGGATCTTGTCCGGCGAGGCCAGCTGGATCATGATCGACTTGAAGTCCTGGCTGGCCTTCTCTTCACGCTGCCGAATACCGAGCATCTTATCCTCCTGGCGGCACCCCGCGGCCGCAGCCGCTGCAGGTCGCCTGGGTCAGAGCGTGGGCTCCTTGGCGTCCGGTTCCTCGACCTGCACGTCGAGGCAGAGACTCTGCAGTTCGCGCATGAGCACGTTGAAGGATTCCGGCGTGCCCGGTTCAGGCGGATTCTCGCCCTTGACGATGGCTTCGTAGATGCGCGAGCGGCCGGCGACGTCGTCGGACTTGACCGTCAGCATCTCTTGCAGGCAGTTGGCGGCGCCGTAGGCTTCCAGGGCCCAGACCTCCATCTCGCCGAAGCGCTGGCCGCCGAACTGCGCCTTGCCGCCCAGCGGCTGCTGGGTGACGAGGCTGTAGGGGCCGATGGACCGCGCGTGGATCTTCTCCTCCACCAGGTGATGCAGCTTGAGCATGTAGATGACGCCGACGGTGACCTCGTGATCGAAGGCCTGGCCGGTGCGGCCGTCGTAGAGCTTCGCCTTGCCGCTCTCGGGCAGCCCCGCCTCGTGCAGCGCCGTCTTGATCTCCTCGATCTTGGCGCCGTCGAAGACCGGACACATGACCTTGACGCCGAGGCGGTCGGCCGCCCAGCCCAGGTGGGTCTCGAGGATCTGGCCCAGGTTCATGCGGCTGGGCACGCCGAGCGGGTTGAGGACGATGTCGACCGGCGTGCCGTCCGCCAGGTGCGGCATGTCCTCCTCGGCCATGATGCGCGAGACCACGCCCTTGTTGCCGTGCCGGCCGGCCATCTTGTCGCCGACCTGCAGCTTGCGCCGCCGGGCCACGTAGACCTTGACCAGGCGGACCACGCCCGGCGGCAGCTCGTCGCCGCGCAGGGCGCGCTCGCACTCCTTCTCGTATTCGACCTCGATGCGCTCGCGCTCGCGGCTGGCGGCCTCGAAGACCGCGCGCAGGCGGGCATCCTTCTTCTCGTCCTTGACGAGGGACAAGCCCCAGTGGCAGGCCGAGAAATCGAGCTCGGCGAGCACGGCCGGCGTCAGCTTGCGACCGTTCTTGACCAGGACCTCGCCGGTGTTGGCGTCGATGATGTGGCGGGCCGTCTCGCCGAGGAACAGCTCGTGCAGGCGCTCGTTGCAGATCTGGTCGACCTTCTCGCGCTTGCGGTTGCGCCGGCGGCGCAGCGCGTCGAGCTGGCGCTTCTCTTCCTTCTTGGAGCGGGCGCTGCGGTCCTGGCGGCTGAACATGCGCACGCCGACGACGATGCCGTCCATGCCCGGCGGCGCCTTGAGGCTGGCGTCCTTCACGTCGCCGGCCTTCTCGCCGAAGATCGCGCGCAGCAGCTTCTCCTCGGGCGAGAGCTCGGTCTCGCCCTTCGGCGTGACCTTGCCGACCATGATGTCGCCCGCGCGCACATGCGCGCCGACATAGATCACGCCGTCCTCGTCCAGGTTGCGCAGGGCCTCCTCGCCGACGTTCGGGATCTCCCGCGTGATCTCCTCCACGCCGCGCTTGGTGTCGCGCACCTGCAGCTCGAACTCCTCGATGTGCAGCGACGTGTAGAGGTCGTCCGAGACGCAGCGTTCGCTGACGAGGATCGCGTCCTCGAAGTTGTAGCCGCCCCACGGCATGAACGCCACCAGCAGGTTGCGGCCGAGGGCCAGCTCGCCCGCCTGCGTGCACGGTCCGTCGGCCAGGATGTCGCCAGCCTTGACCGCCTGTCCCGGCAGGACCAGCGGCTTCTGGTTGTAGCACGTGTCCTGGTTGGAGCGCTTGAACTTCTTGAGCCGGTATTCGACCAGACCGCCGCTCTTGAAGAAGTCGTCCGAGCGCACGATGCTCTCGTCGTGGTAGCGGACGACCACGGCATCGGCCGTCGCGGAGACGACCTCGCCGTCGGCCTCGGCGACGACCACGGCGCCGGAATCGATGGCGATCTTCTTCTCCATGCCGGTGCCGACGGTCGGCGACTCGGCCCGCAGCAGAGGCACCGCCTGGCGCTGCATGTTGCAGCCCATGAGCGCGCGGTTGGCGTCGTCATGCTCGAGGAACGGGATCAGCGAAGCGGCCGCCGACACGATCTGCTTCGGCGAGACGTCCATGTACTGGATCTCGTCGACCATGGCCAGCGGATACTCGCCCTTGTAGCGGCAGAGCACCATTTCGGACCCGAAGCGGCCCTTGGCGTCGATCGGCGCGTTGGCTTGCGCGATGGTCACCCCATCTTCCTGGTCGGCCGTGAGGTACTGGACCTCGGGATTGACCTTGCCGTTCTTGACGAGCCGGTACGGCGACTCGATGAAGCCGAAGCGGTTGATGCGCGCGTAGGTCGCCAGGCTCGCGATCAGGCCGATGTTCGGGCCCTCCGGCGTCTCGATGGGGCACATGCGGCCATAATGCGTATAGTGGACGTCGCGCACCTCGAAGCCGGCGCGATCGCGATGCAGGCCGCCGGGGCCCAGCGCGCTGAGCCGGCGCTTGTGGGTCATCTCGCTGAGCGGGTTGGTCTGGTCCATGAACTGGCTGAGCTGGCTGCTGCCGAAGAAGCTCTGCACCACGGCCGAGACCGTCCGCGCGTTGACCAGGTCGACCGGCGTCAGCGGCTTGTCCCGATCCGAGAGGTTCATGCGCTCCTTGATGATGCGCGCCATGCGGGACAGGCCGACCGAGAACTGGTTGGCGAGCAGCTCGCCGACCGACCGGATGCGGCGGTTGCCGAAGTGGTCGATGTCGTCGATCTCGCCCGTGCCACGGAACAGGGCCGTCATCTCGTGGATGATGGCCAGGAAATCGTCGCGCGTCAGCGTGGTGACGTCCTTCGCGACGCTGAGACCCAGGCGCCGGTTCATCTTGTAGCGTCCGACCTCGGCCAGGTCGTAGCGCTTCTCATGGAAGAACAGGCGCTCGAAGAGCTGCGCGGCGACCTCCTCGCTGGGCGGCTCGCCGGGGCGCAGCAGCTGATAGAAGCGGCGCAGCGCCTCGTCGCGCGTCGACGTCGGGTCTTTCCGCAGGGTGTTGAGGATCAAGCTCGGCCGATTCACGGACACCTCGTCGGCGGCGATGAGCTTGATCTCGGCCAGCCCGCTCTGCAGGATCTCCTCCTTGAGCAGGGGATCGATGACCTGGCCGGCGCGGGCGAACGGCGCCTCGACGTCCGGCTTGCAGCAGTCGGCAGCCAGCACGCGGCCTTCGAGGCTCTCGACGAGAGCTTCGTATTTCTTGGTGCCCTTGCGCGGCAGCGGCAGGGTCTCGACCGTGTGGAACTGCGCGATGATCTCCTCGTCGGACTCGAATCCGAGCGCGCGCATGAGCATCGAGACGGGCTGCTTCCGCTTGCGGTCGATGTGCACGAAGAGCACGTCGTTGATGTCGGTCGTGAACTCGACCCACGACCCGCGGTACGGGATGATGCGGGCGCGGAACAGCCGGCGGCCGTTCGGATGGGTCTCATCGCTGAAGAAGACGCCGGGCGATCGGTGCAGCTGGGAAACGATGACGCGCTCGGCGCCGTTGATCAGGAAGGTGCCCTTGTCGGTGATCATGGGCAGCTCGCCGAGGTAGACGTCGTCCTCCTGGATGTCGCGCAGCTGCGGCTCGGCGCCCGGGGCGCCCTCCTCGATCTCCTTGACCACCAGGCGCAACTTGACCTTCAGAGGCACGCTGAACGTCAGTCCGCGCTCCTGGCACTCCTCGATGCCGTACTTCGGCTCGCCCGTCTTGTAGCTGATGTATTCCATGACGAGATGGCCGCGGGTCGATTCGATCGGGAAGACCGTGCGGAAAACGCTCTCGAGCCCGAGGTTCTCGCGATGCTCGGCGTCGACGCCGATCTGCAGGAAGTCGTTGTAGGACTCCAGCTGCACGGCGAGCAGGTTGGGCATCTCCTCCTCGTAATGGAGCTTGGAGTAGTTGAGGCGGCCGGTGAAACGATCGACTGGAATGTTCAGGCTCACGAGATCACTTCCTCGCTCAAGAATGGGCATCACGCTCCGGGACGCCTTCCCCGCGGCGTCGCCGGAGCCGCCGTGCCGGGGCGCCAGGCCCGCGGCACGGCGGCGAGAATCGCGGCGGGCGCCGGGCGCCGCCCGCCGATCCGCCTACTTGAGATCGATGATGGCGCCGACTTCCTCGAGCTTCGCCTTGATCTGCTCGGCCTCCTGCTTGGAAACGCCTTCCTTGACCGCAGTGGGCGCGCTCTCGACGAGCTCCTTCGCTTCCTTCAGGCCCAGGCTGGTGATCGCGCGGATCTCCTTGATCACCTGGATCTTCTTGTCGCCGACGCCCGTCAGCATGACCGTGAACTCATCCTTGACCTCTTCGGCGGCCGCTTCACCGGCCGGCATCGCGGCCATGGCGATCGGCGCGGCGGCGCTGACGCCGAACTTCTCTTCCATCGCCTTGACGAGATCGGCGGCCTCCAGGATCGTCATGGCGCCGATCATATCCATCACCTTCTGGGCGTTGTCGCTGAGCTTGATCGTATCGGACATGGTCGTCTCTCCTTCTCGTCAGTCTGGGTAGGCCGGCAGGCGCCGCGGCGCGCCGTCCTCTCGTTGGTAACGGGCGCCGCCTAGGCGGCCTCGGCGCGTTGCTGGTTGACGGCGTCGATGACCCGGGCCAGTGCGGCGATGACGCCGTTCACGGTGCCGACCACGCCGGTCAGCGGCGAGTTGATGCTGCCCATCATCTTGGCGATCAACTCGTCCTTGCTCGGGACCTTCGACAGCGCGACGACCTGCGCGGCGGACAGGACCTGTCCGTCGACAACGCCGCCCTTGACTTTCAGCGTCTCGTTGTTCTTGGCGAACTCGACGGCGAGCCGCGCGGGTTCGACCTGGCTGTCCGGGGCCAGGATCAGGGCCGTCGGGCCCTTGAGGTGATCCTTGACCGCGGCCAGACCGGCGTGGTCCGCGGCGATCATCGCGAGCCGGTTCTTGACGACCCGGCACTCGATGTTCTTGGCGCGGCACGCGGCGCGCAGGTTCGTCATGAGCGCCACCGTCAAGCCCGTGTAATCGGCCAGCACGACGGACTGGGCCGCACGGAGCCTTTCGGTGATCGCCTGGACTTCGGCTATCTTCTCGGGACGTGCCATCAGGCACCCTCCTTGGGACAGTTGCTTCGCGGAACCGCAGGGCGGCGCCCGCTCGCGATCAGATCATGCTGTTGGCAGATACCCGCACGGCGGGGGTCATGGTGCCGCTGATGAAGACGGACTTCACGTAGACACCCTTGACAGCCGCCGGTTTGACGCGCACCAGCTCCCGGAACAGCGCGCGCACGTTCTCCTCGAGCTTCTCGGGGCCGAACGAACGCTTGCCCACCGGCGCATGGATGATGCCTGCCTTGTCGACGCGATACTCGATCCGGCCCGCCTTGGCCTCGCGAACGGCCTTGGCGACGTCCATGGTCACGGTGCCGACCTTGGGGTTGGGCATCAGACCACGGGGACCGAGGATGCGCCCCAGCTTGCCGAGCTCGCCCATCATGTCCGGCGTGGCGATGATCACGTCGACATCGGTCCAGCCTTCCTTGATCTTGGGCAGATACTCATCGGCGCCGACCATGTCCGCGCCCGCGTTCTTGGCCTCCTGCTCCTTGGGACCGCGCGTGATCACCAGGACACGCACGGACTTGCCGGTGCCATGAGGCAGCACGACGGTGCCGCGAACCATCTGATCCGCATGGCGGGGGTTGACGTTGAGCCGGACCGCACAATCGACCGACTCGTCGAACTTCGCCCTGGGCAGGGCGTCCAGCAGCGCCAGAGCTTCGCCGATGCTCACTTCGACCGATTTGTCGACCTTGGCTCTGGCGGTGCGATAATTCTTTCCGCGTTTCATGGACGGTGTCTCCATTCGACTGCGATGTTGCGATCGGGGTCGGCCGCGGATCGCGATCCGCGCGCCCCGACCTCCGGCGCCCGTCTCGACCGGCTCAATCGCGCTCGCGCGCGGAGCGCCGGCCCGGCGCCGTGGGCTCCCAGTCCGGAACCACCTCAGACAACCTCGAGCCCCATGCTCCTCGCCGTACCGGCGATGATCTTCATGGCGGCATCGAGCGAACCGGCATTGAGGTCATCCATCTTCATGGTGGCGATCTCCTTGACCTGATCGCGCGTCACCTTGCCGACGATGTTCTTGCCCGGCTCCTTGCTGCCCGAGGAAAGGCCAGCCGCCTTCTGCAGGAGGATCGAGGCTGGCGGGGTCTTGGTGATGAAGCTGAAACTACGGTCCTGGAAGACCGTGATGACAACCGGGATCACCATGCCCATCTGGTCCCTGGTCCGCTCGTTGAAGGTGCTGCAGAACTCCTGGATGTTGACGCCATGCTGCCCGAGCGCAGGCCCCACCGGCGGTGCCGGGTTGGCCAGGCCGGCCTTGATCTGCAGCTTGATCTGCGTCATGACGCGTTTTGCCATGAACTTTGACTCCTTCAATCGGTGTCCGGACCCGGATGCCGGTCGTCGCGAGGCCGCGGGGAGTCCACCACCCGCGGCCGGCGGCTGCGCCGGCAGCGTGTCCCTTCTCTCTATGAACGCCCGACGCCGCGGAGAGGGCGCGGCGGCGGCGGCGCCAGCGGAACCCAGACAGTCCGCGAGCGCCGAACACGGCTGCCGTCAGACCTGCTTGACCTGCAGGAAATCCAGCTCGACCGGTGTCTCCTTGCCGAAGATCGAGATCATGACCTTCAGCTTGCCCTTCTCGTGATTGATCTCGTTGACGACTCCCATCCAGTCGCTGAAAGGTCCATCCATGACCTGCACGCTATCGCCCACCTTGTAGGGGATCTCCAGCGCGGTCTTGCCCTCCTCGGGCTCCTTGATGCGGCCCAGGATGCGGTCGACTTCGTCCTTCGGGACCGGCTGCGGCTTGAGCGGCGTGCCGCCGATGAAGCCGGTGACCCCGGGGATCGAGTTGATGAAGTGATGGGTCTCCTTGTTCATCAACATCTCGACCAGGATGTACCCCGGCAGGAACTTGCGCTTGGAGGTCACGCGCTTGCCGTTCTTCATCTCGGTGACGTCCTGGACCGGCACGAGGACATCGCCGAAATAGGCCTCCATGTGGTTCGACTTGATGGCCATCTCGATGTTGCGCTTGACCTTGTTCTCGTGGCCGGTGTTGGCGTGCAAGGTGAACCACTGCAAGCGGGACTTGCGCTCGATCTCCGCCTCGTCCTGCGGGCTGACCGGCAGATCGATGCTGGCCAACAGATCCTGCTCGGTCAACTCGCCGCCGTCGCCGGCGGCCGCGGCGGCGGTTTCGTCGCCGGCCTCGTCCGCGTCGGTCGGCACCGGCGGCTCAGACGGGGCGTCCTCGTCGGCGGGCAGGTCGAAGAACAGCGACTCGCCGTCCGGCGACGGCTCGTCGTTCTCGCGAGCGTCGTCGCCCGTGGCGGCCGCGGTGTCGTCTTCCCGCTCGTCCGGCTGCGTATCCTTTTCGTCCACCATGCGTATCCTTCGGATCTTCTAGAACGCATAAACGCACCCCGGATAGCAGGGCACCTCCCCGCCTCCAGGGTTGCTGCTGCCGGGTGACGGACCGCGTCGCGATCGCGTACCGGTTATCTTGACGGACCACTCAACCCAGGTTGATGATCACCCTGACGGCCTGATCCAGGATCTTGTCCACCGCGAACAGGATCACCGTGACGATCGAGACGGAGACGATCACCACGACGGTCGATTCCCACAGCTGCCCGCGCGCAGGCCACGACACCCTCTTCATCTCCTGGGACGTCTCGCGCAGGTACTGCACCAGCTTAGTCATCTTGCAACCTCTTTGCGATCCGGCCGGCGGTCATGGCAGGGGCGGCAGGATTCGAACCCGCGACCCTCGGTTTTGGAGACCGATGCTCTACCAACTGAGCTACACCCCTGCCTCGCGACCAACCCGGCGGCGCTCCCGTCACAGCCGCAGCCCGCTCCGTCAACGGGTCTCCTTGTGCGGCGTATGCTTCACGCATCGCGGGCAGTACTTCTTGTACTCGACGCGGTCCGGATGCAGCCGCTTGTTCTTCTTCGTCGTGTAGTTCCTCATCTTGCAGACGTTGCAAGCGAGGGTGATGATGTCGCGCATGGCGCCCGACCTTCCTGGAACTGAACCGTCTCACCCGTCCGCGGGGCCCGCGCGCGAGCCATCCGCGCCACCGCCCCCTACGCGAGGATCTTGGCGACCACGCCCGCGCCCACGGTCCGGCCGCCCTCGC
>CAZJWO010000089.1:0-15844 GCA_964549735.1 uncultured Fibrobacteraceae bacterium | reverse complement strand
CGGCGCCGCGGCGGGCGCGGGGCGCGGCGCGCCGGCGCCCAGGCGTCGCAGCGCGGGGTGGGCCAGGATCTCGGCGAGCGCCGGCGAAGCGGCGGACGCGATGGCGGCGGTGGCGGCAGCAGACGGCATGGGGCCCTCCTGCGTCAGGTCGGAAGCGCCCCTACATTAACAGACATTTGTCTGCTATGCCAGGAATATCTTCGGACGCCCGAGGCTGGCCCGCGTCGCGGCCAGCGGCGCCCCCCGCATCAGCGACCTTCCCATCCGCCGCGCCGGATGCTATCAATACGGCAGGTCTGCCTCCCAACCGCCCGCGCGCGACCGAACGTACGTAAGCAGTCATGACCGACCCGAACGCCACACCACCCCGCCCCCCGCGCCGCGAGGACCGCGCGCGGCACCGCCAGGCGATCCTCGCCGCGGCCACCGCCCTCTTCGCCGCGCACGGCTTCCGCGCCACCACCATGCAGGCCATCGCCGCCCGCGCCGGCGTCTCCGTGGGGTATCTCTACAAGCACTTCGCCGGCAAGGACGCCATCTTCACGGCGATCCTGACCAGCCACCTCGACCGGATCGACGAGCTGGCCGCCGAGGTGCGGCAGCGCGGATTGCCGCCGCTCGAGGAACTGCGCCGTTCGCTGGAGGCGATCGCCGCCCACTTCAACGCCAACCGCGACGTCATGCGGATCTACCACGACAACCTCGACGCCGCGCTGGCGCAGGCGGCGGATCGGCAGGCCGGCCGCCGGCGGCAGCTCGTCTCGGTCCTCGAACGGGCCCAGGCGCGCGGCGAGCTGCGCGCGATCGACCACGAACTCGTGGCCGCCGCGATCCTCGGCGCGTCCCGCGAGCTTTTCCTGACGCTCGGAGAGCGCCAGGGCGACAACCCGTTCTCGATATTGCCCGACCTCCTGTTCGCGCTGCTCGTCGATCCGCTGCGCCCATGACCATCCCGGCGCCCAGATGATTTCCAGCAACCCAGCGAATTCCCCTTGCGCAGCGAACCGTGAACGATTATTCATGAACGCCTATTCATGAACTGTCGTTCATGAATAGATATTCACCGGCTCCCGCAGCGAGAACCGCGATGACGCAGCCGCAACCGACCACCTCCGCCCGCGGCCTCTGGCGCCGGAACCAGGAGAACATCCTGGCGAGCGCGGCCGCGCTGATGGCCGAACGCGGCTACCAGGGCACGACCATGCAGGACATCGCCGACCGCGCCGCGTGCTCGGTCGGCTACCTCTACAAGCACTTCCCCGGCAAGCTCGAGCTGGCCCGCGTGCTCGTCGAACGCGAGATCGACGAACTCGAGCGCGCCGAAGCGCGCGTCCGCGAGCGTGGCCTGCCACCGCTGCTCGCCTACCGGGAGCTGCTCGAGGAGCTGGGGAAATTCCTGGTCGAACGCTGGCCCCTGGTGAGGATCTTCGCCGGGGACTCCGTGCTGCGCAATCTGCCTGCCACGCGCGACCGCTTCGCCTGGGTGCGGCGCCGCGACACCGAGCTGCTCGCGCAGGCGCGCCGTTGCGGCGACCTCCCGGACATCGACACCGAGCTGCTGTGCGCCGTGCTGCACGGCGTCATCGATGAGCTCATCACCTACTTGACCGCCGGCAGCGACCGCGCCGCGGTGCGGCGATTGCCCGACCTCGTCTTCTCGCTCGTCATCGATCCCCTGCGCGCACGCGCGCGCGCCAACCGCACCTCAGAGGACACCCTCCATGCCGACGACATCACGTAGACGAATCGACCCGCGCCGCCGCGGGCGGACCTGCCGCGTCGCTTCACCGGCCGCCGTGGCCGCGGCCGCGGCCATGCTGGCGGCCGTATCTTGCGGACCGGCCTCGCGGGTCGCCGCCGCCGCTACGGACGCGGCGCGCGACGCGGTCGTCGCGGCCGTCGCGCTCGACCTGCCGCGCGCCGTGAGTCTGGCGTTGGCCAACGCGGAACTGCTGCGCCAGGCCGATGCGATGGTCGCCGCGGCCGAGAGCGACCTGCTGGCGGCCGGTTCCGGCCGGCTGCCGCAGCTGAGCCTCGGCGCCGAATGGACCGCCAATCTCGTCAAGCCCGCGTTCTTCCTGCCGCCGGAGTTCTCGGAGGGTTTCGGCGGCGCGACGAAGGTCGAGATGGGCCGCGACAACAGCCTGCAGGGCGCGGTCAGCCTCTCCTGGAACCTGTGGACCGCGGGGCGCC
This sequence comes from uncultured Fibrobacteraceae bacterium, assembly GCA_964549735.1. Lineage (GTDB taxonomy): Bacteria > Krumholzibacteriota > Krumholzibacteriia > LZORAL124-64-63 > LZORAL124-64-63 > Glo-17. The sequence goes on along the minus strand of CAZJWO010000089.1, from coordinate 13,651 downwards.
TCGCGGCCGCGGTCGGCGCGGCGCGCGAACTGGTCGCCGCCAGCCAGTGGCAGCAGGCGGCCGTCGCCGACGCCGTGCGCTTCCAGGCCACCGCCGCCTACCTCGACGCGCTGCTCTCCGCCCAGCGCGTGCGCATCGCCGAAGAGGCGGTCGCCACGACGGCCGAGGCGTTGCGCCTGGCGCGCGCCGGCAACGCCCAGGGCACGGTCAGCCGATTCGAACTGCTGCGCGCCGAGGTCGAGCTGGCCAATCGGGAGGCTCCGCTCATCCAGGCCCGCAACGCGCAGCGGCAGACCGAACTCCTGCTGGCCCGCCTCTGCGGCCTGGCGCCGTCGACCCGGCTCGCGCTCAGCGATACGCTCGCCGTCGTCGCGGGCGATGGTCTCGGATCGCAGAATGACAACGAACGCGGCAGCGACGACCACGCCTTCGACACGACCGTCGTCGAGGCGCTCGTGGCCGCGATGCGCGCGCGCAGCCCGGAGCTGCAGGCCCTGCGGCACCAGGTCGCGGCCGGCCGGCAGGCGCTCGCGCTTGCGCGCGCCGCCCGCGGGCCGACGGTGCGACTGCACGGTCGTTATGGACTGCAGGCCGAATGGGACAACGACGTCGCGCCGGCCCCGGAAGAACGCGCCACGAGCGCGGGCGTCGGCCTCGCGGTCGCGATGCCGATCTTCGACGGCTGGCAGGCCCGCGCGGGCATCCAGGGCGCCGAGGCGCGGTTGCGCCTGGCCGAACTGGAACTCGCGCGGCTGGACCGCGACCGCGAGCTGGCGGTGCGTCAGGCGAGCCTGCAGCTCGCGAGCGCGCTCGCTTCGCTGGCCGGTCGCCGCGAAAGCGTCGCGCTCGCCGACGAGGCGCATCGCCTGGCGGCCGTGCGCCTGGAGAACGGACTGGCCACCCCCCTCGAGCGGCTGGATGCCGAACTCGCCCTGACGCAGGCCCGCGTCCAGCTCGCGGAATCGCTGCATGCCTGCCACCTCGCCCACGCCGCCGTCGCCCTGGCGGTGGGAGACGACCCCGCAACCGTGATCGCGGCGCTGCCCGCGACGGCGACCCAGGAGGACAACCGATGACCCGTACAGACAACAAGCGTCGCGGCCGCCGTCTCGGCTTGACCGCCGGTGTGCTGCTGGTGATCGCCGCCGCGTTCGCGCTGCGTTTCCAGGCGCTCGGCCGGCCCGACACCACGACCAGCATCCGCCAGCTGCATCAGACGGAGGGCGTGCCGGTCGAAGTCGCGCGTGCGGAGATGCGCGAGCTGGCGACCTGGACGACGCTAGCCGGCACGGTCAAGGGCGTGGTGCAATACTCCGTCGCGTCGAACAACGCCTTGCGGGTCGTCGGTATCCCCGTGCGCGAAGGCGACCGCGTGGCGGCCGGCGACGTGGTCCTGCGCCTGACCGAAGAAGCGCCCTCGCCCATGTTCCACTCGGTCGCCCAGGCGCGCGCCGGCTATGAGAACGCGCTCGCCGACGCCCGCCGCCTGCGCAACCTGTACACCGAGGGGGCGGTCTCCCGCCAGGACCTCGATCACGCCGAGACGCGGCTGCGGGTCGCCGCCGCCGGACTGGCCGACGCCGAAGGCAGCACCGCGCTGACCGCGGCCGAGGCCGGCGTCGTGACGTCGGTGCTGACCGAAGTCGGCGCCATGGTGCCGACGAACAAGGCGCTGCTATGGATCGCGCGCACCGACACGGTGAAGATCGTCTTCCAGGCGGGCAGCCGGCAGGCGCTCGAACTGGCGGTCGGCCAGCAGGCCGTCCTGACCCTGCCCGACGGCGAGCGCCGGACGGGCGAGCTCAGCCGCCTCGATCTGATGGCCGACCCGGCCACGCACCTCCTGGAGGGCGAGGTGCGATTCGCCAACTCAGACGGCCGCTTGCTGCCGGGGCTCTTGATGTCGTTCGACGTGCGCACCAGCCATCGTCCGGCGGCGCTCGCGGTGCCGAGCGAATGCCTCGTGCGCACCGGCGACGGCGACGCCGTCTGGGTCGTCCGCGACGACGGCGGCGGGCCGGTCGTGTCGCTGCGGCGCGTCGAGACGGGGATCGCGACCGTCGACGCCGTCGAGATCGCCGCCGGCCTCGCGCCGCACGAGACGGCCGTCCGCTTCGGCCAGGCCCTGCTGTACGAAGGCGCGCGCGTGCTGGTGCTCCGCGGCGGGCAGGAGGGCTGACCATGAACCTCTTCCGCACGATGGTCGAGCGGCCGGTCCTGACCACCATGATCGTGGCGGTCCTCGTCGTGATGGGCACCTTCTCCTATACCCACCTCGTCGTCGAACTCATGCCGAACATCGAGTTCCCCGTCGTCGTGGTCAGCACCATCTACGGCGGCGCCGCGCCGGGCGAGGTCGAGACGCAGATCACGAAGAAGATCGAAGACAACGTCTCGACCCTCGCCAACATCGAGAGCCTGCGCTCCTATTCCCGCGAGAACCTCTCCCAGGTCATCATCCAGTTCACCCTGGAGACCGACCAGAACCAGGCCGCCATCGACGTCAAGGACAAGGTCGACGCCATCCGCGGCGAGCTGCCCGACGGCGCCGAGGATCCGGTGATCACCAAGTTCGAGATCGGTAGCGCGGCGGTGGTCGACATCGCGGTGTCGGGACCGCGCTCGCTGCGCGACCTGTACCGGATCGCGGACGAACAGATCAAGGACCGGCTCAGCCGCGTCGACGGCGTGGCCTCGGTCGAGATCGTCGGCGGCCAGCAGCGCGAGATCCGCCTGGCCGTCGCGCCCGAACGCCTGCGCCCGTATGGCTTGACCCTGCTCGACGTGCTCGGCGTACTGGCCGCCGGCAACCTCAACGTCCCGGTCGGTTACATCACGAGCGGCAATCGGGAAGTCAACGTCCGCCTGCGCGGCGAGGTGGCCAGCCCGGCGGAACTGGGGCGCATCCGCATCGCTCTGGGCGGCGGCGCGACGATCCCGCTGGCGGAGATCGCCGAGATCCAGGACACGGCCGAAGAGCTCCGCGAACGCTCGACCTACAACAACCAGCCGGTCATCAGCCTCAGCGTGATGAAACGCACCGACGGCAACACGGTCGCCGTCGTCGACGGCGCGCTGGCGGCGTTGGCGGACCTGCGCGCGACGCTCGACCCCGACCTGACCGTCGAGGTCGTCCAGGAGATGGGGTCGTTCGTCCGCAGCTCGGTCAGCGACACGCTCGGCAACATCGGCCTGGGCATCCTGTTGACCGGTTTGCTGCTCTTCCTGTTCCTGCACGACTGGCGGCTGACGGTGATCGCGGCGGTCTCGATGCCCGTCTCGGTCGTCGCGGCGTTCATGCTCATGGAAGCGTCCGGCTTCACGATCAACGTGCTGTCGCTGATGGCTCTGGGCATCTGCATCGGCACGCTGGTGACCAATTCGATCGTGATCCTCGAGAACATCGCCCGCCTCGTGCACGCCGGGATCGCGCCCCGCGAGGCCGCTTGGCGCGGCACCGGCGAGGTCGCCGTCGCGGTGCTCGCGGCGACCTTGACCAACGTCGTGGTCTTCACGCCGATCGCCTTCATGAGCGGCATCGTCGGGCGCTTCTTCCTGCAGTTCGGCCTGACCGTGGTGTTCGCGACGGTCTTCTCGCTTGTCGTCAGCTTCACGCTGGTCCCCATGCTGGGCGCGCGACTCGTGCAGCCGGGCAAGGGGATCGGCAAGGGCACGAGCAGCCATCCGATCGCCAGGGTCGCGCGCGCCTGGGACCGGGGCTATCGCCGCCTGGAGCAGGCCTACCGCGGCGGGCTGGCCTATTGCCTGGCGCACCGCTGGCAGGCGCTGCTGGCCGCCGCGCTGATCTTCGCCGCCTCGCTGACGCTCTTCGGATCGGTGGGCGGCGAGTTCATGACCGCGATCGACCAGGCGAAGGTGCAGGTCAACCTGAGGCTCCCCGCCGGCACCAGCCTCGAGCGGACCGGCGCCGTGGCGGACCTCCTCGCGGCCGATCTGCGGCGCGAGCCCGAGGTCATCGGCGCGCTCGTCAAGATCGGCGGCGAGAGCCGCGGCATCGAGGAGGCGGACATCCTGCTGACGCTCACGGACAAACGCGAGCGCGAGATCGGCCTGGGCGGCTTCATCGAACGCATCCGGCCGCGCCTGGCGCAGATCCCCGACGCCGAGATCGCCGTGTTCCAGACCGGCGGCGCCGGCATGGTCCAGGCCGATCTCGTGCTCGAGGTCATCGGCGACGATCCGGTCGCCGTGGCCGACGCGGGCCGCATGGTGCTCGCCGTGCTGCAGGAGATCGACGGCCTGGTCGACGTGCAGTCCAGCCAGCGGCCGGGCAAACCGGTCATCATGGTCGAGCCGCGCCGCGAACACCTCGCCGCGCACCGGCTCACCGCGGCCGACGTGGGCCGGATCCTGCGCACCGCCTACGAAGGCGAGCGGGCGGGCGTGTTCCGCGAACGCGGCGAGGAGAGCGACGTGGTCGTCAAGCTCGCCGAGGCGGCGCGGAGCGACCCGCGGCTGCTGCCCGACCTGCCGCTGGCGACGCCGGCCGGACGGACCATCCCCTTGGCCGACGTCGCGGCGATGACCGAGAGCGTCAGCGACGCGACGATCCTGCGCACGGACAAGCAACGGCTCGTCGAGGTGACGGCCAACATCGCCGCCGGCACGCTGAGCGATCGCCGCGCGCTCATCGACGCGCGGCTGGCGGAGAACCCGCTGCCCCCCGGCGTGCGCGTCCGGTATGGCGGCTACGCCGAGCACCAGGACGAGTCGTTCCGGGCCATCTTCGAGGCCCTGATCCTGGCGATCGTTCTGCTCTACATCGTGATGGCGGCCATCCTCGAGAGCTTCGTGCACCCGGTGACCGTGCTGGCGACGCTGCCGCTGTCCTTGATCGGCATGGCGGTCGCGCTCTTCTTCACCGGTCAGACGATCAACATCATGTCGCTGATGGCGCTGGTCATGATGGTGGGCATCGTCGTCAACAACGCGATCCTCATGCTCGACCAGACGGCGCAGGAACGAGCGCGCGGGGCCACGATCGGCGACGCGCTGCTGGCCGCCTGCCCCCTGAAGTTGCGTCCGATCATCATGGCCAACCTGGCGATCGCCATCGGCATGATCCCCCAGGCGGTCAGCGGCGGGCCCGCCTCGGAGATCCGCACGTCGATGGCCGTGGTGCAGATCGGCGGCGTCCTCTTCTCGACGGTCTTCACGCTCTTCGTGATCCCGGTCATCTACACGCTGGTGGATCGGTTCTCGCTGTCCGGGCGGCGCGAATCGCGCGGCGAGGGCGGCGCGCGGCCGGTCGTCGCGTCCGATGGGTAGATCGGCGCCCCTCTTGCGGAGGGGCGCCGGCTCGCGCGACGGGATCGACGGGATTGCCCGCGGAACTTTCGCGACGTCCGCGGCAGACGTGTGTCGGCTACGGCTCCGGCGGCCAAGACACCGATAGGCGAACCTGGACGCGGCCACCGCCCTCTTCGCCGTGTTTCGAACGAGGGATGTTGTGCCGCGCAAGCTGGAGATACCGGAAAGATTGCTTTATATGTTACTTCGCCCTGGCGGTTTTCTGCGTGAGGGGCAGAGCCTTCCGAGGAGTGATCGTGGACCACGTCCGCCCGCCCGTCGCCTGGCTGCCGTTGCTGGCGATCGTCGCCGCGAAGCTGGGACTGCACGCCGCGCTGAGCGAGGCCTACGGCTTCCATCGCGACGAGCTGTACTACCTGATGTGCGGGCGCAACCTGGCCTGGGGCTACGTCGACCACCCGCCGCTCGTGCCGTTCCTCGCGCGCGGGATCGAGGCGCTCTGGGGTCCGTCGCTCGTCGCCCTGCGTCTGGTGGCGGCGACGCTCGGCGCGATGGTCGTCCTCTTGACAGGCCTGCTCGCCCGCGAGATGGGCGGCCGGGCATGGGCCCAGGGCGTGGCCGCCCTGGCCGTCGCGGTCTCGCCGATCTTCCTGATGACCAACAGCCTGTTCCAGACGCCGACGCCGGACCAGCTGGCCTGGGCCGCTTGCGCACTGCTCGCGCTGCGCGCGCTGCACGGACGCGAACGCCTCTGGCTAGCCGTCGGCGCGATCGCCGGGTTCGGTCTGCTGGCCAAGTCCACGCTCGTGCTCTTCGGCGTCGGGTTGGCGGTCGGGCTCGTCCTGAGCCGCTGGCGCGGCGCGTTGCGTTCGCCGTGGTTATGGGCCGGCGTCGGAGTGGCCCTGCTCCTGGTCGCGCCCAACCTCGCCTGGCAGCACGCCCACGGCTGGCCCACGCTCGAGTTCTCGGCCAACCGCGGCGCCCGCACGGCCGCCGAGATGACGCCGCTCGCGTTCCTGGCGTTCCAGCTCGTCTTCATCGGGGTCGTTTCGTTGCCGCTCTTCGCGGCCGGCGTCGCGACGCTGTTCGTGCCCCGGAGCGGTCCGGCCCGCGTCTTCGGCTGGCTGTGGCTCGTGGTCACGGTGCTGCTGGCGGCCGCGTCCGCCAGGCCCTACTACGCGGCGCCGGCCTACCCGCTGGTCTTCGCCGCTGGCGCCGTGTGGCTCGAGCGGACGCTGGCGGCTGGTCGCTGGCGACGGCTGCGCCTCTGGGCGCCGATCGCGCTGGTCGTGGGCCTCCTGCCGCTGGCCTGGCTGGTCCTGCCTGTCATGCCGCGAGAGATCTTCGCGCGCCATCAGGACGCCTGGCCGCACCAGGAGTTCCGCGAGATGTTCGGCTGGGACGACCTCGCCGCCCAGGTCGCCGCGGTCTACCACGCGTTGCCGCAGGACGAGCGACAGCGCGCCGGCCTGTTGACCGACTCCTACGGTGAAGCGGCGGCGCTCGACGTGCTCGGGCCGCGCTACGGACTGCCGCGCGCCACGAGCCCGCACAACAGCTACTACCACTGGGGGCCGCCGGATACGGACGTCGTCATCGCCGTCGCCTGGTCGGCCACTACGCTGCAGCAGCATTTCGCCGCGGTGCAGGAGATCGGCCCGGTGACCAACCGCCTGGGAATCGTCAACGAGAGCGCCCAGCAGCGGATCTACGTCTGCCGCGGTCCGCTGCGGCCCTGGCCGGAGATCTGGCGCGCACTGCGGTCGTTCGTCTGACGCGATCACGCGGCGCTCGCCGACGACCCGGCCCGGGGCATCACGAGGTCCGTCGTCGACACGGACTGGCAGAGGAGGCGCACATGCGACGATCGGCGTGGATACGCGGCGCCATCGCGGGGCTGGTCGGCGGTGTCGCCTGGTTCCTCGCGATCATGGCCGTCTTCGGACCGGCGCAGCTCGTTCTTGCTGATCCCGAGCTTCAAAGCCGGAAGATGCTCGCCGCGTTCACCGAGGAGCCGCTTCCGCGCGCGGCGGAGGCGCCATGGATCCTGATCGCCGGCGTGCTGGTGATCGGCATGCTCTGGGGGTTGGTGTACGTCTGGCTGACGCAGGCAGGCGACCTGTGGAGCGACCGCAGCTGGCGCGGTCGCGGCCTGCGCTTCGGCGCGATCGGGTGGTTGTTGATGGTCCCGTGGTTCGGCTTCTACCTGCCCTGGAATGTCCTGCGCGAGCCGGCGCTCCTCGTGGCCCTGGAGATGGTCTGCTGGGCGGCCGTGCTGCTGGCGGTGGGGCTGACGACGGCCGGCGTCGAGCGTTTGCTGCGACGAGGTGCATGAGCGCCGATGCGCCGGGCGGCCTTCACGGAATAACCCCGAGCTTGCACTCCGGCGGTCGCTCACCCCAACCGCCGCCGCACCTCGACCACCTGGCCGAGGATGCGCACCTCCTCGCCGCGGCGGGGCACGATGGCGGGAAACTCGGGATTGGCGGCATGCAGTTCGAGACGGCCTCGCCGCCGGCGCAGGCGTTTGACGGTTGCCTCGCCCTCGACCAGCGCGACCACGATCGCGCCGTCGGGAGCCTGTTCCTGCCGGCGCACGAGGACGACATCGCCGGGCAGGATGCCGGCGCCGATCATGCTCTCTCCGCGCACCGCCAGCGCGAAGAGCGTCTCCTCGGCCGGCCGATCGACGACCGGCAGGTAGCCGTCCGGCGCCTCGAGCGCCTCGCTCAGCCGACCGGCCTGCACGCGGCCGAGGATCGGCACGGGCCTTGGCGCCACGGTGGCCACGCCCGCGCGCGCGGGATCGCCCGCCGGCAGCCGGTAGCCGCGCGCACGGCCGGCGGCCTTCGTCAGCTTGCCCTCGGCGACCAGCGCTTCGAGATGCTGGCGGGCCGACTGCACCGCGCGGAAACCCAGGTGCGCCTGCACTTCGCGGATGGTCGGCGGCGCGCCGGCGACCACGCGCTCGCGCACGAAGTCGAGCACCTGGCGGCGCGTCTCGCGGGCCGGCCTGCGGACCATGATCGGCTCCTTTCGGCACCCCCATCGAAACAGACGCTTGTCTGCCCTGTCAAGTCCGCGCCGGCGGGCTGCGGCGCAGCAGCCGGCGGCGGCCGTCGCGCGCCGGCGCCATTTTACGTGCTGGTCAGACGCCGTTCCCTTAACTTCAGACAGCGGCGACGGGCCACCGCCGCGTCCGGCATGCACCTTGCGAGTTACTCCCAGAACCGAACCGACCGGCGCGGTGTATCAGTCCGAGGCGACCGCGCGCGGTTGCGGCTCAACTGACCAGCTACCACCCGACGGGGGCGATCATGGCGCAAGACAAGCCGAATACCCTGCAAGCCCATCTGCTGGCGCTGAAAGCCGGCGAAAGGGTCTTCGAGAACGCCTTCCAGGGCATCACCCGCATGATCTTGCAGGACGAGATCGAGAAGGTCGTGGTCAACGCCAAGACGACCTATGATTTCAAGATCTTTCGTCGGGGAAAGAAACATATCGTCGGCATGTACGACGAGATCAACAGCTTCGTGTCCTACGTCAAGGACGCGGCCGAGGGCGGCTCCTCCAAGGAGATGGCCTACGTCCTGGTCGGCGAGCCGGGCAACGGCAAGACGTTCTTCGTCGAGTACGTCAGCCGCCTCTACCGCGAGTTCCTCGCCCGGCCCGTGAACCGCAAGTACACCTTCCGGTTCACCGACCTGGCCGGAATCGGGTCATACGGCAAGATCACGACCATCGAGAGCCAGACGTACGAGGATCCCGCGATCCTGGCCATGAATCTGCTCGAAACGCCGGAAGCCAGCCGCGGCTGGCTCGCCCGCAAGGTCGGCTTCGACGACCGGCAGCTCGATCTACTGTACGAGAACTGGCGGCCGCTGGGCGCCTGCACGAGCTACATCTGGGAAGACCTGCGCCGCCACTGCGACGGCAAGCTGGAAACCATGCTCGATCGCGTCGAGGTCGTCCCGGTCCCGTTGACCGAGAGCCTCGGCACGGTCACCGGCAAGTACCCGGCGAAGGACAAGATCACCTCCAGCGCGGTCGACCTGCTCGGCGAGGAGTCGATCCAGCGCCTGCTGCACATCACCGACACCAACAACCCCTACCGCTTCGACCTGCGCCGCGGCGCCCTGGCGCGCGTCGCGGGCGGCGGCATCCACTTCTCCGACGAGATGTTCAAGAACAAGAAGGACCTCGTCCAGGTCTACCTCGGCGTGATCCAGAACCGCACCATCGAGATCGACGGCTACAAGTGGCCCATCGACACCCTGATCATCGCGACCAGCAACAACAGCGAGTTCAACCGCTTCCTGGCCGAGAAGGAGGAGGCGCCGATCGTCGACCGCTGCCGCCTCAGCTACATCGCGCACAACACGAACTACAGGCTGCAGGAGCAGCTCACCCAGTACGCGATCGGCAGCGAGACCAAGACCACGCTCACGCGCGAGGACCTGCACCAGGATCCCAACCTGAACTACGCCGCCTCGGTCGCCGTGACCCTGTCGCGCCTGCCGCGCAGCGAGAAGCTGACCCCGATCGAGACCATGAAGCTCGCGGCGGGCGAGATCGCCGGCGAGAAGTCGATCAAGGCCCTGGCCGAGGTCATCGACACGTTGAGCCAGGACACCGACATCACGAACCGCTTCGGCCAGAAGGGCCTCGGCCAGCGCAACCTCGGCCGCGCGATCCAGCTGCTGGTCGAGAGCTCGGAGACCAACGAGGGCCGCTGCATGTTCGCGCACGACGTCTTCAAGACGATCGAACGCGTGATCCTCGACTACGTGCACGACAACAACGACCGCGCGAAGTACCTCGAGGACCTCAAGACCGCCCGCGGCCTGTACCGCGAGCGTATCATGACCGAGATGTTCAACGCCTACATGGACGAGCCGCAGGCGATCCGCAAGGACGTCATGAACTACGTCAACATGATCATCGGCATCGACGCCGAGCACCTCGGCCCGGACAAGCTGTGGAAGTACAAGGATCCGCAGACCGGCCAGCTCAAGGCCCTGAAGGTCGACGAGCGCTTCATCAAGAGCATCGAGGAGCGCCTGCAGCTGAAGACCGACGAGCAGCGCGAGAGCTTCCGCACGACCATCCGCAAGATCTACGGCCAGAAGATCGGCATCGACCCGAACTACGATTTCATGGACAACCTCGAGCTGGTCAAGGCGGTCACCGACGTGCGCCTGAAGAGCGACATCGCCGGCGCCGGCAGCCTGATCGGCGCGCTCGCCAACCGCACCAACGAGGAGAACCAGAATCTCTACGACCGCATGATCAACACGATGTTGACCAAGCTGGGCTACTGCCAGACCTGCGCGCAGAAGACCATCGAGTACTTCTGCACCCAGGAGGACGAGAGCTGACATGCGACGGCCCTTGCCGCCCGACCGCCGGCCTGCTGCGCTGGGACCGATCCGCACTGATCTCTACGCCCGCGGCGATCACGCGTGGCAAGCCCTGTCCGCGTCGGCGCCGCCGCCCGCCTCGCGCCTCGGCACCCTCGACGACCTCATGCAGCGGGACGCCCGCCGCGAGGAGGACGGCTTCCCGCGCAAGATCCGCATCGGCCGCCTCGTCAAGCCGGGGCGCGGCGGCAAACACAAGGTCGTCGTGGTGCCCACGACGGTCGAAGAGAAGTTCTTGCACGACAACACGTTCGCCGAAGAGGTCGGCCAGCCGGGTCCGGCCGGCGGCAGCGGCGAGGGCGAAGAGGGCGAGGTCATCGGCGAGCAGCCCGTGCGCCCGGAACCCGGCGAGGGCGAGGGCGCCGGCCCGGGCCAGGGCGAGGGCGGGCCGCACGAGCTGGAGAGCAACGCCTACGACCTCGGCCGCATCCTGACCGAGCAGTTCTCCCTGCCCAACCTCGAGGACAAGGGCAAGCAGCGCTCGCTCACGCGCTACGTCTACGACCTGACCGACCGGCACCGCGGCTTCGGCCAGCTGCTCGACAAGAAGGCCACGCTGCGGCAGCTCGTCGAGACCAACATCGGCCTCGAGAGGATCGCCGCCGGGCAGGTGCCCGACCCGGCCGATCTGCTGATCTCGCCCCGCGACAAGGTCTACCGCGTCCTGTCCAGGGAGCGCGACTACGAGGCGCAGGCCGTCGTCTTCTTCCTGCGCGACTATTCGGGCTCGATGAGCGGCCGGCCCACCGAGCAGGTCGTCAGCCAGCACGTGCTGATCTACAGCTGGATCCTCTACCAGTACGCCGGCCAGATCGAGACCCGCTTCATCCTGCACGACACCGAAGCCAAGGAAGTCGACGACTTCTACACCTACTACAACAGCCGCGTGGCCGGCGGCACCAAGGTGGCCTCGGCGTTCCAGCTCGTCGACGAGATCGTCCGGCGCGAGAACCTGGTCCAGGATTACAACATCTACGTCTTCTACGGCACCGACGGCGACGACTGGGACAGCGGCGGCAAGGAGTGCCTGCCGGCCATCGAAGCGGTGCTGCGCTACGCCGCCCGCCTGGGCGTGACCATCGTCGGGGACGGCTTCGGCCGGTCGCGCGAGAGCGAGGTCCAGAAGTACTTGCAGGCCTCGGGCCTGCTGGAGAAGCAGCGCGGCCGCCTGCGGCTGGACGTGCTGCCGGCCGAGGCCGAAGAGCCGCGGCTGATCGAGGGCATCCGCCAGCTCATCAGCCCGTGACGCGGCTCGCGAAGGAGCGTGCATGCAACTGATCGACCAGCACGCCAAGGCGATCATGGAAGGCTGCAAGGAGCGCGCCCGTCACGCCGGACTGCGCTTCGACGACGAGTCGCTCGAGTATATCGTCACCAACCGCGACCTGCTCGAGCTGGCGCCCAAGGTCATGATCCCGACCATGTACGACTACTGGGTGCACGACCTCGAGGTCCTGAAGGGCCGCGGCCGCTACGAGCTGTACCCCCAGAATCCCTACGAGACGGTCATCAACACGCGGCCGGCCATCAGCTACTACAACGACAACAACCCGGACTGGCTCAACGTGATGATCTTCTACCACGTCCTGGGCCATATCGACTTCTTCCAGAACAATCTCTTCTTCCGCCACACCTGGGACGACGACTTCACCGGCCAGGCCCTGGCCGACAAGCGCACGATCGCGCGCCTGCGCTCGGAGCATGGCCGCTGGGTCGACTACGTCATCGAGTTCAGCCGCTCCCTGGACAACCTCGTCGACTACCACGGTCTCGTCTCGGATCTGCACCGCCCGCGCCGCGACGGCTGGTCCCCGCGCCTGGACTGGTACTTCGACGTCTTCCTGCAGTCGCCCAAGCCCGTCGCGGTCAGCGAATACGTGCAGGAGATCGAGCGGTACAACGGGTGCATCGCCGCCCACGGCGCGGCGGCCGAGGACGTGTTCTTCAAGGCCGTGCAGCGCCAGCATCCGGAGTTCGCGGCCCTGTACGAGAAGGCGCGCCGCCGCAAGCCGACGCCGAGTCGCGACGTCCTGCGCTACGTGCTGGAGCATAGCCCCTTCCTGGACCGCGAAGAGAACAAGTGGATGCAGCAGGTCGTGCAGATCGTGCGCCAGACGTCGCTCTACTTCCAGCCGCAGATCCGCACCAAGATCATGAACGAGGGGTGGTCCAGCTACTGGCACGAGAAGCTGTTCCTCGAGGACGACCGCATCGCGGGCCACGAGGTCGACTTCGCGCGGGTCAACGCGCTGGTCACGAACCTGCCGCGCGTCGGGCTCAACCCGTACGCGCTCGGCATGCGCCTCTTCCAGTTCATCGAACAGGCCGCCGACCAGGGCCGCTACAGCCGCGAGTTCCTCGCGCTGCTCGATCAAGACCAGCGCCGCCGCTTCGATCGCCAGACCGGGCAGGGCCGCGCGTACATCTTCGCGGTGCGCGAGAACCTGAACGACCACCTCTTCGTGCGCAACTTCATCGAGCAGGATTTCGTCGATCGCCATCGGCTCTTCGTGGCCGGCCGCAAGCTCGACGCCCCGCGCATGGTCTGGCAGTGGTACGTCAAGAGCCGCGATGCCGGCGAATATCGGCAGATGGTGCTGGATCAGCTCTACCATCCGCCCCACATCACCGTCGATCGCGACCGCACGCGGAGCGAGGCGCTGCACCTGGTGCACCACCACGAGGGCAAGCCGCTGGTGCGCGACTACATCCACGGCGTCATGCTGGGCTGCGAGTTCCTGTGGGGCGGCAAGGTCGTCCTGGAGACCAGCGAGCCGCAGACCGGCGGACATCCCCAGGCCGCCAACGGCCACGCGTCGTCCGAGGCGCAGAGCCGGCCGCCGCTGACCTGGGAGCGCGTGCGCTACACCATGCACGAACGTCAACTCAGCCGGGAGTCGATCTAGGCATGGACCCGATCCGCAAGGCGCTGCAAGACCTCGCCGACAGCCAGCGCGGCC
>CAZJWO010000088.1:0-16052 GCA_964549735.1 uncultured Fibrobacteraceae bacterium | reverse complement strand
TCTGGCGCGCGCCGTGCGGGCGGACGTGCAGGTGCGCTCGAACGTCGGCGGCGGCACCATCCAGATCCGAGATGGCGAGGGCCTGCCGGCGGACCTCGCGAGCCGCTACGAGGAGGGGCGTGCCGACCCCGCCGGAGGTTGGCTGCGGCGGCCGCGCTACTTCGGCACCACGATGGTCGCCGCGCTGCACCTGAACGAGCAGCGCCTGAGCCGCGGCAGCATCTGGCTCGCCTTGCAGACCAGCCTCACGGACCTCGGCCGCGAGTTCGCCAGCACCGAGGCGGCGCTCAACATGGTCATCCTCATCGTGCTCGGCGTCATCGCGATCATCTTCTTCGCGACCGCGCTGACCGCGTTCATCTTCAGCCTGCGCATCACGGGCGGCATCACGGGAGCGGTCAAGGCGCTGCACCGCGGCACCCAGCGTCTGGCCGCCGGCGACCTCGACGTGGTCATCGAGCTGGAGAACGAGGACGAGTTCGGCGACCTGGCCGAGAGCTTCAACACCATGACCGTCGCCGTGCGCCAGGGACGCGAGGACGCGCTCGCCCGCGAGCGCCTCCAGCAGGAGATGCAGACGGCGCGGCAGATCCAGGAGCGCCTGCTGCCGCGCGAAGCGCCCAGCCCCGCCGGCTGGCAGCTCACCGGCGTGAGCCTGCCCAGCCTGCAGGTCGGCGGAGACTACTTCGACTTCCTGCAGCTGACGCCCGCGCGCCTCGGCCTGGGGATCGGCGACGTCTCGGGCAAGGGCGTGCCGGCGGCGCTCCTGATGAGCAACCTGCAGGCGAGCCTCAAGGGCCAGGTGCTGCACGATCTGCCGGTGTCCGAGGTCCTGGCGCGCATCAACCGCCTGCTGGCGACCTCGACCGATCCGCACATGTTCGCCACCTTCATCTATGGCGAGCTGGACACCGCCAGCGGCGCGTTCGTCTACGCGAACGCCGGCCACGAGCCGCCGCTGCTCGTGCGCCGCGACGGATCGGTGGCCTGGCTCCGCGGCGGTGGCCTGTTGCTGGGCATGTTCGCCGACCAGCGCTACGAAGCGGTCACGGTCGAGCTCGCGCCCGGCGATGTGCTCGTCCTCTTCACCGACGGGATCACCGAAGCCGGCGCGCCCAATCCGGCGCTCGACCGGGATCGCGACGCCGACGCGGACGAGGACGGCGCCGGCGGGACTCGCCGCGGCGACGCCGATCGCGAGCAGGACGTCGACGATCGCGAGTTCGGCGAGGACCGGCTCGCCGAGGTCGTGCAGCGCGCGCGCGGGCGCTCCGCCCTCGGCATTCGCGAGGCGATCCTGGCGGCCGTGCACGCGCATCTCGCGGGCCGGCCGCCGGGCGACGACATCACGCTGGTGGTGGTCAAGCGGATAGAGGCGTAGGTTGTCGGCGCTCGCGGCGGCATCGGGCGCGCCGCGTTTCCTGCGGAGGCGGCATGTCACTGTCCGAGAAGATCCTGCTGCGGCTGTCCCGGGCGCCGCAGGCCGCTGATTATCAAGCGGTCGAGATGTGGCACGATGGCAACGCGCTGGCGCACCTGCTGAGCGTGTTCCCCGATGCCCTCGCCATGATCCAGGGCAAGCGCGTGCTGGACTTCGGCAGCGGCGAAGGCTGGCAGGTCGTCGAACTCGCCAAGGCGGGCGCGCGGCACGTGCTGGGGATCGACATCAGCGAGACCGGCCTGGCCGCAGGCCGCGAGCTGGCGCGCGCGGCCGGCATGGCCGAGAAGACGGAGTTCTGCACGAGCTTGCAGCCGCAGCACCTCGGCAGCTACGACATCGTCCTGTCCCAGAACAGCATGGAGCACTTCGCCGATCCGGATCTGATCCTGCGGCAGATGGCGTCCGCGCTGCGGCCCGACGGGGTCATCCTCATCACCTTCTCGCCTCCCTGGTACGCTCCCTACGGCAGCCACATGCACTTCTTCACGAAGGTGCCGTGGGTCAACATCCTCTTCTCGGAGCGCACGGTCATGAACGTCCGGTCGCGGTTCCGCCAGGACGGCGCCGCGCGGTACGAGGACGTCGAGGGCGGCCTCAATCGGATGAGCCTCGCCAAGTTCGAGCGGACGCTCGCCGCCAGCGGACTGCGCATCGTCCGCAAGCAGTACCGCTGCGTCAAGGGCCTCGACGCGCTGGGCGCGGTGCCGCTGCTGCGCGAGCTCTTCGTCAACCAGGTCAACTGCGTCCTGACCCGGGTCTGACGCGCCGCCTATGGCGTCATCGGCTGCGCGCCGAAGATCTGCGCCGACTGCCAGCGGTTCGAGCGGAACCGCAGGTAGAGCAGCAGGGCGGCCAGCCCGTAGCAGACCGCGCCGCCCAGCCAGGCCTGGGCAGGGGTCGCGCCGTTGCCGATGACCAGCCACCAGCTCAGCGGGATGAACACGCCCCACAGAACCGCGAGGCTGACGAGCATGGGGTAGCGGGTGTCGCCGGCGCCCTGCAGGACGCCGACGGCGATCATGCGCAGCCCGTCCGGCAGCTGGAAGAGCGCGCTGACCAGCACGAGCGGCGTCCCGAGCGCCAGCACGGCGGGGTCGTCGCTGAAGACGTGGAAGAGCTGGCCGCGCAGCGCCAGGAACAGCACGCCCACGGTCGCCATGTAGTACAGCCCCAGCTTGTAGACCTGGCGGGCGTAGGCCGCGGCCTGCGCGGGCCGCGCCGCGCCGATCCAGTTGCCGGTCAACACGGCGCCGGCCGTGGTCAGACCCCACATCGGCATGAAGACGAAGCTCAAGAGGTGGATGGTGATCTGGTTGGCGGCCAGCGCCGCGGTGCCGAGCGTGCCGACGATGACGCTGAAGGCGGTGAATCCGCTCATGTCCACGAAGTTCTCCCAGGCGGCCGGCGAGCCGACCCGCACGATGCGCTGCAGCTGCTGCCGATCGGGGCGCCGCGGGCGGTGGATCGCGTAGAGCCGCCGGTGCAGGCGGGGAGCGACCGCGAACGCGATCAGGAACAGCGCGTTGACCGCGGTGCCGATGCTCGTGGCGATCGCGGCGCCCTTGACGCCCATCGCCGGCGCGGCGAGCCAGGTCACGCCGCCCAGCGCGAAGCCCTGCCAGCCGTAGATGAGCCAGACGTCGAGGATCGCGTTGAGCGCGTTGCCGATCAGGCCGGCCCACATGGGCACCATGACCTGCCGGCGGCCCTGGAAGAAGCCCATCAGGCAGAAGCTGACCTGCGTGAAGACGGCGCTCAGCGTGCGCCACTTGATGTAGACGTAGGCGCTGTCGACCACGTCCGGCGGGTTGCGGGTCAGCGCGAGCAGGTGGTGCGAGTAGTAGCCGCCGAGCTGCAGGAGCAGGCCGCAGAACACGGCGACGTACAGGCCCTGCCACGTGTAGTCGCCGATGGCGCGATCGTCGCCCCGCCCGTAGGCCTGGCTGACGAACGTGCCGTTGATGCGGCTGAGGTTGTTGAAGAGGCTGTAGGTCGTCCAGGCGATGAGTCCGCCGAGGCCGGAGGCGGCGAGGTCGACGCTGCTGTAGTGCCCCAGGAGCGCGGTGTCGACCAGCCACATCAGGCTGTGCGACCACATCGCGAGAACGGTCGGCCAGGCGAGGCGCATGATCTCGCGGTGCCGGAGCACGCCGCAGCGGCGCCAGAAGCTGGCGGCGCCGCGGCCGAGGTCGATCTCGGGGAAGCGGGATGGCGTGGGGCGGTCCATGGTCGGGCTATGTTGGTGCCGCGCGGCGGGAATCGCCAGTCGGAAAATGCGGAGCGGCGGCGCGCCGGCGGCTCAGCGCTCCGCCAACGGCGTCAACTTCAAGATCGTCCCGGGGTCGTTCAGTACCGCGTAGATCGCGCCGTCTGGACCGACCGCCACATCGCGCACCCGACCCGCGTTCTTCAGGATGATCTGGTCGTGCAGCACACGGCCCTCCTTGACGTCGAGCAGGCGGACTTCCTCGTACCTGAGCGCCGTGACCAGCAGGCGGCCCCGCCAGCGCGCGAAGAGATCGCCCGTATAGAATGCCGCGCTGCAGACGGCGATCGAGGGCGTGTAGTAGAGGATGGGCTGCTCCAGGCCATCCTTGGCGCGGAGTTCGGAGATGACGGAGCCGTCGTAGTTGCGGCCGTAGGTGATGACCGGCCAGCCGTAGTTGCGCCCGGCGCGGATGATGTTGATCTCGTCGCCTCCGAGCGGCCCGTGGTCGGTGGCCCACAACGCGCCGGTCGCCGGTTCGATGGCCAGTCCCTGCGAATTGCGAACGCCGAGCGCGTAGATCGTCGGCAGGGCGCCGGGCCGAGCATGGAACGGATTATCGCGCGGGATCGCGCCGTCGCGCCGCACGCGATGGATCTTGCCGCTGGGCAGGCCGAGGTCCTGGGCCTGGTCCTGCCGTCCGCGGTCGCCGATGCTGAAGAGCAGATGGCCCTCGCCGTCGAAGACGATCCGGCAGCCGTAATGGTGGCGCGTCGGCGTGTAGGTGGCGCGCGGAGCTTCGTAGACCGTCTGCTGGTCGGTCCAGGCGCCGCCGTCGAGGCGGCCGCGCACGAGGCGCGTCATCGCCGGCGCGGGCCTGACGTCCGTATCGTTCAGGGCATGGCTGTACGCGAGGTAGATCCAGCCGTTCTGCCCGTACTGCGGGTCGATCGCGACCGCGAGCAGACCGCCCTGCCCCTCGGCCAGCACCGCCGGCGTCCCGACGACGGGTTCGGGCAGCAACCTGCCGTCGCGGATCAGTCTCAGCCGACCCCGACGCTCGGTGACCAGCGCGGTCGCGGCGTCGATGAAGGCCAGGCTCCACGGCACCTCGAGGTTCTCGATCCACGGCTCGACCGCGATGACGTAATCCAGGGAATGGGTCACGTCCGGCGGCGGCGGCCGGCGCGCGCCCGCCTCGCCGGCCTTCGCCAGCAGGAGATCCGTGACCTCGCGCATCTCTTCGTCGGCCAGCACGCCCGCGAAACCCGGCATCCCCAGGTGCGGCAGGCCATCGCGAATATTCATGTAGACTTCGTGGCGGGCGGCGCCGTACTGCCAGACGCCATCGAGCAGGCTGCGGGCCAACCCGCCGCGCAGTTCCTGGCCATGGCAGGCGGCGCAGTGCTGCTGGTACAACGCCGCGCCGCGCTCGGCCGCCGCGACGCCCGCCGCCGCCGGCAGCAGGACGCACAGGAAGGCTAGCACCGGCGCGAGGCCATGGTTGCATGACAGCATGGCATCCAACTCCGTTCCGGCGCGTTGGCCGGGTCTACGCCAAGTCCGCGGATCGTTGGTAAGATAATCCCGCGCGAACGTCGCTGCCGGCGCTGCGCGGGGCTGGACCGAACGCGGGCGCGCGTCTATCCTTGGCCGGGCGTTGCCGCCCGGCCGCGCCCTGGCGCCGCGCCCGACGGACCGTGGACCGCGAATCGGGAGCCGACATGACCGACACCAGCCGCCCCGCGCACGACTTCCTCGCCGAGATGCAGTGGCGGGGTTTCCTGCAACAGTGCACCGATCCGGCCGGCCTCGCCGCGCTGCTCGCGCGCGAGACCGTCACGGCCTACATCGGGTTCGATCCGACGGCCGACAGCCTGCACGTCGGCTCGCTGCTGCCGATCCTCGGCCTGGTCCATCTGCAGCGCCACGGCCACCGGCCGATCGCGATCGCCGGCGGCGCGACGGCGCTGGTCGGCGATCCCAGCGGCAAGACGGAGCTGCGGCAGCTGCTCACCGCCGAGCAGATCGAGACGAATCTGGCCGCCATCAAGGCCCAGCTGGCGCGCTTCATCGACTTCGGCGAACCCGGCCTGGCCGATCTGCCGCATGGTCCGGTCGTCGCGGCCGGTCCGCGCAACCGCGGCCTGCTGCTGAACAACGCTGACTGGCTGCGCGACCAGAACTACATCGAGTTCCTGCGCGACATCGGCCGCCACTTCTCGGTCAACCAGATGCTGGCCCGCGACTCGGTCAAGACCCGCCTGGAGGTCGGCCTGTCGTTCATCGAGTTCAACTACATGATCCTGCAGGCCTACGACTACTACATCCTGAACCGCGACCACGGCTGCAGGCTGCAGATGGGCGGCAACGACCAGTGGGGCAACATCTGTTCGGGCGTGGACCTCTGCCGGCGCCTCAGCCAGCAGGAGGTCTTCGGCCTGACGTTCCCGCTGCTGACCACCGCGGCGGGCGAGAAGATGGGCAAGACGGCGGCCGGCGCGGTGTGGATCAGCCCCGCCCGCACCTCCCCGTACGACTTCTTCCAGTACTGGGTCAACGTCGACGACCGCGACGTCAGCCGGTTCCTGCGCCTGTACACTCTGCTGGAACGGGAGCGCATCGAGGCGCTGGAGCGGCTCACGGGAGCCGACGTCCGCGAAGCCAAGCGGGAGCTGGCCTGCGCCGTGACCGCGCTGGTCCACGGTCCGCAGGAGGCCGAAGCGGCGCGCAAGGCGGCCATGGCGCTGTTCATGGGACAGGCAGGCGACGGCGGCGAGGCGGCGGTGCCCGCCACCGAGCTGGCGGCCGTCCGTCTGCAGGGCGCCGGCCTGCCGCTGCTCGACGTGCTGGTCGAGTGCGGGCTGTGCGCCAGCAAGGGCGAAGCGCGCCGCATGGTGCGCCAGGCCGGCGTCAAGCTCAACGGCGCCGTCGTCGACGACGAGGCCCGGGTCGTGATCGCCGCCGATGTGGTGGACGGCCGGGTGAAACTGCAGGTGGGCAAGAAGCGGCATCACCACCTGCGGGTGGTGGACTGACTTCGGCCACGGCGCCGCGCGAGGACCTGCCGATGCTCGCAAGCTGGAAACTCTGGAGCGGTCGGCTGCCGCTGCATGGCTGGCTGCGACCGCGCGGCGCGCCGGCCGTGGTCGTGCTGATGTACCACGATGTGCGGGCCGAGGACGACTTCGCCAACTGGATGCGCGTGGCGGTGGGCGATTTCGCGCGCCAGCTCGACGCTTGCGCCGAAATGGGCGGGTTCATCGCGCCGGCGGCGCTCCTGGCGCCGCAGGAGATCCCTCGCGACCGCCTCTCGTTCCTGGTGACCTTCGACGACGGCTACCACAACAACGCCGAGCTGGCGGCGCCGCTGCTCGCCTCCCGCGGCATCCCGGCGCTCTTCTGCGTCTCGACCGGACCGCTGTCCGATCGGCGGCCCTTCTGGACGGACATCGTCACGACGCCGATCCAGGCCCTGCGTCTCTCCGCGCTCGACCTCAGCGCGCACGGCCTGGGCCGCTTCGCCTTCCGCGACGGCGACGACGCGGAGCGCTGGGACGACGTCCAGCGCGTGCTGGCTGCGATCAAGACGCTGGGCAACGAGGACGACCCACGCATCGCGCGGCTGCTCGGCTGGCTGCAGACCGAGTATGCCGAGGTCCTCGCGCAGCACCTGCCGCGCTTCGCGCCGCTAGGCGCCGAGCAGATCCGCCGCATGGCCGCGGGTGGCTTCTGCCATTTCGCGTCGCACGGTCATGAGCATCGCATCCTGACGCGCCTGGCGGACGGCGACCTGGCGCGATCGCTCGCGCTGTCGCGTCGCATCCTGGTCGACCTGACCGGACAGCCGGTCGATCAGCTCGCGTACCCCAACGGCGACCACGACGCGCGCGTCCGGGCCGCGGCGGCGCGCGCCGGCTACCGGCTGGCCTACACGGTGCAGCCGGGGCTGGTGGCCGGACGTCTCGACGCGCTGCGCTTGCCGCGCGTCGCGGTGGGCGCCTTCGATACCCGCGATCTGCTGCGCTTCAAGATCAACCGGGCCTTGCTCTCCTGGCGGAGGCAGCGCGCCGGCCGGCAGCTCGAACTGGCAATGACAGAGCGCGGACCCTGAACGGGTCCGCGCTCGTCCGATCGCACGCGCCGGCGGCGACTAGTCGATCCGGTGCAGTTCCACGCGCCGGTTCTTCGCCCGGCCTTCGGGCGTTTCGTTCGACGCGACGGGGTAGTCCTGGCCGTAGCCGACGGCGGTCACCCGGCTGGGAGCGATGCCGAGCTGGATCAGGACATCGCGCACTGCGACGGCCCGCCTCTGCGACAGCTCGCGGTTCAGCTCCGCCGAACCGGTGGCGTCGGTGTGGCCGCGCACCTCCACGCGGATGGTCGGGTGCTTCTTGAGCAGCTCGGCCATGCGGCTCAGCGTCGTCAGCGATCCGGGCGTCAGCTGGGCGCTGCCGCTGCGGAACGCGACGTTCTCGAGCACCAGGCCTGCGGCGATGGCCTTGATCTCCGGTTCGACTTCGGGAATCGGTTCCGGTTCAGTCTCCGGTTCCGGCAGCGGTTCGGGTTCCGGCTCGGGCTGCGGTTCGGGTTCTGGCTCGGGTTCCGGCTCGGGTTCCGGTGCCGGCGCAGGCTCCGGCGGCGCCGGGCGCAGCGGCGGCGGCGGCGTCCAGGCCGCGGGGTCCCAGGCCGTCGTCCCGCCGAACCACCAGGTCAAGCCGAAGAAACCCTGGACCAGGCCTTGGTTGGCGTCCACGTACTGCGGCCCGCGGGTGGGCTCCCAGCCGAGCGCGGCCATGACGTTCTCGCTGCTGAGGCCCACGTTGTCCAGCTCGTTGCCCGGCAGCACGTGGTAGCGACCGCCAAGCCGCAGGCTGAAGCGGTCCGATACGAACCACTCGGCGCCGAGTTCGATCGCGAGCGTCACGTCCGTGCTCTTGAGGGCCTTGTAGCGGTCGCCGTCGGAGTCGAAACCTTGCACGGTCGTGCCGCGCGGGAAGAACGCCGCCTCCTTCTCGGCGGCCAGGACCCGCCAGGAGGTCAAGCCCAGGCCGAAGCCCATGAACGGGCTGAGGCGTCCGGACGGCAGGAAGAGGTACTGCACGCCCAGGATCGGGTTGTGGATCTCGGTGTAGAGATCGAAGAAGCCGTCGGTCGTCCAGCCGGCGTCCTGAGCCGGGTTGTCCACGCCGGGACGCACCGTGCCGTAGCGATAGGAGAGTTCGGCGAGCCAGCGCTCGGAGAGACCGCGCCGCACCGCCAGCCCGGTGAAATTGTCGAAGTTGGAGTGGTCCCAGTAACCTTCGACGAGCTTCCAGAAACCGCCTTCCAGGTTTGCGCCCCAGCGGTCCGCGACCTCGGCGGCCGTGGCCGGCGAACACGCCGCCAGCAAGAAGCCGAACACTGCCAGAAGCTTCAGGAACCGGTGCATGACGGTCTCTCCTCCTGCTTGACGATCGTCCCCATCCCTGCGGCGCCACCTGGTTGGGATCCTAGTGCGCACCGCGGGGTTTGGCAATACCCTTGACGGCGATCGCGGCCCGCGGTTGGTTGCTGGCGATCCTGGTGCTAGCTTGGGTGGATGCGAGCCCGTGGTCCCGCCGCGCCGGCTCCGTCGCCCGACTCCTCGCCTCGTAAGGACGACTGCATGCGCATCGGCACCCGCGGCAGCGACCTCGCGCTCTGGCAAGCCCGCCACATCCAGCGGCTGCTGGCCGAGCGCGCCGGCTTCGCCGCCGAGCTGATCATCCTAGAATCCCGTGGCGACCGCCTCGGCGACCGCAGCCTGGCCGAACTGGGCGGCGTCGGCGCCTTCACGAGCGAACTGGAGGCGGCTCTGCTGGCCGGCGAGATCGACATCGCCGTGCATTCGCACAAGGATCTGCCGACCACTTCGCCCGCCGAGCTCGTCGTCGCCGCCGTGCCCGCGCGCGGGCCGGTGCGCGACGTGCTCATCGTGCGGCCCGAGGCGTACGATCCCGCCCGGCCCGGGCTGCCGCTGCGCGCCGGCGCGCACCTGGGAACCGGCTCGCTGCGGCGTCGCTGCCAGGCGCTGGCCCTGCGGCCCGACCTCGCGGTCAGCGATCTGCGCGGCAACGTGCCGACGCGTCTGGCCAAGCTCGCCCGGCGGCACCCCGGGGACTGGACCTACGACGCGATCATCTTGGCCGAGGCGGGCCTGGTACGCCTGGCGCTCGACGTGGCGCCGCTGGTGCCCCACGTCCTGCCGGTCGAGACCATGCTCCCGGCGCCCGCGCAGGGCGCGCTGGCCGTGCAGGTGCGCGCCGCCGATCTGGACGGCGCCGACCAGGCTCTGCGCGGGGCCGTGGCGACCTTGCACGACCGGGCGACGGCCGACTGCGTCGCCGCCGAACGGGCGGTGCTGGCCGCTCTGCCGGGAGGCTGCAACCTGCCGCTCGGCTGCCTCGCCGAGGTCGGGCCGGCCGGGATCGCGCTGCGCGCGGTCCTCGATCGTCCCGGACGAGGCCTGGTGCGCGCGTCGGCCGAGAGCCTGGTGCCGGAGATCGCCGCAGCCGCGGTGTTGTCGGTGCTCACCGACGGGTCCGATGATATGGAGAGTCCCGCCGCGGGCGGGTCAACCTGAGGAGCGCTCATGAGCTGTCAGCACGACCACGACCACGACCACGACCACGAAGGCGAGGCCTTCGAGCTGCCCACGCCGGACCTGATCAGGCCCCGCCGACTGCGGCGCAGCGGACTTCTGCGCGACGCGGTGGCCGAGACCCGGCTGCATCCGCAGATGTTCTGCCAGCCCCACTTCGTGGTGCCCGGCTCGAAGCGGCGCGAGGAGATCGGCGCCATGCCGGGCATCGTGCGCGAGAGCGCGGACAATCTCTTGCGCACCGTCGAGGCCGATCTGAGGCTCGGCATCCGGCACGTCCTGCTGTTCGGCCTGCCCGCCGACAAGAGCGCGACCGCCGACGGCGCGCTGGACATGGAGGGCCCCGTCCCGGTCGCGATCAAGGCGCTCAAGAACGCCTTCGGCCAGGACCTGCTCGTATCGGCCGACATCTGCCTCTGCGCCTACACCGACCACGGGCACTGCGGCCTGGTCGAGGACGGCGAGGTGCTCAACGACGACACGCTGCCGCTGCTGGCCGGGATGGCCAGCGCCTGCGCGATCGCCGGCGCCGACATCGTCGCGCCCTCGGACATGATGGACGGTCGCGTCGCCGCCCTGCGCGTCGCGCTCGATTGCCAGGGGCTCGACGACGTGGCGATCATGAGCTACGCCGCCAAGTACGCGTCGGCCTACTACGGGCCGTTCCGCGAGGCGGCCGACTCGGCGCCGAGCTTCGGCGACCGGCGCAGCTACCAGATGGACCCGCGCAACGTGCGCGAGGCCCTGCGCGAGGTCCTGCTGGACATCGAGGAGGGCGCCGACATCGTCATGGTCAAGCCGGCGCTGGCCTATCTCGACGTCATCCGCCGCGTGCGCGAGGCGGTGCGCGTGCCGCTCGCGTGCTACAACGTCAGCGGCGAGTACTCCATGGTCAAGGCGGCGGCCGCCGCCGGCCTCGTCGACGAGCCGCGCATCGTGATGGAGAATCTGCACGCGATGCGCCGCGCGGGAGCGGACATCCTGATCTCCTATCACGGACGCGACGTGCTCGAGGGAGGCTGGCTATGAGCGGCGGCCATCCGTCGCGGCAGCGATCCTCGGCGCTCTATCGGCGAGCGTGCGCGCTGCTGCCGGCGGGGGTGAACTCGCCCGTGCGCGCGTTCGGCGCCGTGCCGGGCGATCCGTTGTTCATCGCGCGCGGCGAGGGCGCGTTCCTGTGGGACGTCGACGGCAACCGCTACCTGGATTGCTGCGGGTCCTGGGGGCCGCTCATCCTGGGGCACTCGCACCCGCGGGTCCTGGAGGCGGTCGCCGACGCCGTGCGCCGGGGCATGACCTACGGGGCGCCCTGCGCCGCGGAGGTCGACCTCGCCGAGCTCGTGGTCGCGGCCTATCCGGGCCTGGAGATGGTGCGATTCGTCAGCAGCGGCACCGAGGCCGTCATGTCGGCGGTGCGGGTGGCGCGCGGATTCACGGGCCGCGACCTCGTCGTCAAGTTCACCGGCTGCTACCACGGTCACAGCGACGCCTTGCTCGTGGCCGGCGGCAGCGGCCTGGCGACGTTCGGGGTCAGCAGTTCGGCGGGTGTGCCGCCGGGGGCGGTGGCCGACACGGTCGTGCTGCCGCTGGACGACGAGCAGCTCGTGGCCGACCTCTTCGCCGCACGCGGGCCGGACATCGCGGCGGTCCTGCTCGAACCGCTGCCGGCCAATTCGGGCCTGTTGCGGCAGCGCCCCGAGTACTTGCGGTTCCTGCGCGAGATCTGCTGCCAGCACGGCGCGCTGCTCATCTTCGACGAGGTGATCAGCGGCTTTCGTCTGGGCCTGGGCGGCGCGGCCGGACGCTACGGCGTCGTGCCCGATCTGGCGACGTTCGGCAAGGTCATCGGCGGCGGCATGCCGGTCGGGGCGTTCGGCGGGCGGCGCGAGGTCATGAGCAAGCTGGCGCCGCTGGGCGACGTCTACCAGGCGGGCACCCTCAGCGGCAATCCCGTCGCCATGAGCGCCGGCGCCGCGGCGCTGCGCGTCCTGGCGCAGGAACCGATCCACGACCAGCTCGAGGCCCACGGCAGGATCCTGGACGATGTGCTCGCGCCGGCCGCGACGCGGGCCGGCTGCCGCCTGGTGCGGGAGGCCTCGATCTTCTGGCTGGCCATGCAGCCGGACGCGCCCGCCAGGGTGGAGGACGTGCAGGCGGCCGGCATGCGCCGGTACGGAGCGCTCCACGAGGCGGCGCTCGCGGCCGGGATCTACCTGGCCCCGTCGGGTTGGGAGGTCGGGTTCCTCAACGCGGCGATGTCCGCCGCGGACGTCCAGGACCTCGGCATACGGCTCGCCGACCTGCTGCAGCGCGTGCCGGCGTAGCGCCGAGGCCCGCGTTCGCCATCCGGGGTCGCCGTGGGGCAGATGAACAGCCGGGCTTCCGCTGGAAGCCCGGCTGCTGGGGATGTCGAGTATTCCGTCTGAACGTACCGCGGCGCGGTCAGGCGTCCGCTCTAGTCCATATGCAACGGGAAGCCGTTGACGATGCCGGTCGGCTTGGGCGGCTTGGTGCCGCCGCCGGTGTCGTCATCGCCGTAGTTGCCGAACACGCCCAGCTGCACTTCCTGGAGGTGCATTTCCGGCTTGTTGTAGACCTTGCGCATGGCTGCTCCTTAACCAGTTACTTGTCTCCCCCTGAACCCGCTCTGATCATAGATCAGACGAATCTGCTTGTCAACAGGATCCTTCGAAAAATTGCACTATTATTTTATCATTCTACGCTTTGGCCTTTCTTTCGGGCTGAAGCTATGTTTTTGATCTCATTTTATCAAATTTGCCCATCAGCCTGTTCCTCGTCTCGGAATGAACGAGCGGCAAGATAACGAGGTACAGCGCCACGAGCAAGCTCCGGACCACGAAATCCAGCACCAGGTCGCCGCGTTCGCCGAGCAGGCGCAGCAGCTTGCCGTCTTTCCAGGTCCCGAGCCAGGTGTCGCGCAGGCTCTCCAGGCCGGTGCGCGCGGCGTCCACGATCGGCGCGCCCCGCGCCGCGATGGTCGTGGACTCGAGCGTGTCGATCGCCGCGAACAACGCCAGCGCCGAGCCCATGATGAGCAGGAGCTTATGCCATTCCAGCTGGATCCGGAAGTGGCGCCGAGCCAGGAAGTGGCCCCAGATCGTGTAGATCGAGGCCGCGATCAGGCTGGACCACGCCGCCCCGAACAGGCCCCAGGCGCTGATCATGACGTAGGAGAGGCCGACCTTGAACGCGGACGTCAGGATGGCCAGGCGGGCCATGATGCCCGTGCGCTTGGCGTAGATCAGCCCGAAGGTCAGGTGCATGCCGGCGCCGTGCACGATGACCTGCAGCGTCTGGATGCGGGCGATCGAGAACGCGTCCCAGAACTCGGCCGGGGTCAGGAGCTGCAGGACCGTCCGGATGTTGACGGTCAGCAGCAGGCCGACGAGCAGGCAGAGGTACAGGTAGTAGGTGAAGACCTGCCCGATGCGCTGCGCGGCCTGTGGCTCGTCGGCGATCTCGAGGCGTTTCGTGCTCCAGCTCTGCAGGAACGGCCCGACGACGAGCAGGCTGATCAGCGACGGGAACTTGTAGCCCATCTCCAGGACGCCGAGCGTCGCCAGGTCGATCTGGAAGCGCACGATGACGCGTTCGGCCTGCTTGGAGAAGAACGTCGCGATGCCGCCGGGGACCAACGGCAGCTGGTAGGACAGCAGCCGGCGGGCGAGTTCGCCGTCGTAGCCGAAGCCGCAGATCTTGACCAGGAGCACGAGCGAGATGCACATGCTGACCAGGGCCACGACCAGTCCGCTGAGGAAGAACCCGAGCAGATCCCAGCGCAGGATCACGACCAGCACGATGTTCAGGCCCACGCCGAGGATGAGGCGCAGGAGGCCGATGAGCGAGTAGGTCACCGAGCGGCGCTGGATGATCAGGACGGTCTGCGCGGTATGGCCCACCATGTCCAGGCAGAACGTGGCCAGGGCCAGGCAGATCAGATCCCAGTACTGCGGCGTGCCGAGCAGCAGGTTCGACGCGGGCCGGCTGAAGGCCGCCGCGACCAGGACCAGGCTCAGGACGATCCCCGCCACCAGCAGCGTGCCGGTGGTCGCCACCTTGGGTTTGCGCGCCGGATCGCGCTCCTCGTGGTAGATGCGCATCACGGCGGTGTGGAAGCTGTAGGCGAACAGGCTGGCCAGCAGCGTGATGCTGGCGTCGATCATGCCGATGACGCCGTAGCCGACGTCGCGCAGGATATGCGCGTAGAACGGCAGCATGAAGAAGCTGATGAGCCGCCCCAGCATGCCGGCGCCGCTGTAGATCGCCGCGTGCTTGAACGTCTCGCGCACCATGCCGCCGGGCTCGCGGCGGCGCCCACCGAACAGTCTCATGGCGCCACCTGCCCGGCCTCCAATTCGCTCGCCAGCAGCCGGATGAGCCGCCGCAGCCACCAGCGCGCCTTCTCCGGCGAGCGCACCTGGCGCCGCGTGTAGGCCACGATCTGGAAGCTCAACGAGTTCGCCAGACGCAGCAGCACGCAGGCGCGCAGCACCTCGGGATCCGGCCGCGGGCCGCCCCCGGCGGCCTCGAAGGCGGCCAGGAACTCCTCTTCGTGCTCGCGCTCCTGGCAGACGACGGCCAGCGTGCTGCCGATGTCGAAAGCCCGCGAGGAGACCGCCGCGTTGTCGAAATCGAGCAGGCCCGCGACGCGCCCGCCGGCGAACAGCACGTTCTCGAAGTGGACATCGCCGTGCACGGGCAAGGCGGCGGCGAGGCGGGGATCGTCCGCCAGCGGCGTCGCGACGAGGCGCCGGCGGGTCGCTTCCAGCACGGGCAGGACGCGGCGCAGCTCGCGGCCGAACGAGCCGCGTTCGTGCAGGCGCAGCCAGGCCAGCCGGGCGAGGGGCCCGCCGCGGGTCCAGGGAAGGCCGCGCGCGACCGCCGGCAGTCCGGTGAACAGCCGCGCCGCCGGCGGGCGGCAGCTGTCCGGCGCGGCCGCGGCGAGCTGCGGCGTGGCGGCGGCATGGATGCGGCCGAGCAGCGCGCCGAGCTGGCGGCGATGCTCGCGCCGGGTCGCGGTGTCGGCGGCATCGGGATCGAAGCGCTCGCCGGAACACCAGTCCTGCACGCAGAAGAGCAGCCCGTCGACGTCGACGAACGGTTCGCCCGCCAACGTCCGGTGCAAGCGGGGGCTCGGGATGCCGGCGTCGTGCAGGTGCGCGTGGTAGGCGAGCGCGAACAGCGTCCGGGGCCGCGGCCGCTCGGCCGGCAGCTGCTTGAGCACCAGGTCGTGGCCCGCCGACAGGACGCGGGCGAGCGCCAGGCCGAAACCTTGCGGCATGGGCAGGACGTCCGGGTCGCGGTCGCCCTCGAGGCCGAAGGCCCGCAGGATCTTGCGCACGCGCGCGGCGTCGTAGATCTCAGGTCTGGTCTGCACGTCCCGCATGGTCATCGATCCGCTGCAAGGAAGCGCCGCCGACCGTGGCGACGACGCGAAGCGCAGAGTCGGCGCCGCTCACGGCCGCGCGTCTGGAATCGGCTCGCCGGGCAGGAGCAGCTCGATGGCTCCGGCGCCCCGCTGCGCGAAGTAGTCGTACACGCCAGCCACGTAGTCATGGGCCACCCGCAGGCTGGCGGCCGGCAGACGGAAGGCCATGATGCGCAGGCGGTCGCCCCAGATCAAGCGGCAGTTGTCCAGCGCCGAACTGAAGAACGAGGCGACGATCGCCGGCAAAGACGGCGAGTCCAGCAGGTGGTACTCGAACGCCTTGTCGAGCGCGAGCTGCGCGATGCCGAGCCGGTCCAGCAGCGCGCTCAGCTCG
>CAZJWO010000087.1:0-16149 GCA_964549735.1 uncultured Fibrobacteraceae bacterium | reverse complement strand
AGACCCCTGACTCCGCTCCGGCCGACCGGACCGGGGAGCGGGCGCCTGGCCGCGCAGCCGCGGCGCTCGACGACGATCTGCAGCCCCGTCTGAGCACCGATCTCGACGAGGTCGTCATCATCAACGACGATTTCCGCGATGAGGACGAGGACCAGGACAACCTCTCCGCCGCGGAGATGCTGCAACTCGTCAACACCTACGAGGAGACCTTGACCGATGTCGCCGAGGGCAAGATCCTGCGCGGCATCGTCGTCGAGGTGCGCGAGAACGAAGTCCTCTTGAACATCGGGTTCAAGAGCGAGGGCGTCATCCCCCTCGAGGAGTTCGGCGGCGCCGAGCTCAAGCCCGGAGACGAGTTCGACGTATTCCTGGAGAAGCTCGAGAACCAGGACGGCCTCGTCGCCCTGTCGAAGGAACGCGCGGACTTCCTCAAGGTCTGGGACCGGATCAAGGTCGCCCACGAGAACAACGAGATCGTCACGGGGCAGGTCGATCGCCGCATCAAGGGCGGCCTGGTCGTCAAGCTCTGGGGCGTGGACACCTTCTTGCCGGGTTCGCAGGTGGCGCTGCGCCAGGTGCCCAACCTGGAGGACCTCATCGGCAAGGACATCGAATGCCGGATCATCAAGAAGAACAAGCGTCGCCGCAACGTCGTGGTCAGCCGGCGCATCGTGCTCGAGCAGGAGCGTGAGGCGAAGAAGAAGAACCTCATCGCGGAGCTCGAAAAGGGCCAGGTGCGCCGCGGCGTCGTCAAGAACATCACGGACTTCGGCGCCTTCGTCGACCTCGGCGGCATCGACGGCCTCCTGCACATCACGGACCTGAGCTGGGGACGCGTCCAGCACCCCAGCGAGGTCGTGCAGATCGGCGACGAGATCGACGTCAAGGTGCTCGACTTCGAACAGGAGCGCGAGCGGATCAGCCTCGGCCTCAAGCAACTGCAAGCCTACCCCTGGGAGGACGTCGAGAAGAAGTATCCCGAGGGGAGCGTCGTGCGGGGGCGCGTGGTCTCGATCACGAATTACGGCGCGTTCGTCGAGCTGGAGCGCGGCGTCGAGGGCTTGATCCACATCAGCGAGATGAGCTGGACGCGGCACATCAAGCATCCGTCGAAGGTCCTGAACATCGGCGACGAAGTCAACGTCATGGTGCTGAAGATCGACAAGGAGAACGAGAAGATCAGCCTCGGCCTCAAGCAGACCGAGGAGGATCCCTGGGAGTCGCTCGCCAGCAACTATCCGGTGGGCACGATCATCGAGGGCAAGGTGCGCAACCTCACCGATTTCGGCGCGTTCGTCGAGGTCGAGGAGGGCATCGACGGGCTGGTCCACATCAGCGACATGAGCTGGACGAAGCGGGTGCGGCATCCCAAGGAGATGCTGCGCAAGGGCGACAGCGTGACGGTGCAGATCCTGGATATCGACACGCAGAAGCGCCGCATCAGTCTCGGCATCAAGCAGCTCATGGACAATCCGTGGCCCAACCTGGCCGACGAGTTCCCCAGCGGCCGCACCATCGCGGGCACGGTCATCCGCATGCTCGATCACGGACTGATCGTCGATCTCGGCGACGACCTCGAGGGCTTCGTGCCGACGGGACATCTCGGCCTGCCGATGCCCAAGCAGGACAAGCCGCAGTACTATTTCCGCGAGAGCGAGACGCTGGATCTGAAGGTCATCAAGATGGACATCGAGAACCGGCGTATCGTCCTGTCGCTCGCCGAGAGGCTGCGTGATCTCGGCGCGGAGGCCACGCAGGCCTTCATCGCCGCACATCCCCGCCTGGACGACGTGGCGGCGGCCGACCTCGCCGGCGAGAACAAGAGCGAGATGCTGCCCGGCGACGAGGACCTCGCCCGCGAAGCGGCCGACTACGCCGCCGAGCACGGCGAGGAGGACGCCCGCTAGCGCGGCGCCGGGGCCGGCCCGGTCCGCGTGAACGGCGTCAGGCGATCGGATGGCACCGGGGTGGGGGGCGCTCCCACCCCGGTCGTCTTCGGGGTAGGAAGATGTCCGCGAACTCGCGTCCGGCACCGTTGCGCATCGCCTGCCACACCCTCGGCTGCCGTTTGAACCAGTGCGACACCGAGTCGATCCTGGCCGCGTTGCGCGAGCAACTGGCGATCGCCGTCGTGGACTGGCAGGACGACGCCGACCTCTACCTGCTGAACACCTGCACCGTGACGGCCAAGGCGGCGCAGTCCTGCCGGCGCATCGTCCGCCAGATCAAGCACCGCCACCCCGACGCGCGCGTCGTGGTCGCCGGCTGCTACGCGCAGGTCGCGCCCGCCGTGCTGGCCGCGTTGCCGCAGGTCGACGCGGTGCTCGGCCATGAAGACAAGCTGCATACCCGGCGCTGGCTGCCGGCCGTGCTCGCGGGCCGGCAGCGGCCCGTCCTGGTGTCGCCGTTGCAGGCGCGTGGCCCGCTGCCAGCCGGTCCGCTGGGCGCGCACGCGGGACGCAGCCGCGCGTTCCTCAAGGTCCAGGACGGGTGCGACTTGCGCTGCGCCTATTGCCAGATCTGGCAGGCCCGCGGACCCGCGCGTTCGCTGCCTCTGGCCGCGGCCCAGGCCCAGGTCCGGCAGCTGCACGCAGGCGCCGGGTACCACGAGATCGTCTTGACCGGCGTCCATCTCGGCGCTTGGGGGCGGGATCTGCGACCGCCGTCGTCCCTGTCCAGCCTGCTGGCGGGACTCTGCGCCGCGGCGCCGCGGGTCCGCTACCGGCTGTCGAGCCTGCACCCCGACGAGGTGGAGGGCGAACTGCTCGGATCGCTGGCGGCCTTGGCCAACGTGCGGCGGCACCTGCACCTCTCGCTGCAGAGCGGCAGCGACGGCGTCCTGGCGCGCATGGGGCGCGCGTATCGGAGCGACGTGGCCACGGCCGCCGCCGATGGGCTGCTGAGGCTCGATCCCCTGGCCGGCCTCGGCGCCGACCTCATCGCCGGCTTCCCGGGCGAGACGGACGCGGAGTTCGCCGAGACGCTCGCCTTGCTCGAGGCGCTGCCGCTGACCTATCTGCACGTCTTTCGTTTCTCGCCACGCCCCTCGACGCCGGCCGCGGCGATGGCGCCGGTCGCGCCGGACGTCGTCAGCCGGCGCGCGCGCGCCCTGCGATCCCTCGGTCGGGCCAAGGCGGCGTCCTTCGCCCGGAAACTGCTCGGCCAGTGCCGTGAGGGCGTGCTGGAGCGGCCGGATCCCCGCCAGCCGGGGCGGCGCCGCGCCACCCTCGACAACTACGCGGCCGTCGACCTGGTCAGCGACCTGCCGCCGGGCAGCCTCGTCGAAGTCAGGCCCCTCGCCTGGCGCGACGGACGGCTCAGCGGCGAGGTCGTGCGCGCGGTCAGGGAGGCCTCGGCATGAGCGGATCCTTCGTTCCCGACCTGTCCGCGCCGGCAGACGGACGGCCGCAGACCGCGCCGCCCGGGCCTCGCGTCTACATCGAGACCTACGGCTGCCAGATGAACACGTACGACACCCAGGTCATCCTGGGCAACCTCGCGACGGCCGGCTTCGCGCCGATCGACGACCACCTGCGGGCGGACCTCCTGCTGGTCAACACCTGCTCCGTGCGCGAGCACGCGGAGCACCGGGTCATCTCCCGCCTGCACGAGCTGCTCCAGCAGCGCCGCCGCGCGGGACTGCGGCTGCCGCTGGTCGGCGTCTGCGGCTGCATGGCCGAGCGGCTCGGCGCGGAGCTGACGCGCCACAAGCTCAAGGCCGATCTCGTGGTCGGCGTCGACCGCTACGGCGAGTTGCCCGCGCTGGCGACCGAGCTTATGATGGCGCGCGCCCCGACAGCGGAAGGCGCGGCGCAGCCTGCCATCGCCATCGGCCACGATCAGACGGTCCATTACGTCGCGCCGCCGGAGCTCTACCCGACCCGCAACTCGCATCTCGTGACCATCCACAAGGGCTGCGACTACCGCTGCTCCTACTGCATCGTGCCGTACACGCGCGGACCGCAGAGCGAGAAATCGCCCGAGGTCATCCTCGCCGAGATCGCGGCCGTCACGGCGCGCGGCGGCAGCGAGGTCACCCTGCTGGGCCAGAACGTCACGGCGTACAGCTGGCGCGGAGATCTCGATTTCGCCGGCCTGCTCGAGCTCATCCTGCGCGAGACGACGCCGGCGCGCGTGCGCTTCCTGACCGGCCATCCTCGCGACATGCACCCCCACCTGATCGACCTCCTCGGACGCGAGCCGCGCATCTGCCCCTGGCTCCACGTGCCGGCGCAGAGCGGCAGCGATCGCGTCCTGGCGCGCATGCGGAGGCTCTACACGCGAGATCAGTACCTCGCCATGATCGCCTACGCGCGCCGGACGATACCCGACGTCACCTTCAGCAGCGACTTCATCGTCGGTTTTCCGGGTGAGACCGACGCGGATTTCGAACAGACCCTCGCGCTCCTGCGGGCGGCCCGTTTCGACTCGGTGTTCGCGTTCAAATACAGCCCGCGCCCGGGCGCCCCGGCGGCGGAACTCGCGGACGACGTGCCCGTCGCGGAGAAGCAGCGCCGATTGGCCGACGTGCTGGCGGCCCAGGCCGCGGTCTGGCAGGAGATCGCCGCGGCGCAGGTCGGCCGGACCTGGCAGGCAGTCGTCGAGGAACCGGCCCGGCGTCCCGCCGGCCATTGGCGGCTGCGCACCGCGAACAATCGCAAGGTGATCGCCGCGCTCCCGGCCGCTGCGCCGGGGCAGGAGGTCAAGGTCCGCGTCACGGGCTGGCGGCACACGACGTTCCACGGCGAACCATGTTGAACCGCGGCGATTGCAGCCGGCGGCGGGCCGGCCGCCGCCCGCCGCGATGCGGCTGGCGATCATTGCAGTTGGACGCCACGAGCGATTCGGCTACATTGCTCGGGTGGATGCCGATCTGACGACACCCCCTGCGAGGTGGCAACCATGTGGGTGATCAGGTTGATTCTGTTCGTCGCGCTGCTTTCCCTGCTGGTCTACATGTTCGCCGCGAACGCCGGCCAGACCGTCGATTTGCGTTTCTTCGGCCGCGAACTGCTGGCGGTCGAGGTCTTCTGGGTCGCCGTGATCGCGTTCGCCGCCGGGCTCATGGCGGCGGTCATCGGCATGGGGTTGCGCGAACTGCGGCACCGCCGCGAGCTCGGGCGCATGCGCCGGCAGCACGCCGCCTTGCAGCGCGAGCTGGCGGATCTGCGCGCCCTGCCCTTGCAGGAGATGACAGGCGCCGGCAACCGCGGAGACCGCTGACGTGTGGCCCGATCTGTGGCCCTGGCTGGTCGGGTTCGTCGTCCTCGCGCTCGCGGCGATGGCGCTCTGGCTGGCGCTGCGCCGTCCGCTGACGCTGCGTGCTGACGATCTGCAGGACAGAGCCTTCGAGCTCTGGCTGGCGGGCGATTTGCCGGGCGCGCGCGACGCGTTGCGCGAGGTCGTCCGGCGCGAACCGCAGCGCAGTCTACCCTACCTGCAGCTCGGCATCCTGCTGCGCCTGCTGGGCGATGCGCCGCGCGCGACGGCGCTGCACCGGAGCCTCGCGGTGCGCGAGGATCTGACAGCGGGGCGCCGGTTGAGCGTCGGCCTCGAGCTGGCCGAGGACCTGCTCGCGCTGGCGAAGCCGGAGGAGGCGCTGGACGTTCTGCA
This sequence comes from uncultured Fibrobacteraceae bacterium, assembly GCA_964549735.1. GTDB lineage: Bacteria > Krumholzibacteriota > Krumholzibacteriia > LZORAL124-64-63 > LZORAL124-64-63 > Glo-17. The sequence goes on along the minus strand of CAZJWO010000087.1, from coordinate 10,536 downwards.
GCGTCTCGAGCCCCTGGCTGCCGATCACGAACGCTGGTATCGCCTGCGTTTCCGGGCGGCGCTCGGCGGCGATGATCACGACGGCGCGCTGTCGGCGCTGCGCGAAGGCGAGAAGAGGCTGCCCGCCGATGGCGAGGTCCGCCTGCGCGCGCTGCGCGCCGCCTGGTTGACCGACCGCGTCTTGCTCTGCGCCCGCGCCGGCGAGTTCGCCGCGGCTCGGCGATATCTGAATCCGGCGCGCAAGCTGCCCGAAGCCGCGGCGCGCATTCCGCTGCTGCGCGCGCTGGTCGCGGCCGGCGAAGGGGACGAGGACCGCGCCGTCCAGGCGGTCGCCGACGGCTTGGCCAGCTATCCCGCCGAGATGGCTCCCGTCCTGCCGCTGCTCGAAGGCGCGCTGCTGGCGGCCAATCGGTTCGCGCTGGTCGTGCCGATCCTCGAGGCAGCGTGCCGCGACGACGCGGCCCCGCCGGCGATCTGGATGGCCCTGGCGCGGATCTACGAGAAGCTGGATCGGCGGGATGACGCGCTTCGCCTGCTGGCGAGCAAACGCGGCGACCGCCGGCTGACGCCGGACGCTGCGGCGCCGTACCTGCGCCTGCTCACCGCGGAGCAGCCGCAGGCGGCGTTCAGTCGCGTGTGGAGCATGTTGAGCGCGCCGCGCGCGGGCGACGGATACGTCTGCCGGCGCTGCGACCGCCGGGATGCGGAGCTGCGCTGGTTCTGTCCGCGGTGCCTGAGCACCGCTCCCTACGAGCCGTTCTTCGACGCGGACGCGGGCCAGGTCGCCCCGAGCGGCGCGCCGCACGCTGCGCCGCCGCGTTACTGAGAGCCGGCGGAAGAGAGCCGTGCATGGAATCGCTGATCACCCGCCGCCGGCGCATCGCCGTCATCGCGGTCGCCGTCCTGACCGTGGCGACCATCACCGCCATCTGCGCCGGCGGCGGCGTGGAGGCGGTCGCCGCTGCGTTCCGCGCCGGCGACTACGCGGCGGCGCGCCAGGCGGCTGCGGCTCTCGACCCCGGCGGCGCCGATTCCGGCGAGGTCCAGCTGTGGCAGCAACGGCTTTCTACGGATCCGGTCGTGGCCGCGGAACTCGCGCGGCAGATCGTGCGCAATCGAAGCGTACCGCTGGCGCGCAGGATCCAGGCCGCCCTCGACGGCGCCTCGCTCGCCCTGGCCTCGCAACGCCCCGAAGAGTCATGGCGCTTGCTGCAGCCGCTGCTCGAGCAGCCTGGTGTCAGCCTGCCGGGCGAGGTCTACCTGCTCGCCGGGCAGACCCTGCGGCAGGCCGGAGACCGGCAGCGCGCCCGCGAGATGCTCGCCTCAGTGCGGCCGGAGGATCCGGCCTTCGTCGCCGCGCGCAGCCTGCTAGGCCGCATCGGCCTGGAGAGCGGCGATCACGAGCTGGCGCTGCGCTATTTCGAGTCGGCCACCCGCGGGCAGGAGGAGGGTGAGCCGCCCGAGGTCATGGCCGGCCGCTGGCAGGTCCTGCGCTTGCTCGGCCGCGACATCGAGGCGCGCGAACTCGCGGCTCGGCTCCTGCGGCACCACCCCGGTTCGCTCGCGGCGCTGGAGTTGTCCGACCTGCAGAGACGCGATGAGCTCGAACTCGCCGCCGCCCGGGAGCAGGACGCGCCGCCGCCGTCGCCGCCGGCGGACCCGACAGCGGACGGCGGTCGTTTCACGGTCCAGCTCGCTTCGTTCCGCGACCGCGCCCTCGCGCTGCAGTTCGTCACGCGCTGGCGCACGGAGATCCCCGATCTGCGCGTCGCCCCGGGACAGGACGCGCTGGACCAGCCTTTGCATCGCATCCAGGTCGGCAGCTACTTGAGCCGCATGCAAGCGGCGACGGAGCTCCAGCGATTGCAGCGCCAATTCGGACTCGAAGGGTTCGTCACCGAGAGCGGCGACTGATGGTCCGCGAAGGACAACCCGCGAACCCGGCCGCCAGCCGACGCGACGGCGGACGCCTGACGCCCATGCTCGCGCAATATCTCGAGATCAAGGCCCGCCACCCGGGCGCGTTGCTGCTCTACCGCATGGGCGACTTCTTCGAGACGTTCTTCGAGGACGCCGAGACCCTCGCGCGCGTGGCCGGCGTGACCTTGACCAGCCGCGACAAGGACAGCGACCACCCGGTGCCGCTGGCGGGCGTGCCGCACCATGCCCTGGACACGTACCTGTCGCGCCTGCTGGACGCGGGACTGACGGTCGCCATCTGCGAGCAGATCGAGGATCCCGCGGCGGCGAAGGGGCTCGTCAAGCGCGACGTCGTCGAGATCATCAGCCCGGGAACGGCCACGGCGCCGGAGCTCGTGACCGGCGCCAGCGGGCGTTTCTGTCTCGCCTTCCTGCCCGGCGACACGGACCGCCGGCGCGGCGATGCGCGCCCCCCCGACGGCGCGCCGGCCGGCTGGGCGTTGCTGGACGCCACGACGGGCGCGTTCCGCTGCGGCCAGGAGCAGGCCACGCTGGCGGCGCTCTGCGAGCGCCACGCCGTCCGCGAAGTCATCCTGCGCGAGGCCGAGCCGCCAGAACGGATCCTGGGCCTGCGCACCGCGCTGCCGCACGTCGTGGTCAACCAGGTCAACGACGCCTGGTGGCACCCGGCCTTCGCGCGCCGCACGCTGCTCGACCATTTCCAGGTGGCCGGCCTCGGAGCCTTCGGCCTCGAGCAGCCCGGACGGGAGCCGGCGCTCGTCGCCGCCGGGGCGCTGCTGCGCTATCTGACGAGCCTCAATCTGCGGCGCCCCGCCCAGGTGACGAGCCTGCGTTTCCTGGCGCGCGGCGATCGTCTGCTGCTCGACGCCGAGACGCTGCGCAATCTCGAGGTCTTCCGCACGTTCGCCGGCGACCGTGGTCCGGGCACGCTGGTCCATCACGTCGATCGCACGGTGACCGCGGCCGGACGGCGCCTGCTCGAGGAGCGGCTGGCCGAACCCCTGACCGACCTGGCGCAGCTCGACCGCTGGCACCGGGGGGTGCACACGCTGCGGGAGGACGCGGCCTGGCGCGAAGAATTGCGGGGCCAGCTGCGCTGCATCGGCGACCTCGAACGTCTCGGCGCGCGCGCCGCCGCCGGACGCCTGGGTCCGCGCCAGCTCCGGCAGCTCGGCGCGGGGTTGCTGGCGGCGGCCGAGTTGCGCGCGCGCGTGCTCGCCGGCGACCGCCCCGCGCATCCGGTGTGCGCGTGGGCGGAGCAGCTGCCCGATCTGTCGCCGCTCGGCTCTCTTCTGCTGGCTGCGTTGCCCGAGGATCCGCCGGCCACGACCCGGCAGAGCGGCTACATCAGCGCCGGGATCGACGCGGAGCTGGATCGATGCCGGTCCGTGGCCAGCGACACCAAGGGCTTCCTGGCGGGGCTGCAACAGCGCGAACGCCAACGCACGGGCATCAGCTCGCTGAAGGTCGGCTACAACAAGGTCTTCGGATACTACTTCGACGTGACGCGCAAGCACCTGGACAAGGTGCCCGCCGACTTCACGCAGAAGCAGACGCTCGTCAACTCGAGCCGCTTCGTGACCGACGAGCTGAAACACGCCGAACAGACGATCTTGACCGCCGAGGAGCGCGCGCAGCAACTCGAAGCTCTCCAGTACGCGCACCTGCTCGCGGCGGCGGGCGAGCGGCTCGGCGAGATCTACCGGACCGCCGACCTCCTGGCGCGTTGCGACCTCATGGCCGCCTACGCCGCTCTCGCGAGCGAACGCGACTACTGCCGGCCCGTGTGCGACGACAGCCTCGAGCTGGACATCCGGCAAGGGCGGCATCCCGTGCTGGAGCAGTTGTTGGCGGGCCGCGATTTCATCCCCAACGACACGGTGCTCGACGCGGAATCGCGGCAGCTCATCCTGCTGACCGGCCCGAACATGGGCGGCAAGAGCACCTATCTGCGCCAGACGGCGCTCATCGCGTTGCTGGCGCAGGCCGGCGCGCACGTGCCGGCGCAGAACGCGCGCATCGGCTGGGTCGACCGCATCTTCACGCGCGTCGGCGCCAGCGACAATCTGGCGCGCGGGGAGTCTACCTTCTTCACGGAGATGAGCGAAGCCGCCCACATCCTGCACCAGATGAGCCGCCGCAGCCTCGTCATCCTCGACGAGATCGGCCGCGGCACCTCGACCTACGACGGACTGTCGCTCGCCTGGGCGATCACCGAGCACCTGCACGATGGGCGTGGGCCGCGCCCGCGGGCGATCTTCGCGACGCACTACCACGAGTTGACGGAGCTGGCGGACACCCTGCCGGGCCTGGTGAACCTGCAGCTCCAGGTCCGCGAGTGGGAGGGGCGGATCATCTTCCTGCACCAGGTGGCGCCGGGACGCTCCGACAAGAGCTACGGAATCCACGTAGCCCGCCTGGCCGGCGTGCCGGAATCCGTGCTGAAGCGGGCGGAGGATCTCCTGGCCTTCCTGACGCGCGAGGATGCCCGCAGCGCGGTCGCCGGGCTGGCGCCGGCCGGTGGCGCCGCCCTGGCCGCGGACAGCGGCAGGCCGCTGCCAGGCGCCGCGTCGCCCGTCGCGCAGCTCGACCTCTTCCACCCCCTGGAAAGGGACGCCCTGGCATCCCTGCGGCAGCTCGACCTGGAGACGATCACGCCGGTCGAGGCGTTCATGTGGCTCGTGCGCATCAAGCGCCAGCTGGCCGGTCAAGAGGACCGTTGACGCGGATCTCTCCCGGGGGCGCCCGGGACCGAGGCTCAAGCGGCAGCCGCGCCGGTCGATCCTGAACGCAGGAGATTGCGCACAAGAGGCGGCAGATGACGGATCGGCTGAGCATCATCCTCGGCGCGCCCGGCGAGGCGGAGATGCCTCTTCTGGCGGACCTCGGCGCGCGCGACGACTGCGAGATCGTGGCGGTCATCGACGCCACCGGTCGCTCTCTCGGTGCCGCGATCGCCGAGATCATGGGCCTGCCGGTGGTGCCGTCGCTCGATGTCCTCGATCTCCCGGCCGGGCGTGAACTGCTCTTCGTCCTGCCCGAGGGGCTCGGCTCGCTCGCGGCGACGCTCGGCGCCGCGGCGGCATCTCGCGGCCTGACCACGATCCGCGCCGAAGAGCTGCGGGCGCGCCTCTTCGCCAACCGGCCGCCTCGGCAGCAGCGACTGGTGGCCCCGATCCGCCGCCCCGGCCTCGAAGAGATCGAGCGCGAGAGCGCCGCCCTGCAAGCCTCGATCATCGGACTCGAGGACGCCCTGGCCGGCGACACGATCCTGCGCCAGCTCGTGGACCTCTGCACCCGCGCGACCGGAGCCAGCGGCGGCTCGCTGCTGCTCTTCGACGAGGTCAGCCGCGAGCTGTACATCGCCTTCGCGACCGGATTGAGCGAAGGCACGCTGCACGGCACCCGGATCAAGCTGGGCGAGGGCATCGCCGGACGCGTCGCGCACACGCGCCAGCCGGAATTGCTGCGGGGCGCCCAAGGCGCTTGTGGGCGTCTCCGCGACCGGCCGGACATCGCCAGCGCCGTCTGCACGCCCCTGATCGCGGGCGAGCGGCTGCTCGGCGTGCTCAACGTCTCGACGCAGGCGGGCGAAACTCCGCTCGACGAGCACGCGCGGGACGTCCTGGCCGGCCTCTCCCTGCGGCTCGGTCGCATCCTGGACGGGGTGCAGTCCCTGCAGCAGCAGCGGACGAGCCGCATGTTCGACCTCACGGAGCAGCAGCTGCGGCGCCTCGCCGCCGGAAGGCCGGAACTGCCCGCGATGCTGGCCGATTGGTGCCAGGCGCTCGCCGTGACGGCCGAGGCGACGCGCGTCACGCTCGTCGTGCCGTGCGAGGACGGCAGTCTCCTCGTCGCCGAGGGCACCGGCGGCCCAGAGCGCGATCACTGGTACGAGCCGTTGCACAACCAGGCTTGGCTGGAAGTGCTCGCGACGGGCCTGCCGGTCGTCGCGCGGCAGACCGACCTCGCCGGCGAGCAGGCCGCGCCGTTGACCGTCTTCTACCTGCCGATCGGTCGCCAGCCCGTGCTGGCGGGGCTGGCCGTGCATTTCGCGAATTCGCGCCTCGCGCATGGATTCCATGCCCTGGCGGGAGAGATGCTCTTCCTGCTCGAGAGGTTGTTGATCGATCAGCTCGCCCAGCGCCGACAGGCCGGTCGCGCCGATCGCCTGGCGGAACTGTCTTGCGCCCTGGCGGATCTCGCGACGCACGAGGGCACGCCCGGTCAGCTCGGCGAAAAGATCTGCGCCTCGGCGAGGCAGTCGACAGGCGCCCGGTTCGTGGCGGCCGTCGCCAGCATCGACGGCGATCTCGTGCGGCTGGCCGGTGGCAACATCCCGGCGACCGCGGGGTGGCTCCTGGAGTTGCCGCGCCTGCTGCGCAGCGCTGCGCGCGAAGGCTGGCGGATCACGACGCTCGAGGTCGGCAGCAACCCGCTCAGCGTGCTCGTCGCCGTCAGCCGTCCCGGCGCGCCGGCGCCGGGGCTGGTCCTGCTCGGCAAGCAACGCCGGCACGCGCTGGACGGCCAGGTCTTCACGCCGCTGGACGCCGAGATCGTGCTGCCGCTGGCCGCCGCCATCAGCCAGGTCGTTCCGGCCGCCGCCGCGACGATCCCGCTGGAGCTGCTGGCGAAGACCGCGGCGACCGGGCCCACGCCGGCGACGGGAGGATCCGCCGGCGCCGACACGTCGCAGGCCCGCTTGCTGGATGATCTGCGCCGAGAACTCGACCGCTGCGACCGCTACCACAACGTCTGCGGCCTGGTCTTGCTGCGACCGGCCTTGCCGGCCTCGACGGCGATCGACCTGCTGGCGGCGGCCGCCCGGCGCATCGCCGATCATCTGCGCAATTCGGACCGTTGCTACCCGTTGCCGGACGGCTGCCTCGCCGTGCTCGTCCCGGAAGACGTCCAGCACCTGGACCGCCTGCAGGTCCGTTTGCAGGACGCTTTGCGCGACCTCGCGGGCCAGCCCGACCTGCCCATCGACGCGGCGCGGCTCGCCTATCCCGTCACCAAGGGAACGGCCGCGGAATTGCTCGCGTGCGCGCGCGAGCGCCTCGATCGCTGAACCCTGCGCGCACCGGCCCGGTACTCGAGATCCACCGCCGCGCCGTTTCGCGTCCGCCCGCGTTGACGGTCCGCCGCCGGCAGCCTATGCTACCGCGTCGGCGCCCGTGGCGGCGCCGCGCGGGGTACCATTCGGCCGGAGCGAGACCATGCACGAACCGCCGGCACCGATCCGGGTCCTGGACAGCGTCACGATCGACCGCATCGCCGCCGGCGAGGTGATCGAGCGGCCGGCATCGATCGTCAAGGAGCTGTGCGAGAACAGCCTCGACGCGGGCGCCAGTGCGATCGCGATCACGTGCCTCGACGGCGGCCTCACGCGCCTGACCGTCGAGGACGACGGCCACGGCATCCCGTTCCGCGAATTGCCCCTGGCCTGCGAACGCCATGCCACGAGCAAGATCGCGTCCGCCGCCGACATCATGCGCGTCGGGACCTTCGGATTCCGCGGCGAGGCCCTGGCGAGCATCGCGGCGGTCAGCCGCCTGCGCCTCGTCAGCCGTTGCGAGGCCGAGAACGTGGGCGGGCTCATCGAGCTCGACGGCGGAGCTTCGGTTCGCCGCGAACCGACGCCGCGCAACCGAGGCACGACCGTCACCGTGGAGGACCTCTTCTTCAACACGCCCGCGCGGCGCAAGTTCATGAAGACGGTCCTGGCCGAGAAGCGGGCGATCGTGCGCATGGTCTCGATCCTCGCGCTGGCACACTGGGAAGTGCGCTGGACCTTGCGAGACGACGATCAGGTCCTGCTGGACCTCCTGCCGTCGTCCTCGCTCGCCGGCCGTGTCCGCGACCTGCTCGGCGGTTCGGTGAGCGAGCATCTCACGCGTTTCGAGAAGACCGCCGGCGGCTTCAGCGTGGGCGGCCTCGCATCGCGCCCGACTTGGCTGCGCGGCAACCGCGAGCAGCAGTTCCTCTTCGTCAATCGCCGACCGATCGAAAGCCCGTCGCTCTCGCACGCGATCGCGCAGGCCTACCGCGACGCCGTGCCGCCGGGCAAGTATCCCATCGTCATCGCCTTCCTGCAGCTGCCGGCGGGCGAGGTCGACGTCAACGTGCACCCGGCGAAGACCGAGGTGCGGCTGCTGCTCGAACGCCAGGTCTACGGCCTCCTGAAGAGCGCCCTGGAGGAGGGCTTGAGCCTGCGCGACGCCGCGCACCTGCGGCCGGTCGCCACGGCCGGCGGCGTTGCGCCGGCGCTCGACGAGGCCCCCGTGCCCGGCTTCGGAGCGGTCGGTGCGGGCGGCGGTTCCCTGGCCGCAGCGGAGGCCGATTATCTGAAGCGGCACTTCCAGCGCGGCGGATCGGCCGGTTTCGAGCACCGTGGCGTGCCGGCGGGCCAGGGCGAGCTGTTCGGCGCCGGGGCCTTGCGGCTGCGGGCGGGCGCCGATGGCGAGCCGGGGCCGACGGCGTCTGTTCCAGCGGCGGGAGGGCGACCCGCCGGCGAAGAGACGGGCCTGGTGCACGCGGCGCCCTTCTGGCAGCTGCATCGCACGTACATCGTGACGCAGATCCGCGGCGGCCTGGTGCTCATCGACCAGCACAATAGCCACGAGCGCATCCTCTACGACCAGGCGCGGCGGGCCCTGGCGGCCGGCGGCCGCGCCCTGACGACGCAGCAGCTCCTCTTTCCGGTCCATCTGGAGCTGTCGCCCGTCCAGCTGCAGGCCTTCCAGCAGCACCACGCGCGGCTCGAGGCGCTCGGCTTCCTGGTGCAGCCGTTCGGCGGCCAGTCGGTGCTCGTGCAGGGCATTCCCGGCAGCCTGAAGAACTGGCTGGAAGGGCGCCTCCTGCTCGACATCCTCGACGATCTCGGGCGGGAGCACGACCCCCACGACGAGCAGCAGAAGGCGCTGCTCGCCTCGTTCGCTTGCCACGGCGCCGTGCGCGCCGGCGAGCCGCTCACGGTGCCGGAGATGCAGGGGCTCGTCGATCAGCTCTTCGCGACGGAGCAGCCGCTGACCTGCCCGCACGGGCGCCCCACGCTCGTGCACTACACGCTCGAGGAACTGGAGAAGAAGTTTGGCCGGCGTTGACGCTGGGGCGACGGATCGCGGTCCGGTCCCCGATCCGCCACTCGCGCCGAACGCCTCGCCGCAGATCGCCGGCGGCCTCTGCCCGGTCATCGTGGGCCCGACCGCGGTCGGCAAGACCTCGCTCGTCCTGCGGCTGGCCGCCGAGCTGCCCATCGAGGTGATCTCGCTCGACAGCCGCCAGATCTATCGCGGCCTGCGCATCGGCACGGCACAGCCCACGGCCGCCGAACGGACCGCCTGCCCGCATCATCTCGTGGATTTCCTGCCGCCGGAGCAGAGATACTCCGCCCAGCGCTACCGCGCGGATTTCTGCCGGCTATGGCGCGAGATCACCGCCCGGGCCCGACTGCCGGTGCTCGTCGGCGGCGCGGGGTTCTACCTGCGCGCCGTGAGCGACGGGTTCTTTGCGCTGCCGGCTGGCAGCGACGATCGGCTGCCCGACGTGCGGGCCCGCGTGGCTGCGCTGAGCGCCCAGGACGTCGCGGCCGAACTCCGGCGCGTCGATCCGGTCCTGGCGGACCGCTTGCATCCCAACGATCACTACCGGCGTCGGCGCGCGCTCGAGGTCTTCTTCCTGGCGGGGTTCCCGGCGAGTGAACTGGCCGCGGCGCAGCGGATCAGCCCCGCGCTCGACCTCGCCTTCCCCCTGGTGCGGCTGGAGCGGCCGGTCTCGGATCTGGACCGGCGCATCGCGCAGCGAACGGCGGCCATGCTCGACAGCGGCTGGATCGACGAGACCGCCGACCTGCTGCAACGGCACGACGCGGCGTGCCCGGGGCTACACAGCCTCGGCTACCTGGAAATCGCGCGCTGCTTGCGAGGCGACCTCGCGCGCAGCGACCTCGCGCCGGCGATCGTCCAGGCGACCCGCCAGTACGCCAGGCGCCAGCGGACCTGGTTCCGGAAGCTGACCGCCGTCGCCAGCGGCCCGCCGGAGGATCCGACGCTGTGGACGACGCTGAACGACCTGATCCGGCGCGGTCTTGGCGCGTCTTGACACGTTCGGAGCACCGGTTTAGATTCCGCGCACGGAGCGGGCATAGCTCAGTCGGTAGAGCATCAGCTTCCCAAGCTGAGGGTCGCGGGTTCGAGACCCGTTGCCCGCTCCAGTAACCAGCTAAAATTAAATCACTTAGGACGGCGAAGGAAAACCCCCTCGCGAGGCTGGCTTCATTCTTTGTAGCGATTGGGCTGCATTCGGTCGCCGATACGGTATTCCGGGTTGCCGTGATATGCCTGGGGCGACCGATGCAGAATCAGGCCCGCCCCTGCAGATCGTCCGCCAGCCCGGCCCCGACCAGGTCGGCGTCCAGCTCCACCAGCTCGAAGGCGTGCACCAGGTCAGCGGCCAGAGCGACCAGGTCGTCGTCTCCGATGTCTGGCCGCTGGTCGGCCGCCGCGGGATCGGACGGCTCGAGCTGCTGGCCGTCCAGCGCGGCGCAGCAGAGATCGGAAGAGCACACGTCTGAACTCCAGTCACCGCTCATTA